>CALXIA010000007.1 GCA_944388245.1 uncultured Gemmiger sp. | reverse complement strand
GTCTGCGCCCAGCCCTTCGGCTGCCTGCCCAACCACATCTGCGGCAAGGGCATGATCAACAAGATCCGGGAGCTGTATCCCCAGGCCAACATCACCCCCATCGACTACGACCCCAGCGCCACCCGCGTCAACCAGGAAAACCGCATCAAGCTGATGCTGGCGGTGGGCCGGGAGCGGCTGGAGACCGGCGACGCGCCCCTCCAGGGGGAGGCGAACCCCTTCTACGGGCAGGCGCCCCAGATCAACAGCCCCGCCCCGGTGTGAGGGCGCAAGGAGGAACCATGCAGCTGATCATCTTTGACCTGGAATGGAATATGGGCTACAAGCCCTATCTGTTCAACTACCACGGCGCGGAGCAGGCCCTGCGGGGCGAACTGATCCAGATCGGCGCGGTGAAGGTGGACCAGACCGGCCGTATGCTGGACAGTTTGCAGCTGAACCTGCGGCCCCGGCTGTTCCGCAAGCTGCACCACCACATCGCCAAGGTCACCGGCATGACCCAGAGCCAGCTGGACGCGGGTGTGCCCATCAAGGAGGGGCTGCGCCGCTTTGCGGACTGGTGCGGCCCGGACGCGGCCTTTGGCGAGTGGGGCATGGACGACGTGCCGGTGCTCAAGCAGAACCTGTATCTGAACGGGCTGGACGAGAGCTGGCCCCGCCGCTGGTACGATCTGCAGCAGATCTTCCTGGCCCAGCGGGGCCGGGCGGAGGGCGAGGGCATGACCCTGGAGAGCGTGGTGGACCGGCTGGGCATCGAAAAGGACGAGCCCTTCCACGACGCGCTCAGCGACGCGAAATACACCGCCCGGGTCTGCCAGCAGCTGGATCTGGCCGCCGGGCTGGCCGCCTATCCCACCGAGGAGGAGAGCCTGCGGCATATCCTCTGCGGCGGCGAGGGGCAGTTCGCGGACTTTGTCTACAGTCCCGGCCACATCCAGCGGGAGGATTTCCGGGAACAGCCGGAACTGAAGACCGCCCGCTGCCCGGTGTGCGGCGCCGAGATGCGCCCCGATCCCCACGACGTGTGGCTGCGCCGGGGCAACACCGGCTACTACAGCCTGTATGAGTGCGCCGCCCACGGGGGATTCCTGGTGCGGTTCAAGCTGGCAAGGCGGGACGGCCTGCACTGGGCGGTGGCCCGGGTGACCGAGACCCCCACCGAGGCCCAGCTGGCCCAGTGGAAGACCCAGAAGGCCAAGGCCCTGGCCCGGATGCGCCGCGCCGCTCAGGAGCGGGTGGCCCAGGCGGGGCGGTAACAGAAAGCGAAAAGCCCCGGCGGCAGACACGAATTCTGCCGCCGGGGCTTTTGACGGGCCCCGAAGAAAAGCAAACGCCCCGGCCGGATGAAAGATCTGGCCGGGGCGGGTTCGTATATACAACAGGGGATCAGTAGCCCACGATCAGGCCCTGCTTTTCGGCGTAGAAGCTGGTCAGGCCGCTGGTGGGCAGGATCTCCACCTGCGCGCCGGACCATTTGTTGCGGATGCCGCCCGCCAGCAGACGGGCCGCGTTTTCATTGAAACAATGGCTGATCACCACCGGATTGGATCCGTCGTAGCCGGAATGGTCCATCGCCTCCAGCAGATAGGCCAGCATCCGGGTCTCGCCCCGGGTCTTGTGCAGCAGCTCGATCTTGCCGGCCTCGTTGCCCCGGCCCACGGCCCGCATGTTCATCGCACCGGCCACAAAGCCGACCAGCCGGTTCATCCGCCCGTTCTTGACCAGATTGTCAAAGTTGGCCAGCGCGAACAGGATGTGCCGCTGCTGGTTGTAGATCTCCAGCTCCGCGCACACCTGGGTAAAGGGCAGCCCGGCCTGGATCAGGTCCCGGGCTTTCCAGATGTCCAGCACCATCTGGCCGCCGGTGGCCAGGGTGTCCAGCACGTAGATCTTCTTCTCCGGATGGCTTTCCAGCACCATCTCCTTGGCCACCACGGCGCTGTTGTAGGTGCCGGACAGCCCGCTGGTGATGGTCAGCGCGATCACCTGGTCGGCCTGCAAAAACTTTTCCGCCCATTCCTCCGGGCTGGGGCAGGCGGTGGAGGTGGGCCCGTTGTAGTTGCCCATGGCGGCCATCATGGCGGCGGTGTCCAGCGCCGCGTTGTCCACAAACTCCCGCTCGCCCACCCGGATCTTCAGCGGCACGATATCAAAACTCACCCCGGGGGCCAGCCCCTCCAGCCTGCGCAGCTCGCAGCTGGAATCCGCAACGATCTTCCAGGTCATGACACTTGCTCCTTCAACATGGTATTGAATACTATGTTTATTATAGGCGGCCCGCCGGGCCCCGTCAAGTGCCGGGCGTGTCGGGATTGTGAACATTTGGTAACTTCTTTATTTCGCCCCTTTTTCGGTTGGCAAACCGTGCCGGCCGTGGTACAATAAAACACAAAGCGCCCTTGCGGCGCGCCGACCAAAGGGGGGGAACAGGATGGACGAATATCAGCGTGTGCGCCGCCGCCACCGGCAGCGGCAGGCCCGCCGACGATTGCGCCGGGGTCTGGCCTTTGTGTGCGCCGTGGCGCTCATCCTCACCCTGTCCGCCGGGATCACCGCCCTGCTGGACTGGATCGTGCCCCCCGGCGGGGACGAGGGGGCGTCCAGCCTTTCCAGCGCAAACGGAACGGTGGCCCTGGCGCCGCTGCCCAACACCGGCGGCGAAGTGGTGCAGAACACCAGCTTTTCCTCCATCGGGCCGGTGCGGCAGGACAGCTGGACCCTGGTGCGGCCCGACGCCGCCCTGATCGCCCAGCCGGATACCGGGCTGGTGCAGCCGGAATATTTCCAGAACGTGGTCATGCTGGGGGACAGCGTCACCGCCGGCTTCTACACCTATTCCACCTCGCTGAAGGGGATCGCCACCGTCTGCGGCTACCGCAGCATCCACCCCAGCGACATCGTCAACCGCACCACCCTCTCCCGGGAGGACGGCACCCAGGAGATCGCCCTGGACGCGGTGGCCGCCGCCAACCCCAAAGCGGTGTATGTGCTGCTGGGCACCAACTCCCTGGTCAGCGCCGACGAGCAGAAGGAGCAGTCCTTCCTGGCCTACTATGAGCGTATGCTCCAGATGCTCAAGGAAACGGCCCCCGGCGCGGTGATCTATGTGCAGTCGATCCCGCCGGTGCGCCCGGAGATCACCACCCTCAACAACGACCAGATCCGCCGGGTGAACGAGCAGCTGGCCCTGCTGGCCCGGGCCCAGGATTGCTATTATCTGAACCTGCACGAGTTTCTGGCCGACGAAAACGGCGATCTGAAATCCGAATTGGCCGCCCAGGACGGCATCCATCTGAACGGCACCGGCTACAAGCAGTGGGTGGATTATATCAGCCGGCATGTGGCCTATTCCGACGATCTGCCCTTCTTGTACGGCAGCCCGTACGCATCCAAAACCACCAGTACCGCCGCCGGGGACGCAACGTCCGACAGCGGCGATCCGGCGGCGGGGGCGGCTTGACCCTTCGCTTGCCCTAGTTCCCGCGGCGGTGTGCCGCGGTGTGAGGAGGTGTGCCCTGTTTATGGCAACCTATCAGGAATTCAGACAAAAGACCCGCCGGCGGATGCGTCGGCGTCGGCTGCGCCGGGCGCTGGCGCTGCTGGCCGGCGCGGCGGTGATCGCTGTGGCGGTGTGGGGCGCGCTGCGCCTGAACGGGTTTGTGCCCGGACAGGAGCAGCTGGTCTCGACCCCGCCGACCTCCCAGCCGGCCTCCGAACCGGCCGCGACCATCGCGCCGAACGGGGACTATACCCCGGCGGGAAGCGAGCAGCCGCCTTGGCGGGAGACGGTCAGCGCCGGGGACATGAGCTGGAACACCCAGACCCGGGTGGCCGCGCCGACCCTGAACATGACCGTCACCTCGCCCTACGGGCCGATGATCGCCCTGCCCGCCCAGCCGATGATCGACATCAGCTATTTTGACACGGTGACCTTTATCGGGGACAGCATCACCGAGGGGATGCAGAGTTACCAGACCTCGGTGTACGGCCACTCCACCATTCTGGGCATCCGCAGCATGGGCCCGGACGCGGTGGTGAACGGTTCCACCGTGAAAAACCGGGTCACCGGGGAGGAGCTGGTGGTGCTGGACGCGGTGCAGGCCAGTTCCCCCGACGCGGTGTATATCCTGCTGGGCACCAACTCGCTGGTGAACGCCAGCGAGCAGCGGGAGCAGTCTTTCCTGGCCTACTACGACCGGATGATCGACATGCTGCGGGAACGGCTGCTGCCCGGGGTGAAGATCTATATCCAGTCCATCCCGCCGGTGGACCCCTCCAAGACCACCAAGCTGAACAACGAGCAGGTGGAGCGGGTGAACAACGAACTGGCCCGCATCGCGGTACAGAAGGAGTGCTACTTCATCGATCTGGATGAGGTGTTTGCCGACGAGAACGGCAACATGAAGGCCGACTACGTGCAAAACGACGGCATCCACATCAAAAAGCCCGCCTACGAGGCCTGGATCGACTACCTGGCCCGCCATGTGGCCTACCAGCGCCGCAATGTGTACAAGGAGCCCAATCCCCTGTATATCGCCTGAAAAACGCCCGGCCGGGTGCGAAGGGTCTGCCTCGCACCCGGCCGGGCTGTGTTATACCAGGACCATCTCGTCCTCCGGCACCATGTAGTAGGCCAGCACATACAGCGCCGCCCAGAACGCCACCGTGAACCTGTCCGAGCAGGCGAAGATCTGGGGCCGCACCGTGAAAAAGGGGCTCAGCTTGCCCTGCACCGTGCCGTCGTGGACGAACAGCACGCTGTGGTCCCGCTGGTGCACCACCTGCCACTCACCGAAGTGGGCGGTGTGCAGCACCATCCGGTCCGCCCGGGGCGGCCGGGTCAGCGAGCCGCCCGCCGGTTCCGGCTCAAACACCAGATCGCTGCTTACCACCACATGATCGCTCTCGTCCATCACCTCGTACCGGCCCGCGTCGCTGGCCTCGTGTACGTCGGTGTGGTACACCGGGCCGTTCTGGTCCAGCACCAGTTTCGCCGGTCCCAGCAGCTTTTGCTGCCGGATGGAGGCCAGCGCCGTGCCCGCCTCGTCCTTGATCTTATACCCGCCCAGCGCGGGCCGAATCCGTAAAATCATACCACGCCTCCTTGCAGCATATACAACGCGCCGCCCAATACGCCGCAGCCGGTCATCACCAGGATGGGGTCGGGCTTGTACCGGCGCAGCACCACCAGCGCCGCCGCGAACAGCCCCGCGCCCAGCCAGTTGAAGGCCACCGCGCTGGCCACCCCGTCGCCAAACACCGCCAGCGACAGGATGCTCACCCCGGCCGAGGCGATCAGCGCCACCACCGCGGGCCGCAGCCCCGCCAGGGTGCCCTGGATGTAGGCCAGGTTCTGGTACTTGAAGTAGAGCCAGGCCAGCAGGGACACGATCAGGCAGGAGGGGGCGATGCAGCTGAAGGTGGCCACCAGCGCCCCGGGGATCCCGGCGATCCGCATCCCCACAAAGGTGGAGGAGTTCACCGCGATGGGGCCGGGGGTCATCTCGGCAATGGTGATCAGGTCGGTGAACTCGCTCATGGTCAGCCAGCCGTGGCCGTTGACCACCTGCCGCTGGAGGGGGTGGATTTCTGCCGGCAGTACAGCGTGATCCTGCACAAGAGCAAGTTCCACTCCGCCGCGCTGGACGCCTTTCTGGAGTTGTGCCAGTCCCATCCGGAAGAAGGAGCCCCGGCCCTGCCCGCGCCCCGATAAGCGACAAAACAGCCCGCCCGCCGCGAAATCCTGCGCGGCGGGCGGGCTTTTTGCCAAGTTTGCGGAGAGCGCGGCGCTCAATCCCAGCCGTACCCCTGCCGGGCCAGCTGTTCGGCCACCCCGGGGATGTACCGGGCCAGGGCCAGGGCCACCCCGTCCTCCTGGTTGGTGGCGGTCACCGCGTCGGCGGCCGCCCGGACCGCCGGGTCGGCGTTGCCCATGGCCACCCCCAGGCCGGCGGCCCGCAGCATGGCCAGGTCGTTGTCCGAGTCGCCGCAGGCCATCACCTGCTCCCGGGTGTATCCCAGCTGCCGGGCCAGGGCCAGCAGCGCCGCCCCCTTGGTCACGCCGGGGGCGTTGATCTCCAGGTTGGTGCCCAAACTGCAGGTGACCTCATACCCCAGGGCGGTCAGCTTGTCCCGGGCGATCGGCCGGTGGGCGGGGGTGCCGAACTGGCAGCTGAACTTCTCGATGCCCGGCGCCGACGCCGCGAAGGCGGCCAGATCCGGCACGGTGCGGCGGCTGGCCCGGACGTAGGAGAGCAGTTCCGGTTCCACCAGCGTTTCCAGCCGGGCCAGCTGGGCGGCGGTGGTATAGGCCCAGCCGTCGGCGTACAGGTCCACGGTGCAGTCCAGGCCGGCCAGTGTCTCCAGCACCTGCTGCCCCTGGGCAGGGGAGAGCGGCAGCCGGATCGCCGGCTGCCGCCCGGCCAGCCGCCACACGCAGCCCCCGTTGCTGGTCAGGGCCCAGGCCACCCCGGGAATGGACAAAAATTCGTCGGGCGCGCCGGCCAGCGGCCGGCCGGTGGCCGGCAGCACCGTCACCCCCTGGGCCAGCGCGGCCCGCAGCGCCGCCCGGGTGCGGGGGGTGATCTGCTTTTGGTCGTTGAACACGGTGCCGTCCAGATCCAGCGCCACCATGCGGATGTCGTACTCTGCCACGAACGGGGCCTCCTTTGCGGAAAAGGGTTTGGCTTCATGCTACCATATCCGGGCCGGAAAGAAAAGAAGATAAAACAAATCGTATAAAAAACACAAAAAATACGCGGAGATAAATTCTCCGCGTATTGCTTGGCCAAATGCCGGCCGGTTCAGCGGGCCACGCTGCTGCGCACCAGCGCCCGGCGCAGCCGGGCCTGGGCCAGTTCCAGCTCCCGGGCGTCGGCGCCCTTCTGGGCCAGGACGGCCTCGGCGCGCTGGCGGCTGGCCTCGGCGCGGGCCTTGTCGATCTCCTCGGCCCACTCCCAGGTGGTGGCCACCAGACGGGCCCGGCCCCCGGTCACGGCCAGCATGCCGCCGATGCAGGCGGCCCGGCGCACCGTGCCGTCCGCCAGCGTCACACGAGCCTCGCCCATGCCCAGAGCGGTCATGTAGTTGCAGTGCCGGGCCAGGATGCACACGTCCCCGGCGATGGTGCGGCAGAACAGCTTGACCGCCTCGCCCTCGAAGATCAGGCCGTCCGGCGTCACGATCTGAAGTTGAAAGGTCATGGTCACTCACCCTTTTTGGCCCGGGCCACCACGTCGTCGATGGTGCCGGCGAAGAGGAAGGCGCTCTCGGGCAGATCGTCGTGCTTGCCTTCCAGGATCTCCTTGAAGCCCCGGATGGTCTCCTTCAGCGGCACATACTGGCCGGGCATGCCGGTGAACTGCTCCGCCACCGTGAAGCTCTGGCTCAAAAAGCGCTGCACCTTGCGGGCCCGGTTGACGGTGAGCTTGTCTTCCTCGCTCAACTCGTCCATGCCCATGATGGCGATGATGTCCTGCAATTCCTTATACCGCTGCAGCACCTTCTGCACGCTGCGGGCCACCTCGTAGTGCTCGGTGCCCACCACGTCCGGCGACAGGATGCGGCTGGAGGATTCCAGCGGGTCCACGGCCGGGTAGATGCCCTGGGAGGAGATCGCGCGGCTCAACACCGTGGTGGCGTCCAGATGGGCGAAGGTGGTGGCGGGGGCCGGGTCGGTCAAATCGTCCGCCGGCACGTACACCGCCTGCACGCTGGTGATGGAGCCCTTCTTGGTGGAGGTGATCCGCTCCTGCAGCGCGCCCATTTCGGTGGCCAGGGTAGGCTGGTAGCCCACGGCGCTGGGCATACGGCCCAGCAGCGCGCTCACCTCGCTGCCCGCTTGGGTGAAGCGGAAGATGTTGTCGATGAAGAGCAGCACGTCCTGGTTCTGCACATCGCGGAAGTACTCCGCCATGGTCAGGCCGCTCAGCGCCACCCGCATACGGGCTCCCGGCGGCTCGTTCATCTGGCCGTAGACCAGCGCGGTCTTGTTGATAACGCCGCTCTCGCTCATCTCGCCGTACAGGTCATTGCCCTCGCGGGTGCGCTCGCCCACGCCGGTGAAGACCGAGTAGCCGCCGTGCTGGGTGGCCACGTTGTTGATCAGCTCCTGGATCAGCACGGTCTTGCCCACGCCGGCGCCGCCAAACAGGCCGATCTTGCCGCCCTTGGCGTAGGGACAGATCAGGTCCACCACCTTGATGCCGGTCTCCAGAATTTCGGTGGTGGTCTCCTGCTCTTCATAGCTGGGGGGATCCCGGTGGATGGGCCAGCGCTCGGCGGCTTCGGGGGCGGGCTTGTTGTCGATGGGTTCGCCCAGCAGGTTGAACACCCGGCCCAGGCAGACGTCCCCCACCGGCACCGAAATGGCGCTGCCGGTGTCCACCGCCTGGGCGCCCCGCACCAGGCCGTCGGTGCTGCTCATGGCGATGCAGCGGGCCACATTGTCGCCAATGTGCTGGGCTACCTCCACCACCAGCTTTTTGCCGCCGTTGTCCAGTTCGATGGCGTTGCGCAGCGCCGGCAGCTGTCCGTCCGCGAAGCGGATGTCCAGTACCGGGCCGATGACCTGGACCACGGTGCCAATATTCTTTTCGGACATGGTCTTTACTCCTTCGTTTAGAATCCGGCTTGCCTCGTCACGCCTCGCCGCCCGCAACGATCTCGGTGATCTCCTGCGTTATGGCGGCCTGACGGGCCCGGTTGTAGTGCAGGCTCAAGGTGTCGATCATCTCGCCCGCGTTCTTGCTGGCCGCGTCCATGGCGGTGCGGCGCGCGCCCAGTTCGCTGGCCACGCTCTCGCACAGGGCCCCGTAGATCAGCCCGGCCACATACTCCGGCACGATGGCGTCGTAGACGGCCTGGCTGTCCGGCTCATAGAGGATCAGGGGCTGGGGGCCCTCCGCCTTCGCTTTCGGCGGGTTCAGCGGCAGCAGCCGCAGCACCGCCGGGGTCTGGGTCAGCATGGAAACAAAATTGGTGTACCCCACATAGATCTCGTCAAATTCGCGGGACAGGAATCCCTTGGCCAGCGTGCGCGCCATGGAGAAGCACTGCCCTACCGACACCTCCTCCGCCTCGCCAAACTCCCGGCTGAGCACATCGGCGCCCTGGTGCAGGTAGTGCTCCAGCGCCTTTTTGCCCACCGGCAGATAGCAGCAGGCCTTGCCCGCGGCGTGGGCGGCCACCGTCTTGAACACGTTGGTGTTGTAGCCGCCGGCCAGGCCCCGGTCGCCGGCGATCACCACATAGCAGGTGCGGTTCACCGGCCGGCTGACGGTGTAGGGGGAGGAAAAATCGGTGTTGGCGGCGGCGATGTCCGCCAGCGTGGCGTGCAGCACCTCAAAGTAGGGGCGGCTTTTCTCCACCCGCAGCTTCGCGTGGCGCAGCTTGGAGGAAGCCACCAATTCCATGGCCTTGGTGATCTGCATGGTGCTCTCCACGCTCTTGATGCGCAGCTTGATGTCTTTCATGGAACCAGCCATGCGTCCGATCCCTCCTTAGTGCGCCCGTACAAAGCCGTCGGTGTAGGCGGTGAGGGCCTGGTTCAAAGCGTCCTCGTCGGCCTGCTCCAGCTTGCCGGTCTCCCGGATGCTGCGCAGCAGCGGATCGGCGTTGGCGTCCAGGTATTCGTACAGCCCCTTCTCGTACTCCTTGACCAGTTCCACGGCCACATTCTGCAGGTACTTGTGGGTCACCGCGTAGATGATGCAGACCTGCTTTTCCACCGGCACGGGGGCGTTGCGGTCCTGCTTGAGGATCTCCACGATCCGCCGGCCCTGGGCCAGGCGGAACTTGGTGTCGTCGTCCAGGTCGCTGCCGAACTGGGCGAAGCTCTGCAGTTCCAGATACTGGCTGTAGATCAGCTTCAAGGTGCCCGAGACCTTCTTCATCGCCTTGATCTGGGCGTTGCCGCCCACGCGGGACACCGAGATGCCCGGGTTCACCGCCGGCATGACGCCGGAGTGGAACAACTCGCTCTCCAGGAAGATCTGGCCGTCGGTGATGGAGATCACGTTGGTGGGGATGTAGGCGGACACGTCGCCCGCCTGGGTCTCGATGATGGGCAGGGCGGTCAGGCTGCCGCCGCCCTTTTCGTCGCTCATGCGGGCGGCCCGCTCCAGCAGGCGGCTGTGCAGATAGAACACGTCGCCGGGATAGGCCTCACGGCCCGGCGGACGGCGGATCAGCAAACTCAGCGCCCGGTAGGCCACCGCGTGCTTGGACAGATCGTCGTAGATCACCAGCACGTCCTTGCCCTGCTCCATGAAGTACTCGCCCATGGCGCAGCCGGCGTAGGGGGCGATGTACTGCACGGGGGACAGCTCGCTGGCGGTGGCGCTGACCACGATGGTGTAGGCCATGGCGCCGCCCCGCTCCAGGGTGTCCACCAGCTGGGCCACGGTGCTCTGCTTCTGGCCGATGGCCACGTAGATGCAGATCACGCCGGTGCCCTTCTGGTTCAGGATGGTGTCGGTGGCGATGACCGTCTTGCCGGTCTGCCGGTCACCGATGATCAATTCGCGCTGGCCCCGACCGATGGGGATCATGCTGTCGATGGCCTTGATGCCGGTCTGCAGCGGCACGTTCACCGGCTGGCGGTCGATGATGCCGGGGGCCGGGCTCTCGATGGGCCGGTAGCCGGCGGCCTCGATGGGGCCCTTGCCGTCGATGGGCTGGCCCAGGGCGTTCACCACCCGGCCGATCAGCCCCTCGCCCACCGGCACGCTCACCACCTTGCCGGTGCGCTTGACCACGCTGCCCTCCTTCACGCCGTCGTCGCTGCCCAGCATGACGATGGACACCGAGTTCTCCTCCAGGTTCTGGGCCATGCCGTACTCGCCGTTGGAAAACTCCACCAACTCGCCGCTCATGCACTTTTCCAGGCCGCTGGCCCGGGCGATGCCGTCGCCCACCAGGATGACGGTGCCGGTCTCGCTCTGCTCGATCTGGGCCTCGTAGTGCTTGATCTGCGATTTGATGATCTTGGAAATCTCTTCCGGTTTCAGTTGCATTCTCTCACTTCCTTACAATACGATATTCTCCAGATCGCGCCGCAGCCGGGCCAGCCGGCCCTCCACCGTGCCGTCAAAGCGCACCCCGTCCATCTCCAGCCGGATCCCGCCCAGGCAGGTCGGGTCCACCGCGCAGGTGAGCTCCACCGTCTTGCCGGTCAGGCTCTCCAGCCGGGCTTTCAGGCGGGCGGCGGCGTCCCCGGTCAGGGGCACCGCGCTCACGGCCCTGGCGGGCAGGATGCCCCGCGCCGCGTTGTACCGGGCGCTGAACTCCTTCTCGCAGGCGCTCAGCTGCCGCAATGTGCCGTTTTCGCACAAAATTTTCAGGAAATTCAGCAGGTAGGGGTCCACCTGCCCGCGCAGCGCCTGGTCCAGCAGGTCGCAGCGCTCTTTTTTGGGAATGTTCGGGGTGCACAGCAGCTTTTCGTAGTCGGGATTATCCCGCATCAGGTCGGTCACCTGGCGCAGCTGGCCGCGCACCGCCTCGTCGCGGCTCTCCTCGGCGCACAGCTCAAACAGCGCGCCGCCGTACGTCTTGCCCACATCGTTCATGACGCGTCACCCACATTCCGGATAAACTCGTCGATCAGGTCCTGATGGGCCTTGGGGTCGATCTCCCGCTCCACCACCTTGGACGCGATGTCCATGGCGATGCCGCCGATCTCGTCCTTGACCTCATTGATGGCCTTCTTGCGCTGCTGGGCGATGTCCGCGTCGGCTTTGTTCTTGATCTCCACCGCGTCCGCCTGGGCCTGACGCAGGATCTCCTCGCTGCGCAGCTGGGCGGTGCGGGTAGCGCTCTGCACCAGGGCGGCCGCCTCTTCCTTGGCGGCGGCCAGGCGCTGCTCATAGTCGGCGCGCATGGCCTCGGCGTCTGCGCGGGCGGCCTCGGCGTCCACGATCTGGGCGTCGGCAAGCTGCTGGCGCTGGGCCAGCACCTTCTGCACCGGCTTGAACAAGAACTTCTTGATCAGCCACATCTGGATCAGCAGGTTGCAGATGGCCGCGACAAAGTTCCAGGGTACGATGGTTACCAGTTGCTGAAACATCTGATTGTCACGCCTCCTTGTTCAAAATGGTATGGGGCGATCAGCCCAGCATGCCCATGAACATACCGGGGGCCACGAAGATCAGCAGCAGGCCGGTAACGAAGCCGTAAATACCGGTGGTCTCGGCAATGGCGCAGCCCAGCAGCATGGTGCTGGTCACGTCGCCCTTGCACTCGGGCTGGCGGCCGATGGCCTCACAGGCGGCGGCCACCGCGTTGCCTTCACCGATACCAGGGCCGATGCCCGCGATCAGGGCGCAGCCGGCGCCGATGGCGCAGCCAGCCAGAGCGATACCTTTAGCCAACAGTTGGAATTCCATGAGAACGTCCTCCTAAACAATGTAGTTTTTGTCAGATTGGGGGTTTGCGCCGCGGCCGGGGCTTATTCCTCCCCGGCGGCGTTGGCGATATACAGGGTGGTCAGCATGCAGAAGATAAACGCCTGCATGAAACCGGAGAACCAGTCGAAGTACAGCCCGGTGATGGCCGGGATGCCCACCGACAGGATGGGGATGGCCCCCAGCACCTGGCCCAGCACGCCGGGCAGCCAGCCCAGCAGCGCGTGGCTGGCCAGCGCCAGCGCCGCGTAGAGCAGGGTGCTGATGACCGTGCCGGACAGAATGTTGCCGAAGTGACGGCAGGCCATGCTGATGGGGGTGGCGATCTCGGACAGGATGTTGAAGGGGGTGAGCACGAAGATCGGCTCGGTAAAGCCCTTCAGATAGCCGCCCAGGCCGCCGGAACGGATCTTGGCGCGGGTGATCAAAAAGAACACCATCACCGCCCAGGCCGCCTCGGTGGAAAGGTCCGCCGTGGGGCTCCAGATGCCCACCAGGCTGATCAGGTTGCTCACCAGGCTGGTGGCGAACAGGGCCGCCACAAAGGGGATGAAGGCGTCAAACCGCACCCCCATGTTGCCCCGGACAAAGTTGGTGGCGGTGTTGACCAGAAATTCCGCCGCCGCCTGCCGCCGGGAGATGCCGGTGACCTTCAGGTCCCGGGTGAGCCAGATGCACAGCCCGGTGATCACAAGCATCACGATCCAGCTGCTGACGATGGTGGCGGAGATGGGGATGCCGCCGCCGATGGGGATGGTATAGATCGGTGCGCCGTTGATACTCACATCCATAGCTGCTATTATTCACCTCCCTTGCCGCTGTTTTGGGGTTTGCGCCCGAAGGCGTACATCGCGAAGATGGTCAGCTGGGGGAACAAAAGCGGGATCGCCGCCGCCACCCAGTTGAAGACCGGGATCAGGACCATGGCCACAAGGAACACCCCCAGCGCCAGCTTGCGGTAGATATCGGACATGCGCAGCAGGTTGCGCCGGCCGGTCTCACTCTCGCAGTGCATGGCTTTTTGCAGGGTGATCGCCAGGCCGAAAAAGTTCAGCCAGGCCGCCCCCGCGCCCAGCGCCGCGCTCAGCGGCACCGGCCAGCCGAAGGGGATCCCGGCGCCCGCGGCGGCCAGCGCGCCCCACCCGGCGCTCAGCACCACCGCGCCCACGGCACACCCGACGCCGATGTGGCGCAGCTCCCGCTTTACGTCCGGCCGCAGATGCATAGACTACACTCCTTTCCTCTCGGATCAAAGATGCCGGTTGAAACTCTTGGGGGCTTTGCCCGCGGAGCGGTTTGCCTTGCGGCAGGCATCCCGGTAGAATTTGCGGGCGGTGGCCCCGGCGGTGCCAAACCCCAGCACAAAGGCCGGGATCATGATCCAGCCGGGCGCGCCCAGGTGCTGCTGCAGCCAGGCCGCGCCGCCCACAAAAAGCAGAACCGGCACGACCAGCGAGATGCCCAGCTGGGTGAACCAGGTCAGGCCGCGTACCAGTTCCATCATGGGTTTCAAAACAGGTCTGCCTCCTTCCCGCGGCGCACCGGCGCGCCGCAAAAAGTGTTGCCCCTAGTATAGCAAATTTCCTGCGAGAGAACAATAAAAATTCTTGCAAATTTACGCAAAAAATTGGAGAAAAGTTGTATCCTTTTGTGACAAAAAAATAACTTTTTCACGCCGGGCCGCGCCGGCCGTTCCGGTGGGCGCGGCCGGCGACGGTTGGCAGGTGAAACAAAAAACCGGCCTCGTCGCTTTACATTTTTGCCAAAATCCGCTACAATCTATCCTGCCCGCCCGGCCGAACGAGCCCGGGGCGGCGGAAAGGAGGGGGCTCACGATGACCGACAAGTACCAGGCGCGGCGCAGCGCCCTGTTGAAACAGATCTACCAGTTGATCGACGAGGAGGGCTATGAGGCGCTGCGGGTGCGCTACCTGTGCGGAAAACTCGGGGTCTCCACCGGCGCCTTCTACCATTATTTTCCCGAAAAATACGAGCTGCACCGGATGCTCTACGAGCGGGTGGACGAGTATTTTGAGCAGCGGGTCCAGCCCTGTTTCACCGAGGATGAGGCCGCCAACCTGCTCTTGTTTGCCGGGAGTTACGCCGGCTACTGCGTGCAGACCGGCGTGGCGGCCACCCGCTGTTTCATGACGCTGCCCCTGCAGCCGGAGGGCGGCCAGCTGATCAGCGACCGGCGCCCCATCAGCCAGATGCTCACCGCCATCTTTGAGCGGGGCAAGGCCAAGGGCCAGTTTGTGAACCCCTATTCCGCACGGGAGTGCGCCCGCTACACCATGGTGGTGCTGCGGGGCTTCTGCAGCGACTGGGCCAAGCGGGACGGCGGCTACGATCTGGTGGATATGGTGCGCCGCTTTTTCCCCATCAGCCTGGCCGGGCTGCGGGGCTGATTCCGGGTTCCGGGCTTTCCCATCGCCGCCGGCGGGGGAGAGCCCTTTTGCTTTGCCGGCGCGGGGTTGCGGGTTCGTGTTGAAGTTTGCGGCCTTTTACGGTATACTATACAAAGAAAATTGCGCCCCGCCGCCAGTCGGGGCCGCCCGCGCGCTGCGCGGGCAGAAAGGATGGACAATATGGCGCGTACCGTCATGGTCACCGGCGCGGACGGCTTTATCGGCAGCCACCTGACCGAGGAGCTGGTAAAGAAAGGCGAGCGGGTCAAGGCGTTCTGCTACTACAATTCCTTCGGCAGCTGGGGCTGGCTGGACAGCCTGGAGCCGGCCGTCAAGAACGAGATCGAGGTCTTCATGGGGGACATCCGGGACCCCAACGGGGTGCGCACCGCCATGGAGGGCCAGGAGATCGTCTACCATCTGGCGGCGCTGATCGCCATCCCCTTCAGCTACCACAGCCCGGACAGCTATGTGGACACCAACATCAAGGGCACCCTGAACGTGCTCAACGCCGCCCGCCAGGTGGGCACCGGCCGGCTGCTGGTGACCAGCACCAGCGAGGTGTACGGCACCGCCCGGTATGTGCCCATCGACGAGAACCACCCCTTCCAGGGCCAGAGCCCCTACTCCGCCACCAAGATCGGCGCCGACCGGCTGGCCGAGAGCTTCTACCGCAGCTTTGACCTGCCGGTCACCATCGTGCGGCCCTTCAACACCTACGGCCCCCGCCAGAGCGGCCGGGCGGTCATCCCCACCATCATCACCCAGCTGCTCAGCGGCCAGACCGAGATCAAGCTGGGCAGCCTGACCCCCACCCGGGACTTCAACTATGTCAAGGACACCGCCGCCGGCTTTATGGCCCTGGCGGACTGCCCCGCCGCGGTGGGCCAGGAGGTCAACATCGCCACCGGGCAGGAGCACTCCATCGGGGATCTGGCCAACGAGCTGATCCGCCAGATCAACCCCGAGGCCCGCATCGTCTGCGACGAGCAGCGCCTGCGCCCGGAGAAGAGCGAGGTCAACCGGCTGCTGGGCTGCGCCGACAAGCTGCGCGCCATGACCGGCTGGGCCCCGCAGTATACCTTTGAGCAGGGCCTGGCGGCCACCATCGAGTTTTTGCGCACCCACATGGACAGCTACAAGCCCGGGGTGTACAGCCTGTAAATCTTCCGGCAGGGCCCGGGCTTTTTCGCAAAGCGCCGGGCCCGCGCCTGTTTTGCGAGGTCTTCATGAACGAACGGACTTTTTTGCGCCGGCTGCCCCGGCTGCCCGCCTGGGCCGTCTGGCTGCTGGGCCTTGTGCCGGTCACGGCGCTGGCGGCGGGGCTGGTGTACTACTGGCGGGTGTTCTACTCCTTCGACCGGATGCCCGCCGGCCGGTTCACCCTGCTGGCCTGCGCGGTGGCCTGGGCGCTCTACCTGGCGGCGTTCCTGACGGTTCGGCTGGGCCGCAGCTTTGCCGGGCGGGCCGCCGTCTGCATCTTTGTGTGCGGGGCGCTGTTCTGCTTTGCCAACCCGCCGCTCCAGGCCCCCGACGAGACCGACCACTACCTGCGCAGCTACGCCATCAGCCTGGGCCGGCTGGACTTTGACGCCGACCGGGGCTACCCCGAGGACGTGGACCGGCTGCTGGAGGCTTTTCCGGGGGCGTGGGTCAACGCCCACACCAGCGTGGGCTGGGGCAAGAACGCCCAGGGGGCCGAGGCCCCCTACGACTCCTCCGGCCACGCGCTGAAACAGTGGGGGCAGGATGGCAGGGTGCTCTCCATCGCGGACAGTTTTGCCCAATATCTGAGCGGCGAGCCCGCGAAGGAGCAGGTCACCGAGCCCATCAGCCTGATGATCCTGCCCTTTGTGCCCCAGGCGCTGGGCATGGCGCTGGCCCGGCTGTTCGGGCTGGGGGCGCTGGGCTGCCTGTATGCCGGGCGGCTGGCCAACCTGGCCTGCTACACCCTGCTGTGCTGGCTGGCGCTGCGGGGCTGCCGGCGGTACCAGCCGGTGTTCCTGGGCGTGATGCTGCTGCCGCTGAGTTTGTATATGGCGGCCTCTTTGAGTTACGACGCCACCCTGCTGGGCTTCTACTACCTGGTGGCCAGCTACTACTGCCGGGACGAGATCCGGGACAGGGACGTGTACGCCTTTTTCGCGGCGTTTGTGCTCATGAACGTGGCCAAGCCCTATCTGAACCTTTTGTGGGTGGTGCTGCCGCTGATTTTGCCCCGCCGGGCCTGGAAGACCCGCTGCAAAAAATGGCAGGTGGCGCTGGCCGGCCTGGCCGCGGCGCTGCTGGTCACCCGGTTCATCGAGTGGTACGGGGTGGCCTTCCGGTCCAACTACGGGGAGATCCAGCGGATGATCGAGGGGGTGGACCAGCTGCCCCAGCTGGTCTTTATCCTCTCCAACCCGCTGCGGTATATCGCGGTGCTGCTCGGCACCCTGTACGAGAACCAGTTCTTTATCGGGCAGCTGGGGGTGTTCGGGTCGCTGGACCTGCCCATCCCGCTGCTGAACATCCTGTGCCCGGCGGTGCTGCTGTTCTGCGCGGCGCTGTCGGTGCATGAAAAGAGCAGCCTGCGCCCGCTGCCCGCCGCCGGGCTGGGAGCGCTGGGGGTGGTGTACATCGCCGGCGCCATGACCGCCATGTACATCACCTACACCCCCGTGGGGATGGTGCGGGTGATCGGGCTGCAGGCCCGGTATTTCCTGCCGGTGTTCCTGATGCTGCTGGTGCTGGTGGCGGCGCTGCTGAGCCATGTGCTGGAGCCCAGGCTGGCCGGCGCCGGCAAACCGCTGAACGTGGCCCTGGTCACCACCGGCGGCGCGGCGGTGCTGGGGGCGGTGCTGCTGTTCCAGCACTGGTTCATCGGGCCGGTGTACACCATCTATCTGTGAGTTTCGGCCCGGGCGCGCGCCCGGGCGTCAGGGGAAAGGAGACGGACTATGACCCTGCTCTGCGGCCTTGTGGTGCTGGCGGCCCTGGCGGGCGGCAGCCTGGCCCTGGCCGAATGGCTCGACCGGGACCCGGCCCTGCTGGCGCTGCCGGTGCTGGCCGGATCGGTGCTCTGGCTGTGGCTGGGCGGCATGGCGGGCCTGCTGCTGCCCGCCGCCTGGCTGTGGCTGGCCGCGATGGCCGGCCTGACGGTGTTTGTCGGCGCGGGGGCCGGGCCGGCCGCGCTGGCGCGCCGGGCCGCCAGTGCGGCGTTCGGGCTGTTTGTGGCCGGGGCGCTGGTTTTCTGGGTGCTGTTCGCGGTGCGCCAGCCCCTCTTCACCCAGTGGGACGAGTTCACCCTCTGGGGCAGCGCCTGCAAGATGACCTGTGAGCAGGACGTGCTCTTCCCGGCCGCCCGGGGCTACCTGGCGGGGCGGGGCAGCCTGCCCGGCATGATGCTGCTGGGCTATCTGTTCCAGTTCGCCGCCCCGGGCTTTGCCGAATGGGCGGTCTTTGCCGCCTACGATACCCTGTATATGGCGGTGGCGGCCCTGGCAGCGGCTTTGGTGGGCCGGGGCTGGCGGGGCGCGGTGCTCACCGGCGCCGCCGCGGTGAGCCTGCCCTTCTTCTTCTCGGTGTACCAGCCGGGCGCGGTGAGCCAGGTGTACCAGTCCGCCATGGGGGACCTGGCGCTGGCCTTTGTGTTCGGCGGGGCGGTCTGCCTGTACCTGGCCGACGGGGATCGTCCCGCCGGGCTGGCCGGCTGCGCGGTGACCCTGGTGTTTCTGACCCTGGTCAAGGATATCGGCCTGGCCTACGCCCTGGTGGCGGTGCTGGTGATGGCGCTGGCCCGGGCCTTCGGCCAGAGGCCGGTGGCTTTGCGCCGGGTGCTCTCCACCGCCGGCCTGGCGCTGGCGGCGGCGGTGCTGATCGCCGGGACCTTCGCGCTCTGGAGCGTCTATGTGATGAACGCCAGCGGCGTGGACAAGAACGCCGTGGGCGGCGAGGGGGAGAGCGTGGGCTATGCCACCGTGCTGCTGGGCGGCCTGGCCCAGCTGCTGGGCGTCGGCCGCACCGAAAAGTTCGCCGCGATCCTGGCTTTGATGGTCAAAGCGCCCCTCACGGTGCCGGTCTGCCTGCTGGGGCCGGGGGCGGCGGCCGCGGCAGCGGCGCTGCTGCTGCAGGGGCTGGCCGCCTTCTGCGCCGCGCCGGGCGCCGCCCGCCGCCGGGTGCTCTGGGTGAGCGCCGGGCTGTGGGTGGGGCTGGCCGCCTTCTGGGTGTTCCATCTGTTTTTGTATGTGTACAACTTTGCCGACATCGAGGCCTACCAGCTCAAGGATTACGCCCGCTATCTGGGGTCGGTGCACACCGGCATGACCCTGGTCAGCCTGGGGCTGCTGGCGGCCGCCTGCCAGAGATCCCGGGGCCGGGCGGCCCTGGCCCGGCTGGGGGTGTGCGGCGCGGCGGCGGGGCTGCTGGCGGTCTGCCTGTGGCGGGGGCCCCGCGCCGGGCTGTGGAACTATCCCACCAGCCTGTACACCGCCCGGCAGGAGATCAAGGCCCGGGCCGCCACCGTCAACGACTATCTGGACTGGGACGACCAGGTGCTGCTGATCTGCCAGGGGGACGACGTTTCCCGCTGGTACTACTACGGCTATGAGCTGCACGCCACCATCGCCAACGGCTTCGGCGGCAGCAGCTACGGGGACGAGCGGGTGGACAACCGCTGGCCCACCACCGGCATGACCCTGATCCCCACCTTCACCAACGCCAACGAGTTTGAGACGGTCTGCAGCCGGAACGGGCTGGTGGCCTTTTTGCAGGAGGCCCAGTACGACTACATTCTGGTGGACTGGACCGACGAGTATTTCTGCGAGGAGTTCTCCCCGCTGTTCGACGCGCCCATTCCTCTGGGCACCACCCACGACCCGCTGCTGTTCAAGATCGAGGACGGCGGCGCGCGCATGACCCTGGTGGCGGGAGGTGACACGGCATGACGACCAAACGCTGGCTGGCCTTTTTCTACGCCGCGGCCATCCTGTTCTGGCTGGCGGGGGCGGCGCTGGGCGCCGCGCGGGCGGGGCAGCCCGCCGCCATCGACCCGGCGGCGTTCACCCTGGTGAGCGCGGTGGAGGAAGAGCCCGCCGCCGACGCCCCCGCCGGGTCGGTGACCTTCACCTCCACCGACGCGGACCCGAAACTCTTCTGGACCGGCCAGGCCCGGGTGGACACGGTGACGGTGTATATGACCCAGGACCGGCCCTCCGGCGGGGTGACCCTGTATTACCTGACCGGGGACCAGACCGACTACTCCGAGGCACAGAAGGCCTGGGCCGACCAGACCGCGCCCGGGGTGTGGCGGTTTGAGCTGGGCGGGGTGGAGGTGACCGGCCTGCGGCTGGACCCGGACAGCGAGGGCGGCGTGACCAGCTGCCTGAGCGCCGTGACCCTGAACGAACCGCGGCCGCTGTGGCGGCGGCTGATCCCGGACACCGGCGCGCTGCTGGCGCTGGCGGCGGCCCCGCTGGTGCTGGCCGCCCTGGCCGGCGAACTGACCGCGCTGGCCGCCCCGCTGGACAAAAAACGACCGTAAGGAGAACCATCGTATGTGGGATGTATTGCTGGCTTTGCTGGCCGTGCTGGGGCTGACCGCCTTCCTCACCCTGTACGGGCGGCTGCCCGCCGCGCTGGGGCCGCTCACCGCGCTGAGCCTGGCGGGGCTGTGGCTGACCGTCTGGGGCATGGCCGGGGCGCTGACGGTGGGCGGCTGGACCCTGTATCTGGCCGCCTGGGGCCTGGGCGGCTGGGCGCTGGTGCGCCGCCGCGCCCGCTGGCGGCAGCTGCTCACCCCCGGCCTTGTGCTGTTCGCGGTGATGGCGCTGGGGGTGGCGGCGTACTTCGCGGTGCGCCAGCCCATCCCCACCGATTTTGACGAGTATTCCCTCTGGGCCACCGCGGCCAAGCTGACCAAGGCCAACAACGCCCTCTACACCGTGGGCGAGACCGGCACCCCCTGGCAGGCCACCCAGACCCCCAGCCTGATCCTGACCGGCTACTTTGCCCAGTTCCTGGGCCGCTTCGCCTACTGGAAGGTGTATGTGGGGTATGACTGGCTGCTCTTTGCCTGCTTCGCGGCGGTGCTGGGGCGGCTGGGCTGGAAGCAGTACGCCCTGGCGGTGCCGGCGGCGGTGGCCTGCTGGTGCGCGCCCTGGTTCTTCACCACCTACAACCGCACCATCTTTCTGAGCAAGGTGTATATGAACAGCTACGGCGACATCCCCGCCGGGGTGCTGTTCGGCGGGGCGGTGGCCCTGTGGCTGGCCCTGCGCGCCGGCGACGGCCCCCGCTGGCCGGCGGCGGTGGTGCTGGCCTTTGCCGCCCTGGCCAAGGACAACCTGTTCCCGGTGATGCTGGTGGCCGCCGGCATGGCCGCCGCGGACGGGTTCTTCTTCCCGGGCGCCGGGCCTTTCCGCAAAGGCTGGCCCCGGCGGCTGGGCTTTTCCGCCCTGCTCTGCGCCGCCCCGCTGGCGGCCTACCTGGCCTGGAGCCGCTACATCGCCGGCCTGGCCGCCCTCAACGCCGCCGAGGGCGGCATGGGGGTCACCAGCCAGAGCCTGCCCTCGGTGGTGGTCAACGGGGTGAAGATGCTGCTGGGCCTGCCGGTGGAAAGCTATTACGAGGAGCGCCGCTGGCGCTTTGTGCAGGCCGGGCAGGATATGGTCCGCGCCTTTTTCCAGGACGAACTCTCCATGCTGGGGCCGGGCATCGTGGTGCTGGGGCTGCTGCTGGGGCTGCTGGCGGCGGCCGTGCTGCTGGCCCGCACCGGCTGGCTGCGGGCGCGGACCGGGCTGCTGGCGGCGGTGGCGCTGGCGGGCTTTGCGGGCTACAACTTCGTGCTGCGGCTCAGCTACGCCTTCATCTTCCGGGAGGAACAGTGCGTCGGCCTGGTGGACTACAACCGCTACATCTATCCCTATTACATCGGGCTGTTCCTGATCGCCCTGGCCTGCCTGCTGGCGGCTGCCCGGGAACACCCCGCCCCGGCCCCCCGGGCCCTGGCGGCGGGGGCGCTGGTGCTGGCGCTGGGCGGCGGGATGCTGCTGCGCACCAACCAGTTCATCCTGCCCCAGTACAGCGTATTGGGTTTCAGCCAGGCGGAATTTGACGACCAGAACCTGATCCAGCGCAAGGCCGACGCGGTGGCCGCGGCGGTGGAGCCGGGCAGCCGGATCTTCTTTGTGAGCCAGGGGGACAACGGCCTGCGCTGGTTCAGCTACAGCTGCGATCTGCTGCCGCTGATCCTGGATTACAGCGGCGATCTGGAAACGGGCGGCGGCGGTGGCGGCACCTTCGGCCTGCCCGAACTGGACAACGGCAACCTCTACTACCACCCCTACACCCGGGAGGCCTTCCGCGCCCTGGTGGAGGAGAGCGGCTGCGCCTACATCCTGGTGGACGCAGTGGACGCGATCTTTGTGGAGAGTTACGGCAGCCTGTTTGCCGACGGGCTGGCCGGCGCGGCGGACACCCTGCTCTACCGGGTGAGCGACGGCGGCTGGCAGCCGGTGGAAATGGAGGTGCCCCGATGAAGCGATTGCGAGCCTGGGCGCGCGGCCTGCGTGCCCCGATCCCGCTGGCCTGCTACGGGCTGGCGTTTGTGTTCTGGCTGGGAAGCGGCCTGGCGGTGCTGGGCTGGGAGAGCGCGGGCCGCGCCGGCGGCCGGCTGGTTTCCACAGCCCTGGACCCGGCCGCCCTGGAACAGGTGGACATCGCCCCGGACGAGACCGGCGGCTGGGTGACCACCGGCGGCGACCCCCAGCTGATCTGGCGCAATCCGGACGGCCGGATGGTGCGCAGCCTGCTCATGGAGGTGACCTTCAGCCAGACCCCCCGGGAGGTCTGCCTCTACTACACCACCCGGGCGGACGAGCCCTTCAGCAGCGGCAAGCGGGTGTTCGGGGAAAAGCAGGATGACGCCAGCTACCGGTTCCGCCTGCCCGCCGGGTCCATCGCGGCGCTGCGGCTGGACCCCTGCAGCCCCGCGGCGGAACAGGGGGCCATCACCCTGACAGACCTGACCCTGACCCTGAACGTGGATACCCCCTGGTACGCCGCCTTCAATCCGGGCTGGAGCGGGCTGTTCGGGTATCTGGTCTGGCCGGGCCTCGCGGCGGCAGCCCTGCGCTGGGTGTGGGACGGCGCGCGCTGGCTGCGCCGCCGCAAACCGTAAGCCAACCGGGCGGGCGGCCCATTCGATGTTTTGAGAGAGGTGTTTTGTGTATGGCAACGTTCATTCCCCTGTCGGTGCCCAACTTCAGCGGGCACGAAAAGGAATACGTCAACGAGGCGGTGGTCAGCGAGTGGGTGTCCACCGGCGGCAGCAAGGTGAGCGACTTTGAGCAGGCCATTGCCAACTATGTGGGCATGCCCCGGGCGGTGGCCTGCAACAGCGGCTCCTCCGGGCTGCATCTGGCGGCCATGGTGGCCGGCGTGCAGCGGGGCGAGGAGGTCATCGTGCCCAGCCTCACCTTCATCGCGGCGGTCAACCCGGTCACCCGGTACATGGGGGCCGAGCCGGTCTTCATCGGCTGCGACGACAGCCTGTGCATCTGCCCCGACGCGGTGGAGGAGTTCTGCCGCGACCGGTGCGAAACGCGGGACGGCGCGCTCTACAACAAGACCAGCGGGGCCCGGGTGCGGGCGCTGGTGGTGGTGCATGTGTTCGGCAACATGGCCGACCTGCCCCGCCTGACCGACATCGCCCGCCGCTACCATCTGGTGCTCATCGAGGACGCCACCGAGGCCCTGGGCACCCGGTACACCGCCGGGCCCTTCGCGGGCAGAATGGCCGGCACCATCGGGGACGTAGGGGTGTACAGCTTCAACGGCAACAAGATCATCACCACCGGCGCGGGCGGCATGGTGGTCTCCAACCACCCCGACTGGGCCGAGCACGCCAAGCACCTGTCCACCCAGGCCAAGAGCAACGAGCTGCAGTTCTTCCACGACGAGGTGGGCTACAACTACCGGATGACCAACCTGCAGGCCGCCCTGGGTCTGGCCCAGCTGGAGCAGCTGGAGGGCTTCATCGCCCACAAGCACGCCCGCTGGCAGCAGTACAAGGACGCGCTGGACGGGGTCAACGGCTACCGCATCCTGGGCTTCCGGGAGGACTGCACCCGCCCCAACAAGTGGTTCTACTCGCTCTACCTGGCCGACGGCCGGCATGACCGGGACACCCTGATCCAGAAGCTGAAGGAGCAGGCCATCCAGACCCGGCCGGTCTGGGCGCTGATCCACCAGCAGGCGGACTACGGCCGCAACGAGGCCTACGCCATGGAAAAGGCCGAGGACTACCGGGCCCATATCGTCAACCTGCCCTGCTCCACCAACCTGAGCGAGGAGGACTGCCAGCGGGTCATCGACGCGCTGCTGGCGCTGTAACGACGCAAAAGAGGGGGGCGGCCCATGCTGCACATCGAGGAATTGTATATCGAGCCTTCCGCCACCGTGCTGGAGGCGATGAAAAAGCTGGACGAGACCGGCCAGCGGATCCTGTTCGTGGCGCCGGAGGGCCGGCTGGCGGCGGTGCTCACCGACGGGGACGTGCGCAAGTACATCCTGCGGGGCGGCAGCCTGGACGGGCCGGTGAGCGGCGCGGCCAACTACCACCCGGTCAGCCTGCCGGTGAGCGAGCGGGGCAGCGCCCGGGCGGTGCTGGAGCAAAAGGGCATCGACGCGCTGCCGCTGCTGGACAAACGGGGCCGGATCCTGGACATCGTCTTCGCCAGCGGTTTTGATATCGACAACCGCAAGCCCGCCGGGCTGCCGGTGGTCATCATGGCGGGGGGGCTGGGCACCCGGCTCTACCCCTACACCAAGATCCTGCCCAAGCCCCTGATCCCGGTGGGGGAGATGCCCATCATCGAGCACATCATCCACCGGTTCCGGGATTTCGGCTGCCGGAAGTTCTATCTGGTGGTCAACTACAAAAAGAACATGATCAAGTCCTACTTCAACGACCTGGAAAAGGACTATGAGGTGGAGTATATCGACGAGGAGGAGCCGCTGGGCACCGGCGGCGGGCTCTGCCTGCTGAAGGGCAAGCTGAACGAGCCGTTTTTCCTCTCCAACTGCGACATCCTGATCGACGCGGATTTCGGGGATATCTACCGCCGCCACAAGGAGAGCGGCAGCCTGATCACCATGGTCTGCGCCTTCAAGCACTTCACCGTGCCCTACGGGGTGGTGGACCTGGGGGAAAACGGGGAGATCCGGGCCATGCGGGAAAAGCCGGAGATGAATTTTTTGACCAACACCGGCGTCTACGTGGTGGAGCCCCGGGTCGTCCAGGAACTGGAGGACGGCAAAAAACAGGGTTTCACCGATATCATCGAGCGGTACCGGGCCGCCGGCGAGCGGGTGGGGGTCTACCCCATCCGGGAACAGAGCTGGATGGACATGGGCCAGATGGAAGAGCTGGACGCCATGCGCCGCAAGATGGAGAACCAGTAAGAAGGGGAGTGTACCATGAGCATCTGCATCATCGCGGAGGCGGGCGTGAACCACAACGGCAGCCTGGAACTGGCCAAACGGATGGCCCTGGCCGCCAAGCAGGCCGGGGCGGACATCGTCAAATACCAGACCGCCGTGCCGGAACTGGTGGTGAGCAAGTTCGCCCCCAAGGCCGAGTACCAGAAGGCCACCACCGACGCGGCCGAGAGCCAGCTGGAGATGATCCGGCGGCTGCATTTCAGCTTTGAGGCCCACCGGGAACTGAAGGAGTACTGCGACTCCATCGGCATCCAGTACCTGTCGGCGGCCTTCGACATCCCCAGCGTGGAGTTCCTGGCCAGCCTGAAACTGCCGGTGGCCAAGATCCCCAGCGGGGAGATCACCAACCTGCCCTACCTGGAGGCGGTGGCCGCCACCCACACGCCGGTGATCCTGTCCACCGGCATGAGCACCCTGCCCGAGATCGAGGACGCCTTGAGCGTGCTGGAGGAGGGCGGCTGCCCCGGGGTGACCCTGCTGCACTGCAACACCGAGTACCCCACCCCCTATGAGGACGCCAACCTGCTGGCCATGCTGGACCTGGCCGAGCAGTTTGGGCTGCCGGTGGGCCTGTCCGACCACACCCCCGGCTGGGAGTGCGACGTGGCCGCCGCCGCGCTGGGGGCCACCGTGATCGAAAAGCACTTCACCCTGGACAAGACCATGGAGGGCCCGGACCAGAAGGCCAGCCTGGACGTGGCGGAACTCACCGCCATGGTCGCCGCGGTGCGCCACACCGAGGCGGCGCTGGGCACCGGCCGCAAGGCGGTGAGCCCCAGCGAGGCCAAGAACAAGCCGGTGGCCCGCAAGAGCATCGTGGCCGCCCGGCCCATCCAAAAGGGCGAGACCTTTACCGCGGAGAACCTGACCACCAAGCGCCCCGGCACCGGGGTGAGCCCCATGCGCTGGCACCAGGTGCTGGGCCTGGCCGCCAAGCGGGATTTTGCCGAGGACGAGCCCATCGAACTGTAAACGGCCGCTGCCCGGGCGAAGTTTTCCACCGCCCGGGCGGCCCCTTGTGGAAAATGTTAGGAGGCGAAAGGGTATGTGCCAGCCGGTCAAACTGGCGGTGGTCACCGGCACCCGGGCCGAGTACGGCCTGCTGCGGCCGGTGATCCAAAAACTTATGGCCCGCCCGGATGTGGAATTGTCGGTGCTGGTCACCGGGGCCCATCTGGCGGCGGAATACGGCAACACCGTGGCCGAGATCGAGGCCGACGGGGTGCCCGTGGCCGCCCGCATCCCCATCCTGACGCCGGGGGAGAGCGGCCCTTTGGCCACCGCCGACGCGGTGGAGCGGGCCATCCACGGCTTTGTGCGCTGGTTTGCGGAGCACCGCCCCGCCTGCGCGCTGGTGCTGGGGGACCGGTACGAAATTTTTGCCGCGGCCCAGGCGGCGGCCTTCGCCCGGGTGCCGGTTGCCCACATCAGCGGCGGGGACGTGACCGCGGGCGCGGCGGACGACTGGTACCGCCACTGCATCACCAAGATCGCCCACCTGCATTTCCCCAGTTGCGCCGAATCGGCCCGGCGGGTCATCCGGATGGGGGAGCAGCCGGCCACCGTCTTTAACGTGGGGGGCCTGGGGGATGAGAACATCCGCACCATGGCCCTGCTGGGGCTGGACGAGCTGAGCCGCAGCGTCGGCTTTGACCTGACCAAGCCCTACGGGCTGGTCACCTTCCACCCGGAGACCGCCGGCGGGGCCGACCCGGCCGCCCAGTCCGACGCGCTGCTGGCGGCCATGGACGGGGTGAGCGCCGTCACCGGCCTGCGCTGGCTGGTCACCAAGGCCAACGCCGACGCGGGCGGCCTGATCATCAACGAAAAGCTGGACCGGTGGGCCGCCGCCCGTCCCGACACCGCCGCGGTGCGCGCCAGCCTGGGGGTGGTGCGGTACCTCTCCGCCATGAAGGGGGCGGCGGTGGTGCTGGGCAACTCCTCCAGCGGGGTGGTGGAGACCCCCACCTTCGGGGTGCCCACCGTCAACGTGGGGGACCGGCAGAAGGGCCGCCCGCTCTGCGAAAACGTCATCGGCTGCCCGGCGGACAAGGCCGCCATCGAGACCGCCCTGTACAAAGCCCTGGACCCGGCCTTCCTGCCGGTGGCGCGGGCGGCCAAAAGCCCCTACAACGGGGGCAATACCAGCGAAAAAATCGTGGAGATTTTGCTGCGGGAAGCGCGCCGGCCAAACTTCGGCGCGCCCAAAACCTTTTATGAAGGGGAGTTGCCAAGATGAAACTGTTGATCGTGGGCCTGGGCAGCATGGGCAAGCGCCGCGCCCGGCTGCTGCGGGGCCTGGTGCCGGAGGTGGAGATCGCCGGGGTGGATTCCGCCCCCGGCCGCCGGGAGGAAGCCCGGGCTTTGGGCATCACCGCCTATGAGAGCCTGGGCGCGGCCCTGGCCGCGGGCGGCTTTGACGGGGCGCTGGTCTGCACCGCGCCTTTGAGCCACGCGGCCATCATCGGCCAACTGCTGGACGCAAAGCTGCCGGTCTTCACCGAGCTGAACCTGGTGGACGACGGCTACGACGAAAACATCCGCAAGGCAAAGGAAAAGGGCGTGCCGCTGTTTTTGTCCAGCACCATGCTCTACCGGGGGGAGACCCAGTACATCAAGCGGCGGGTGCAGGAGTTCGGCCGGCCGGTGAACTACATCTACCACATCGGCCAGTACCTGCCCGACTGGCACCCCTGGGAGAACTACAAAAACTTCTTTGTGGGGGACGCGCGCACCGGCGGGGTGCGGGAGATCTTCGGCATCGACCTGCCCTGGCTGCTGGACGCCTTCGGCCCGGTGACCGGTTTCACCGCCATGAAGGACAGGATCAGCGATCTGGAGATCGCCTACCCGGACAGCGTCTTTGTGACCCTGCGCCACGAAAACGGGGTCAAGGGGATGCTGGCGGTGGACGTGGTCAGCCCCAAGGCGGTGCGCAACTTCGAGTGTTTCGGGGAGGGGCTGCACCTGTTCTGGGAGGGCAACCCCCGCTCCCTCTACGAGTTCGACAGGCAAAGCGGCGAGAAGCGGCCGGTGAACACCTACGCCCAGGTGGAGCAGGACCCCCGCTACTCGGACAACATCGTGGAGAACGCCTACGTGGACGAACTGGCCAACTTCCTGGGGGTGCTGGCCGGCGCCGAGCCGCCCCGCTACAGCTTTGAACAGGACAAGGAGACCATCCGGCTGATCGAGGCCATCGAGCGGGCCTAGAGGAGGAAGGACCATGGACGTGCTTTTTGTGGGGCTGGGGTCCATCGGCACCCGGCACCTGAACAACCTGCATACCGTCGCCGGGCGGCGGGGCATCCCGGTACACGCCGACGCGCTGCGCAGCGGCGCCCGTCCGCTGCGGGAGGGCGCGGCCGAACGGCTGCGGGCCCAGTACACCCGGGTGGAGGACCTGCCGCCCCGGTACGACGCCATCTTCATCACCAACCCCACCAGTATGCACCGGGACACCCTGGCGGCGCTGCGGGGCCGGGCGGGGGCCTTTTTCATCGAAAAACCCATCTTTGACGACCCGGACACCGACCTGGCCGCCCTGGGCCTGGCCGACGACCAGGGCCAGAAGGCCTACGTGGCCGCCCCCATGCGCTGGTGCGGCGCCATGCTGGCGCTGAAGAAAAAGCTGCCCGGCCTGCGGCCCTACTCGGCGCGGGTGATCTGCTCCTCCTACCTGCCGGACTGGCGGCCCGGGGTGGACTACCGCACCGTCTACTCCGCCCACCGGGAGATGGGCGGCGGGGTGACCATCGACCTGATCCACGAGTGGGATTACCTGGTGGAGCTGTTCGGCATGCCGCTGGAGAGCTACAACCTGCGGGGCACCTACTCGGACCTGGAGATCGACTCGGACGATCTGTCGGTCTACATCGCCCGGTATCCCACCCTGCTGGCGGAGGTGCATCTGGACTACTTCGGACGCACCTACCGCCGGTCCATCGAGCTGTTCTGTAAAGAGGGCACCGTCACCGCCGATTTCGGCGCGGGCACCCTGACTCTGGCCGACGGCACGGTGGAGCGGTACGAGGAGCCGGTCAACGAGCGGTATCTGCGGGAGATGGACTATTTTCTTACCTACGCCCTCACCGGCGCGGGGCCCAGCTGCAACACCCCGGCCACCGCGCGGCAGGTGCTGCGGCTCACACTAGGCAAGGCGTAAGACCTTTTGGGAGGAATCGGTATGGAAAAACTTCTCATCACCATCTGCGGCCGGGCCGGCAGCAAGGGGTTCAAGAACAAGAACCTGAAAACCTTCTGCGGCCTGCCGCTGGTCTATTACACCCTGAGCGCGGCCGGCATGTTCCTGGCCGCGAACCCCCAGGTCCAGGCGGACATCTGCCTGAACACCGACAGCGAGGACCTGGCCCGCCTGGTGGCGGACAGGTACCCGGAGGTGGTCTACCTGCCCCGGGGCGAGGCCCTGGGCGGGGACACGGTGCCCAAGATGGCGGTCTTTCAGGACAGCCTGGCCCGGATGGAGCAGGCCCGGGGCGGGGCCTACGATTTTGTCATGGACCTGGACATCACCAGCCCGCTGCGCACCGCGAAGGACGTGGAGAACGCCTACCGGCTGAAGGCCGGCCGGCCGGACCTGGACCTGGTGTTCAGCGTCACCCACAGCCGCCGCAACCCCTGCTTCAACATGGTGCGGGACTGCGGCGACCATGTGGAGAAGGGCATCGACAACGCCACCTACACCGCCCGCCAGCAGGCCCCGGTGTTCTATGACGTGAACGCCAGCATCTACGTGTTCAACCGGGATTTTCTGGCAAACAATACCACCGGCATCCTGTGGGACGGCAAGATCGGCGCCTCTTTGATGAAGGACACCGGCGTGCTGGACATCGACAGCGAGGAGGATTTCGTGCTCATGGAGGTCATCGCCCGCCATCTGTACGACACCCTGCCGGAATTCGCCGCCGTGCGGGAGAACATCCGCCGGTGAGCGCCGCGCCGATGGACGCCCGGCGGCAGGCCACCCCGCCGCCCGCCGCCGGGGAGGAACTGATGAATCTGGTGATGCGGGCGGGCAAACTGCTGCTGGAGAACGGGGCCGAGGTATTCCGGGTGCAGCAGACCATGGACATCATCGCCCGCAGCTACGGCGGGCAGGATGTGAACATCTACGTGCTTACCAACGGGCTGTACTGCTCGATGGAGGGCCAGCGCACCCGGGTGGCCTACGTGCCCGAGGCCACCACCCATCTGGGCCGGGTGACCGAGATCAACGCACTGTCCCGCCGGATCGCCGCCGGGCAGGTGCCGCTGGCCGAGGCCATCGCCCGGCTGGACGCCATCGCCGCCCTGCCGCCCACCCCCGCCTGGGGCCAGGTGGCCGCCTGCGCCGCCGGGTCGGCCTGCTTCGCCATGCTGTTCGGCGGGCTGTGGGTGGACGTGGGCTGGGCGCTGCTGATCGGGGCGGTGCTGCAGCTGTTTCTGTTCGGGGCGGCCCGGCTGGGGCTGAACAAGATCTTCACCAAGCTGGTGGGCGCCGGGCTGGTGGCCGCCCTGGCGGTGGTCCTGCCCTGCCGGGGGATGGACCAGGTCATCATCGGCTGCCTGATGCCCCTGACCCCCGGCATCGCCCTGACCATGTCCATCCGGGACTTTATCAACGGGGATTATCTGTCCGGCACCATCCGCCTGATCGACGCGCTGCTCATCGCGGGCTCCATCGCCTGCGGGGTGGGCCTTGTGCTGGTGGGGGCCGGCAATCTGCTGGGGGTGGTGTTTGCGTGAGTTTGCCCGAACTGCTGCGTCAGCTGCTGATCTCGGCCGGGGGCACCTGGGCCTTTGCCATCCTGTTCCATGCGCCCCGCCGCTCCTGGTGGGCCTGCGCCCTCACCGGCGGCGCGGGCTGGCTGGTCTACTGCCTGCTCACCGCCGCGGGGGCCAGCTCGGTCACCGCCAGCCTGGTGGCGGTGCTGCCGCTCACCGTGCTCTGCCGGGCGTTCGCCGTGGGGCTGCGCATGCCCATCACGGTGTTTCTGTTCAGCGGCATCTTCCCGCTGGTGCCCGGCGCGGCCATCTACTACACCGCCTATTACTTCATCCGGGGCGAAAACGCGCTGTTTGTGCAAAAAGGCGCGGAGGCTTTCAAGATCGCGGTGGCCATGGCGCTGGGCATCGCCTTTGTGCTCAGCATCCCGCTGCCCCGCCGCCACCGCCGTTCGGAATGACAAGGAGGGAACGTTCCATGCCCGATACCGTCCTGGTGGGCAGCACCGGCTTTGTGGGGGGCAACCTGCTGGCCGCCCACCCCTTTGACGCGGCCTACCACTCCACCAACGTGCAGCAGGGCTTCGGCCGGGCCAACGGCCTGGTGGTCTACGCCGGGGTGCCCGCCGCCATGTACCTGGCCAACGCCGACCCCGCCGCCGACCTGGCGGTGATGGCCGCCGCCCGGGACAACCTGCGCCGCCTGGCCCCGAAAAAGGTGGTGCTGATCTCCTCGGTCTGCGTCTATGCGGACAGCCGGGGCAAGACCGAGGCCGATGAGCCCGCCCCCGAGGGGCTGGCCCCCTACGGCGCCAACCGGCTGCAGCTGGAACGCTGGGTGCGCCAGGACTGGCCGGACGCGCTGATCGTGCGGCTGCCCGCCCTCTACGGTAAGGGGCTCAAGAAGAATTTCCTCTACGACCTGCACACCATCACCCCCGCCCTGCTGCGCCCGGACAAGTATCAGCAGCTGGCCGCGGAGAGCGAACTGGTGCGCGTCGGCTACGAGGACGCGCACAACGGCTTCTATAAGCTGAGCGGCAAAGCCGACCCGGCCGCGCTGCGGGCCTGGTTTGAGCGGGCGCCCTTCAACGCCCTGGCCTTTACCGACAGCCGATCGGTCTACCAGTTCTACAACCTGGCCCGGCTGTGGCGCGATATCCAAACGGCCCTGGACACGGATCTGCGTCTGCTGCACCTGGCCACCCCGCCCTTGAGCGCCGCCCGGGTCTACGAAGCCTTTTGCGGCAAGCGGTTTGAGAACCACCTGCCCGGCGCCCCCTTTGACTACGACCTGCGCACCCGCCATGCCGCGCTGCTGGGCGGGGCGGGGGAGTACCTGTGCACCGAGGACGAGTGCCTGGCCGACGTCTGTGATTTTCTGAAAAACTGGAACTGAACAAAGAACCGCCGTCCCGCTGCCGGGGCGGCGGTGTTTTATCAGTAAAAATTCCCAGGGCCGGAAAATTCCGGCCCGTCATATGGGGGTCTGGGGGACTGGTCCCCCAGATTAGCAAATCCTCGCTTTGGCCGGGCAAATTGCTTTTTTATTCCGTGCCGTGTATAATGTACACTGTATCACTATGTGCCCGGCGCGCCCGGGCGGAAGGAGCGTTTGCGCATGGGCTTCAAACGGGCGGCTTCCAACATCGGATGGACGGCGGCGCAGGACGAGACGGTCTGGCAGTGGATGCAGGAGCTGGGCTACACCGGGCTGGAGATCGCCCCCACCCGGCTGTTCCCCACCGAGCCCTACGCCTGCTGCAACGGCGCGGCCCTCTTTGCCGGGGTCATGCACCAGCGGTACGGGTTCTCGGTGGTCAGCATGCAGAGCATCTGGTACGGCCAGACCGGCAACATCTTTGTGCCCGACGAGGCCGCCGCGCTGGAGGAATACACCCTGGAGGCGCTGGAGTTCGCCCGCAGCTGCCGCTGCCCCAACCTGGTGTTCGGCTGCCCCCGCAACCGCAACCGGCCTGAGGGGGCGGACGAGAAAACGGCGGAGGACTTTTTTCGCCGTCTGGGCCCCGAGGCGGCCCGGCGGGGCGCGGTGATCGCCCTGGAACCCAATCCTCCTATTTATAACACCAACTACCTGAACACCACCCGGCAGGCGCTGGACCTGGTGAAAAAGCTGGAGGTCCCGGGCCTGGCGGTGAACCTGGACGTGGGCACCATGATCGCCAACGGCGAGCGCCCCTCCGACTACGCCAACGAGATGCGGTACGTGAGCCACGTGCACATCAGCGAGCCGGGCCTGGCCCCCATCGAGCGCCGTGGCCTGCACAGGGAACTGGCCCTGACCCTGGGCGCGGTGGGCTGGAAAGGCTGGGTGTCCCTGGAGATGAAGGCCGGCGACCCGGACGCGCTGCGCCGCAGCCTGGAATACGTGGCGGAGGTGTTCCCATGACCGAGACCATCACCGGCCTGCCCGGCGTGCCGGACTACACCCGCACCCGGTTTGCCGAAAAGCGCAGCGACTACTGCCTGCTCATCCCCATCATCAACGAGGGCGGCCGCATCCTGGCCGAACTGGACCGGGCCGCCAAAGCCGGCGTGCCGGAGCTGTGCGACATTATCCTGTGCGACGGCGGTTCCACCGACGGCAGCATGGACCCGGCGGGGCTGATGGCCCGGCGGGTGAACACCCTGCTGGTCAAGACCGGGCCGGGCCGCCAGGGCGCCCAGCTGCGCATGGGCCTGTGGGAGGCGCTGCAGCGGGGCTACAAGGGGGTTCTGACCATCGATGGCAATAATAAGGACAGCATCGAGAGCGTGCCCCTGTTTATCGAAAAGCTGAACGAGGGCTACGACCTGGTGCAGGGCAGCCGGTTCATCAAGGGCGGCCGGGCGGTCAACACCCCGCCGGTGCGCTGGCTTGCGGTGCGGTTCATCCACGCCCCCCTGATCAGTTTGGGGGCGCGGCACTGGTTTACCGACACTACCAACGCCTACCGGGCCTACAGCCGGGCCTATCTGACCCATCCGGCGGTGCAGCCTTTCCGGGACGTGTTCGCCGGGTATGAGCTGCTGGCCTACCTGAGCATCCGGGCCACCCGCCTGGGGCTCAAAGCCTGCGAGGTGCCGGTGGAGCGGGCCTATCCCAAGGCCGAGCCCACCCCCACCAAGATCAAGGGGATGCGGGGCAACGCCAACCTGATGGGGGTGCTGCTGGCGGCCCTGGCGGGAAAATACGATCCCTGACAAGAAACCGAACGGGAGGTCTTTGCATGACCTGGGATAAGATCATCGTGGGCGCGGGACTGTACGGCCTGTACGCCGCCGAACAGTGCGGCGGGCGCGGCCAGCGGGTGCTGGTGCTGGAAAAGGACCCCGGCCCCTTTATGCGGGCCACCTATATCAACCAGGCCCGGGTGCACATGGGCTACCACTACCCCCGCAGCTACGCCACCGCCATCAAGAGCGCCGGGTATTTCGCCCGCTTTTGCCGGGACTACGGCTTCTGCCTGCACACCGAATTTGACCAGGTCTACGCCACCAGCGCCCACTTCTCCTGGACGGACGCGGAACAGTTCCGCAAATTCTGCGCCGCCGCCCACATCCGCTGCGACGACGTGTCTCCGGACAAATACTTCAACCCCGGCCAGTGCGACGGGGCTTTCCTGACCACCGAGTACACCTACGACGCCCAGATCCTGAAAAAGTATTTCCTGGAAAAGCTGGCCGCCCTGCCCAATGTGACCGTCGCCTATTCCCACAAGCCGGAATCGGTGGAGCGGGCGGGCAGCGTCTGGCGGGTGCGGGCGGGGGAGATCACCGCCGAGGCGCCCTTTCTGCTCAACGCCGCCTACGCGGGGGTCAATGAACTGCACGCCATGCTGGGTTTCGAGCCCTTTGCCATCAAGTACGAGCTGTGCGAGATGATCCTGTGCACCGTGGACGAGCGGCTGAAAAACACCGGCGTCACCGTCATGGACGGGCCCTTTTTCTCGCTGATGCCCTTCGGCCGCACCGGGCTGCACAGCCTGACCAGCGTCACCTTCACCCCCCACGTGACCAGCTACGATCCCCTGTCCGCCTTTGCCTGCCAGGGGCGCAGCGGCGGGCGCTGCCGCCCGGGGGACCTGGCCAACTGCAACGACTGCCCCGCCCGGCCAAAGAGCGCCTGGCCCATGATGAGCCAGCTGGCCCGCAAGTACCTGCGGGAGGAATACGGCTTTGCCTACTCCCACAGCCTGTTCAGCATGAAGCCGATCCTGAAGGCCAGCGAGATCGACGACTCCCGCCCCACGGTCATCCGGCAGTACGCCGACGACCCGGTGTTCGTGAGCGTGCTCAGCGGCAAGATCAACACTGTATACGATTTGGACGAGGTGCTGCGCTATGGCGAAGAATAAAGAGAGCAACTTCCTCAGCGCGGTGGTCTATCTGCCCCAGGGCAGCGCCGACCGGGCCGTGCCCTTTCTGCAGAAGCTGCACGGCCAGCTGGAGGAACATTTCAGACAGTACGAGATCATCTGCGTGGACGACCGCTGCGCCGACGGCGCCGCCGAGGCGGTGCGCCGCTGGGCCGCCGACACCCTGGACAAGCCCCTGACCATCCTGCACATGAGCCTGCGCCAGGGCCGGGAACTGTGCATGAACGCCGGGCTGGACGCGGCCATCGGGGATTTCGTCTACGAGTTCGACACCCTCCAGACCCCCTACGACCCCCAGCTGATCTGGCGGGCCTACGAAAAGGCGCTGGAGGGCAACGACATCGTCACGGTGGGCCCGGAAAAGACCCGGGCCGCCAGCCGGCTGTTCTACGGCGTGTTCAACCGGTTCAGCCGGTCGGCCTATCCGCTGACCACCGACGCTTTCCGGCTGGTCAGCCGCCGGGCCATCAACCGGGTGCACGCGGTCAGCGAGCACCTGCCCTACCGCAAGGCCGCCTACGCCGCCAGCGGGCTGCGGGTGGCGGCGCTGACCTTCCCCGGCAAGCTGGCCGACGAGGAGGGCGGCCGGCTGGACCTGGCCGCCGACAGCCTGGCCCTCTACACCGCCGCCGGGTATCGCTTGAGCCTGGCGGTCACGGTGGGGATGCTGCTGCTGACCCTGGCCGAACTGGTCTACACCCTGGCGGTGGCCCTCACCGGCCGCCCCATCGAGGGCTGGACCACCACCATGTTCGTGCTCACGGTGGGATTTTTCGGGGTGTTCCTGGTGCTCACCCTGGTCATCAAGTACCTGAGTTTGCTGGTGGACCTGGTGTTCCGGCGGCAGAAGTATCTGGTGGAATCCATCGAAAAACTGCAAAAATAAGGAAGTGGCCATGAAATTTCGCAAGCCCCTGGGGGCAAGATCGTGGGATATGGGGCCGGCGCTCTTCTGGGTGCTGGTGGCGGTGCTGCTGGCCGGGCGGCTGGCGCTGGCCGCCTGCCAGGACGTGTACGTCTGGATCGACGGCGCGCCGCTGGACGATGAACTGATGTTCCGGGCGGCCCAGAGCATCACCGCCGGCAACTGGCTGGGCGCCTACGACTACCTGACCCTCTCCAAACAGATGTTCTTCGCGGTCTGGCTGGCCCTGCTCCATCTGCTGCACCTGCCCTACCTGATGGGCGGGCAGCTGCTCATGAGCGGGGCGGCGCTGGCGGCGGCCTTCGCCCTGGCCCCGGCGCTGCCCCGGCGCTGGATGCGGCTGGCGGTGTTCGCCCTGCTGGCCTACAGCCCCGCCGCGGCCGCCAGCTTCACCCTGCGGGTCTACCGGGACAACATCTTTCCGGCCCTGTGCCTGTACGCCTTTGCGGGCTTCATCGGGGCGTCGCTGCGCTGCGCCGGGCCGGTGCGCCGCCAGCTGGGCTGGCTGGCGATGGCGGGCCTGGGCATGGGGCTGGCCTGGATCACCCGGGAGGACGGCATGTGGCTGCTGCCCTTCGCGGTGGTGGCCGCCATCGCCACCGCCGTGGCGGTGCTGCGGCTGCCGGGCCTTGCCCGCCGGGCGCGGCGGGTGGCCGCCCTGGCCGTGCCCTTTGCGCTGACCGCGGTCTGTGTGAACGCGATCTGCCTGCTCAACTGGCAGCACTACGGGATCTGGGCCACCAGCGACTTCTCCACCGGCCCCTTTGCCCAGGCCTTCGGCGCCATGACCCGCGTCACCCACGCCGACTGGGACCCGCTGGTGGCGGTGCCCGCCGACGTGCGGGCGCGGCTGTACGCCCAGGTGCCGGAACTGGCCGGGCTGGAATACTGGCTGGAGGAGGACGAGAAGTTCCGGGACGCCTGGATCGGCCTGCCGGGCGGGGACTACCAGACCGGCGGCTTCTACTGGGCGCTGCGCCGCGCGGCCCAGTACGAGGGCTGGTACGAAACGCCCCAGACCGCCGCCGAACACTGGCAGGCGGTGGCCGACCGGATCAACGAACTGTGCGACAGCGGCCAGCTGCCCTGCTCGCTGCCCCGGCGCGCCTCCACCACCGCCCCCATCCGGGCGGAGTATGTGGGCCCGGTGCTGGCGGAGGGGCTGCGCGGCTTGTGGTACGCGGCCACCTTCCAGGACTGTTCCCCTTACTACGCCGACCAGCGCAGCCTGGGCCAGCCGGAGGACCTGCAGGTCTACCGGGACTACCTGGGCTGCACCACCAACGACGCGGCCCAGGCGGGCACCGACCTGCCCTACTACCACCCGCTGCGGATGCTGGTCTACAAGGCCTGTGAGGCGCTGCGTCTGGTCTACGCCGTGGCGCTGCCGCTGGCGCTGGCCGCGGCCCTGGCAAGGCAGCTGTGGCTGGGCTGGGGGATGCTGCGCCGCCGCTCGGGGGCCGGGCTGCTGCTCTGGCTGGCGCTGGCCGGGGTGTTGGCCATGGCGCTGCTGCGCTGCTTCATGATCGCCTTTGTGGAGGTGTCCGCCTTCAACATCGGCACCTATGTGATGTATCTGTCCACCGTGCACCCGCTGCTGCTGCTCTACGCGGCCGGCGGGCTGCTCACCCGAAAGGAGGCCGCCGCATGCGGGTCGTGATCGTGGGGGCCGGGGCCGCCGGGCTCATGGCCGCCGGGGCTCTGGCCCGGGCCGGATGCCGGGTCACGGTGCTGGAACACATGGCCGAGCCGGCCAAAAAGATCCTGGTCACCGGCAAGGGCCGCTGCAACCTGACCAACAACTGCGACAACCAGGAATTTCTGCGCAATGTGCGCACCAATCCCCGGTTTTTGTACTCCTGCCTGCGGGCCTTCGACACCGCCGACACCATGGCCTTCTTTGAAGAACTGGGGGTGCCGCTCAAGACCGAGCGGGGCCGCCGGGTCTTCCCGGTCAGCGACCGGGCCGCCGAGGTGCGCTACGCGCTGCTGCGCTGGGCCGAGGGGGCAAAGCTGGTCCACGCCGAGGCCCGCCAGCTGCTGCTGGAAAACGGCCGCTGCACCGGCGTGCGGGCGGACACCGGCGATTTTCCCGCCGACGGGGTGCTCATCGCCACCGGCGGGGTGTCCTACCCGGCCACCGGCTCCACCGGGGACGGCTACAAACTGGCCGCCCAGGCGGGCCACACCATCGTGGACCCGGTGCCCAGCCTGGTGAGCCTGGTGGAGGCGGGCAGTGTCTGCCGGCAGATGACCGGTTTGTCCCTGCGGAACGTGGAGTTGAGCCTGCGGGAGGACGGCAAGGAGATCTTCCGGGAGCGGGGGGAGATGCTCTTCACCCACTTCGGCATCTCGGGGCCGCTGACCCTGAGCGCCTCGGCCCACATCGGGGATATGCGCGCCCACCAATACGAGGCGTCCATCGATCTGAAGCCCGCGCTGGACGAGGCCGCCCTCTACAAACGGATCACCGGCGATTTCGCCAAGCTGGCCAACAAGGACGCGGTGAACGCGCTGGACCTGCTGCTGCCGGCCAAGATGCGGCCGGTGGCCTGCGAGCGGTGGGGGGTGCCCGCCGACCGGAAAGCCAACCAGATCACCCGGGAGGAGAAGCAGGCGCTGGTGCGGCTGCTCAAGGACTGGCGGGTGCCCATCCGCAGCCGGGGGGATCTGGAACACGCCGTCATCACCAGCGGCGGGGTGGACGTGCGGCAGGTGGACCCCCGCACCATGGAGTCCCGGCTGTGCCCGGGGCTGTACTTCGCCGGGGAGGTGCTGGACGTGGACGCCTACACCGGCGGCTACAACCTGCAGATCGCCTGGAGCACCGCCCGGGCCGCCGCCCGGGCCCTGGCCGAACAGGCCGGCGGCTGAATCGCACAAAAAGAAAAGAGGATGTTCAAGATGATCAGTGTTGCCATCGACGGCCCGTCCGGGGCCGGAAAATCCACCCTGGCCCGGCGGCTGGCCTCCGAACTGGGGTATGTGTATGTGGACACCGGGGCCATGTACCGGGCCATCGGGCTGTACGGCCTGCGGGCCGGCGCCGATTTGAAAAGCGAGGCCCAGATGGCTGCGCTGCTGCCCGCCATCCGGCTGGAACTGCGCTACGCCGACGGTGCGCAGCATATCCTGCTCAATGGGGAGGATGTGTCCGAGGCCATCCGCACCGAACAGGTGGGCATGGCCGCCAGCAGCGTGTCGGCCCATCCGGCGGTGCGGGCCTTTTTGCTGGAGACCCAGCGGGAGCTGGCCCGGCACAGCAACGTGCTCATGGACGGGCGGGACATCGGCACCGTGGTGCTGCCCCACGCCACCCTGAAGATCTTCCTGACCGCCAGCCCGGGGGCCCGGGCCCGCCGCCGGCAGGCCGAACTGGCCGCCAAAGGCCAGCTCGCCGACTACGACACCGTGCTGCGGGACATCCGCACCCGGGACGATCAGGACACCCACCGGGCCGCCGCCCCGCTGCGGCAGGCCCCGGACGCGGTGCGGGTGGACACCAGCGAACTGGATTTTGAACAGAGTTTCCAGGCGCTGCGCTCCCTGGTGGAACGCGCCGCCGCAAAGGAGGGCTGATCCATGCTCTACGCAGTGCTCGTGGCCGGGGCCTGGGTGATCTGGCACCTGGGTTTCCGCATCCGGGTCTACGGCCGGGAATACCTGCCCCGGGACCGGGGGTTCATCCTGGCCCCCAACCACCTCTCCGCCATCGACCCGGTGTTCGTGGTGCTGGCCCGGTTCTGGGGCCGGCGGATGCTGGTGCTGGGCAAGGAGGAGATCTTTGAGGTCAACCCCTTCTTCACCTGGTTCCTCAAGTATGTGGGGGTGGTGGCGGTCCACCGGGGCAAGGGGGATACCCAGGTCATCGACGAGGCCATCGACGCGGTCAAGGGCGGCCGGGGGATGCTGATCTTCCCGGAGGGCACCCGCAGCCACACCGGCCAGCCCGGCCGGGTCAAGAGCGGGGCCTTCGTGGTGGCCAGCGCCGCCGGGGCCGACATCGTGCCCTGCCGCATCCTCTACTCCACCGGCCACATGCGGCTGTTCTGCCGGGTGCGGGTCTGCTTCGGCCCGCCCATCCCCGCCGAACAGCTCTACCTGGGCGAACACCGCTCCGCCGCCCGGCTGCGAGAGTGCAAACAGATGCTGCTGGACGCCTGGGAGCAGCTGTATGAGCAGCATCACTTTTAAGGAGGACAGGGTATGGAGATCCTGAGAGCCAAGACCGCCGGTTTCTGCTTCGGGGTGGACCGGGCGGTGCGGATGACCTACGATCTGGCAAAGGCCGGCCACAAGGTGGCCACCCTGGGCCCCTTGATCCACAACCCCCAGTGCGTGGCCGACCTGGCCGCCCGGGGGGTGGTGACGGTGGACGCCCCCGAACAGGTGCCCGAGGGGTACGAGGTGGTGATCCGCAGCCACGGGGTGCCCCGGAACGTCTACGACCGGCTGGCCGCCCGCGCGCTGACGGTGCACGACGCCACCTGCCCCTTTGTGGCCAAGATCCACCGGATCGCCCGCCGGGCCGAAGAGGAGGGCAAATGCCTGCTGGTGGCCGGCGACAAGGACCATCCGGAGGTGCAGGGGATCGTGGGCCACACCGCCGGCGAGGTGTTCGTCTTCGCGGATCTTGCCGAACTCAAGGCCTGGGATGGACCAAAAATGACGAAAAATGGGCTGTTTGTTGTTGCACAAACCACATTTCAAGTTACAAAATGGTTAGAATGTGCGGAGTTTCTAAAAAAAGTCTATACAAACGCCGAGCTTTTTGATACAATATGTAGTGCGACGTGGACGAGGCAACAGGAGGCGGAAGACCTCAGCCAACGGTGCGACCTGATGGTCGTCATCGGGGGTCATCATTCTTCCAACACCCAGAAGCTGGTGAAAGTAGCCGCCAGGCACACGCGGGCCGTCTCGGTGGAGACCGCGGACGAGCTTCAGCCGGAGTGGTTTTCCGGCGTGCGCCGGGTGGGGGTCACCGCCGGGGCTTCCACGCCATCGTCTATAATTGAGGAGGTACTTAACCGTATGAGCGAAGAAATCCGTGACGAGATGAGTTTTGCCGAGATGCTGGAGGCGTCCGAGGCAAAACCGGTGTTTGCCGGCAAGGTGGTCAAGGGCATCGTGACCAGCGTCAAGCCCAACGAGATCGAGGTGGACATCGGCACCAAGCACACCGGCTATGTGAAGCTGAGCGAGATGACCGACGATCCCTCTGCCCGTGCCGAGGATCTGGTCAAGGTCGGCGATGAACTGGACCTGGTGGTGGAAAAGACCAACGACCAGGAGGGTTCGGTCTACCTGTCCAAGAAGAAGCTGGAAAGCCGCAAGGGCATGGAAGAGATCGCCAAGGCCGCTGAGGAAGGCACCGTCATGGAAGGCGTCGTTACCGAAGCCAACAAGGGCGGCGTTGTCGTTCTGGTCAAGGGCGTGAAGGTGTTCGTGCCCCGCAGCCAGGCCACCATGCGCCGTGACGAGGATTACACCCAGCTGGTGAAGCAGAACGTCAAGCTGGTCATCACCGAGTGTGCCGGCCGCAAGATCGTGGGCAGCATCAACAAGGTCACCGCCGAGGCCAATGCCGCCAAGCGCGAGGCCTTCTGGGCCAACGTGGAAGTGGGCCAGACCTACACCGGCGTGGTCAAGAGCCTGACCAGCTACGGCGCCTTCGTGGACGTGGGCGGCGTGGACGGCCTGTGCCACATCAGCGAGCTGAGCTGGAACCGCATCAAGCATCCCAGCGAAGTGGTCAATGTGGGCGACACCATTGAGGTCTATGTGAAGGATCTGGACCGGGAGAACAAGAAGGTGTCCCTGGGCTACAAGAAGCCGGAGGACAACCCCTGGGAGAAGCTGCGCAACGAATATCCCATCGGCAGCGTCTTTACCGCCCCGGTGGTCAGCATCACCAAGTTCGGCGCCTTTGTCCGCATCCTGCCTGGTGTGGACGGCCTGGTGCACATCAGCGAGATCTCCAACGAGCGTGTGGAGAAGGTCAGCGACGTGCTGAAGGTGGGCGACGAGGTCAAGGTCAAGCTGCTGGATGTGGACTTCGACAAGAAGCGCATCAGCCTGTCCATGAAGGCCCTGCTGAACGACGACGCGGAGTAATTCTCCCGCCGGAGATCAAGGCATATAGCAAGGTATCCAAGCGCCCGGCCCAGTGCGGCCGGGCGCTTTTTGGTTGGCGGGAAAAAGCGCTCCTCTCCACACCGGAAGGGGAGAGGGGTGGGAGAGGACCATCAGGGCCCTCTCCCACTTGCGATAGTGCCGTTTTTCTGCGCTGGAGCAGAAAAACGATGCCGGCCCAGTGCGGCCGGGCGCTTTCTCTGTCCACCCGCCGCCGCCCTTGCGCCGGCGGGCCGGGCGTGGTATACTGATATTCGCAAAACCTTGTCACGGAGGTCGTTCCATGCACAAACTCTGGACCCTGGGCTGGCAGCTGCTGCGCCGGTACGAGGAGGCCGTCGTCTATCTGGTCTTCGGGGTGCTGGCCACGGCGGTCAACATTCTGGTCTACGGCATCTGTGCCGGGCCGCTGGCCATGAACACCTTCTGGTCCACCTCGGTGGCCTGGGTGATCTCGGTGCTGTTCGCCTACGGCACCAACCGCACCTGGGTGTTCAAGAGCAAGAGCCGGGGCGTTGCCGCCTGGAAGGAGTTCTTTCTCTTTGTGGGCTGCCGCGTCTTTACCTACTTCACCGACGTGGCCTTCATGTGGGCGGCCGTGGACCTGTACGGCGCCCGGTTCGTGCCGGTGAAATATATGCTGCTTTGGGAACTGGCCGCCAAGTTCGCCAGCAATGTGATCGTGGTGGTTTTGAACTATATCTTTTCCAAACTCATCATCTTCAAAAAGAAACAATCCTGAAACGGAGGGTGCAGACATGAACAAGAAAAGCAAGGGGTTCGCGTTCCGGCTGGTGGGCCTGATCCTGGGGATCGTGGGCATCGGGGTCTCGGCGGTGGCGGTGGTGTTCTCCGCCATCGGGCTGTACCAGGCCCGGCGCTGCAAAAAGTGCAAGATCGAGTCGGGCGTCTGATCCTCTATATCTGCCGGGGGCGCGTGCGCAGGCCGTGAGGCCGCGAACGCGTCCCCGTTTTCGTTGCGGGCATACGGCGGCGGGCTTTTCCATAATCTGGAATAAGGCCGCATTTGTATTGGCGGCCCAAAGGAGGAACACTGGTATGTGGATGCCGCTTGCCATGACCCTGCTGGCCGGGCTCTCCACCGGGCTTGGAGGGCTGATCCCGCTGTTTCTGCCCGCGTCCGACCGGCTGATGGCCGCTTCCATGGGCTTTGCGGGCGGGGTGATGCTCACCGTTTCGCTGGCCGATCTGCTGCCCGGCGCGCTGGGCTGGTACCGGCAGGCGCTGCCCCCGCTGCCCGCCGCCCTGGCGCTGGTCAGCCTGCTGTGCATGGGGATGGGCCTGGCTGCCCTGATGGGCCGTCTGCTGCCCCCGGCCTCCGCGCCCGCCGGCGGCCGGGCGGACAGCCGCGCCGCCGCGCTGCGGGGCGCTATGGCCGCCGGGCTGGCCCTGGTGCTGCACAATCTGCCCGAGGGGCTTCTTACCCTGTTTTCCGGGGTGGCGGACCCCCGGCTGGGGCTGCGGATGGCGCTGGCCATCGCGCTGCACAATCTGCCGGAGGGGGTGGCGGTGGCCGCCCCGCTCTACTGCGCCACCGGCAAGCGGGCCCGCAGCGCCCTGGCCGCTTTGGCCAGCGGCCTGGCCGAGCCGGTGGGGGCGGTGGTGGCCTTCGGGCTGCTCTACGGACGGCTCACCCCGGGCTTCCTCAACGGCCTGCTGGTGCTGGTGGCCGGGATCATGTGCTGGGTCAGCGCGGCCGAACTCATCCCGGGCGGCCTGGCCGTCGGCCGGGGCGCGGCGGTGGGCGGTTTTGCCGGCGGAATTTGCCTGATGCTGGCGGGAATTGCTTGTTTGGGCTGATGGTGGTATAATAAACCCTGCATAACCCGCTTCGCGGCCGGCCGCGAAGCGCGCGAAAGGGGGCCCGGCCCATGAGACGAAGCATCGCGTTGGCGGCAGTGGCGGCGGCGGTCTGCCTGCTGGCCGGGTGCAGTTTGTCCGGCGGGAACACCTCGGTGGAGGAACTGCTGCGGGCCCCCCAGCTGTCCGGCCAGCACAGCCAGGTGCAGAAGGCCCTGGACAGCTATCTGGGCGAGAGCGCCCAGCTGAAGTATCCCACCAGCGGCCAGGGGCTGTCCCCCTTTGTGCTCGGTGACCTGGACGGGGACGGCACCCAGGACGCCGCTGTGCTCTACACCAGCGCCGCCAAGGGCCAGAACGTGCATGTGGCTATCCTGGAACAGACCGATTCCGGCTGGACCGTCACCCAGGAACAGGAGGGCCTGTCCACCGAGGTGGACAGCGTCAGCCTGGCCCGGCTGCGGGAGGACAGCGAGGCCCGGCAGCTGGTGGTGGGCTACGCCAGCCCCCAGGGCGATCAGTATCTGGCGGTCTACGACTACCAGCAGAGCACCCTGAACTGCGTGCTGCAGGAGGCTTATTCCCGCTATCTGGTGGCGGACGTGACCGGCCGCGGGGTGGAGGACCTGGTGGTGGTGGCCCCGGTGGCCGAGGGCGGATTGCGGCTCAAGCTGCTCACCGCCGGGCCGGACGGGTTCACCATCGGGCAGGAGCTGCTCACCGATACCAGCTTTGTGGACTGCGCCTTGCTGCAGATCAGCAGCGGGTCGGACGGGGGGCATTATCTGGTCATGGACGGGCTGGTGGGCGCGTCCGGGTCCTATATGGCCAGCTGCCTGTTCCGGTGCGACGAGGAGGGCCGCCAGCTGGAGCCGGTGCCCGAGCCGGGTGGGGTGGATCTGTACAAGGCCAGCCTGCGGTATTACGGCAGCCTGTACAGCATGGACGTGAACGGCGACGGCACGGTGGAGATCCCCACCCAGGCGCAGGACGATTCGCTGGGGCTCACCAGCCTGCTGCAGGAACACCGCTTGAGCTTTGTGGTCTGGAACGCCTATTCCGTCTCCCGCAGCCGGCAGGTCAGTTTCGGCATCCTGGACGAGGAATACGGCTATTATCTGCCGGTGCCCTTCGGGCTGCAGGGGGAGATCTCCCTGTGCGACAGCGGCGCCGACGGCTGGGAGGTCCGGGACCTGACCGGCAGCACCCTGTATCTGCGGGTGCGGGTGGCCCCGCTGACCACCAGCCTGGTGGGCTATACCCGCATCGCCACGGTGGGCTCCCAGCAGGTGGGCGCCCGGCTGGGGCCGCAGAGCAAGGTATTCAATCTGGACAGCTTGAGCAAACGCACCCTGGTGCTGTGAGCGCTTTTTATGGCAAAGGAGGTCCAAACCCTATGAAACGTGTATTGGTCGTGGAAGACGAGACCAGCATCCGGGAGCTGATCGCTCTCAACCTGCGCATGGCCGGGTACGAGGTGCTGGAGGCCCCCACCGCCGAGCGGGGGCTGGAACTGCTCAGCGCCCAGCGCTGCGACGCGGCGGTGCTGGACGTGATGCTGCCCGGCATGAACGGGTTCTCCCTGTGCGAGACCATCCGGCGGGACGATTCGGCCATCGGCATCATCATCCTGAGCGCCAAGGGCCTGGAATCGGACAAGATCCGGGGGCTTTCCATCGGCGCCGACGACTATATGACCAAGCCCTTCAGCGTGTCGGAACTGCTGGCCCGCATCGAGGCGCTCTGCCGCCGGGTGGCCCGGGCCTCCGGCGCCCCCGCGGACGCCGCCCCGCCCGAGACCCGGCTGGTCAGCGGCAGCTTCGTGCTGGACGAAAAGGCCCGCATCCTGTACAAGGACGGCCAGCCCATCGATCTGACCCAGGTGGAGTTTCAGATCATGGAACTGTTCTTCCAGAATCCCGGCACCGCCCTGGTGCGGGAAAAGATCCTGGAAGGGGTATGGGGCGAAAACTACTATGGCGACGTGAAGATCGTGGACGTGAACATCCGCCGTCTGCGCATGAAGATCGAGGACGAGCCCTCCCAGCCCAAGCACATCCTCACCGTGTGGGGCTACGGCTATCGCTGGAACGGCTGATCCGTCCCCGGCCGCGCCGGAAAGGAGGCTGCTATGAACAGTATCACCAAACGCTGGCTCACCGGCAGCCTTCTGGTCACGCTGGTGGCGCTGATCCTGGGGGAGGCGGTGTTCCTGCTGGCCAACCGCCAGAGTTACTACAGCGGGGTGCAGCAGGCGATCCTCAGCCGGTTTTCCAGCATTTCCGGCCAGCTGAAGATGAACGTGGGCCCCACCGCCGCCGCCACCGCCCAGGCCCGCAGCCTGGCGCTGCGCCGGATGGTGGAACAGTTCGACGCCAAGGACAAGTTTGAGTTCATGCTGCTGGACGCGGACGGCGAGCTGATCGCCACCTCCAGCGGCTATCTGCCCGCCGAGGGGGACAAGGGCTGGCGCGGCGACCTGGAGGCCGCCGTGGAGGCGGGCGGCACCGCCCAGCGCATCTATACCTCCAGCACCGGCGAACGGGTGCTGGCCATCACCATGCTCACCCCCTACGCCGCCGAGGACGTGGCCGCGCTGCGCATGTCCACCAGCCTGGAACTGGTGGACAAGGCCCTCACCCAGAACGCGCTGATCAGCCTGGCGCTGATCGGGGTGATTCTGGGCTTCAGCCTGTGGTCCGGGCTGTTTTTTGTGCGCTCCATCGTCAACCCGCTGGGCCAGGTGGAGAACATCGCCGCCCGGATCGCCCGGGGGGATCTGAACGCCCGCCTGCCCGAGACCAACAAAAAGAACGACGAGATCGGCCGGCTGTGCGCCACCATCAACCAGATGGCCGAGGATCTGAGCAAGACCGAGAAGCTGAAAAACGACTTTATCTCCTCGGTGAGCCATGAGCTGCGCACCCCCCTCACCAGCATCCGGGGCTGGGTGGAGACCATCGCCCAGATCCGGGACCCGGAGGACGAGAACTACCGCAAGGGCATTGCCATCATCGGCCGGGAGACCGACCGGCTCTACGATATGGTGGAGGAACTGCTGGACTTTTCCCGGATGCAGAACGGCATCAAGATGGAACTGACCCCGCTGGACCTGGTGGCCGAACTCACCGACGCGGCCCTCTTTGTGGAGGCCCGCATCCGGCAGGAGGGGCTGCGGCTGGTCTATGAGGAACCCGACCTGCCCCTGCCCATCCTGGGGGACGCGGGCCGGCTGCGGCAGGTGTTCATCAACGTGCTGGACAACGCCATCAAATACTCCTCGCCGGGCGGGGCCATCACCCTGGACCTGCTGGACGACGGGGAGAACGCCTATGTGATCATCCGGGACGAGGGCCGCGGCATTGCCCCGGAGGATCTGGAAAACGTGAAACTGAAATTCTTCAAGGGCAAGGGCGCGGTGCGCGGCAGCGGCATCGGGCTGGCGGTGGTGGACGAGATCATCACCGCCATGGACGGCACGGTGGACATTTCTTCCGAGCCGGGCAAGGGCACCGCCGTCAAGATCCGCCTGCCTCTGTACATTCCCGACCGTGTCCGGCCGGACCCCTGAACCCCGATTTTGCCGCCTGATCCGCGGCGTGTTGCGCGGCCGTTTGCGCCGCCGTGAAAGGAGATCCCATGCACACCCAAAAATCCCAGGCCCCCCGGGAGCGCTTCAAGACCAGCGTGGGCGGCCAGGCCCTCATGGAGGGCATCATGATGCGCGGCCCCGAAAAGATCTGCGTGGCCGTGCGCAAACCCGACGGCGAGATCGACCTGAGTTACGATACCGTGCGCCATCACGTCTGGGCGCGCATCCCCTTTGTGCGGGGGGTGCTGGCCATGGTGGAGAACATGGTGCTGGGCTACCGGTACCTGATGCACTCGGCGGATATCAGCATGACCGAGGAGGAGCAGGAGACCGAAAAATCCCGCTTCGACGCCTGGCTGGAGGCCCACGCCGGCGAAAAGCTGCAATCGGCCGTCATGGCGCTGGCGGCGCTGGCCGGCGGGGCGCTGGCCATCCTGCTGTTTCTGGTATTGCCCACCCTGCTCACCGGCCTGCTGGCCAGGGTGCTGCCGCTGGACGGGTTCCGCGCTTTGCTGGAGGGCATTTTCAAGATGATCATCTTTCTCAGCTACATGTACCTGTGCAGCCGCATGAAGGAGATCCACCGGGTCTTCCAGTACCACGGGGCCGAACATAAGACCATCGCCTGCTATGAGGCTGGCCTGCCCCTGACGGTGGAGAACATCCGCCCCTGCCGCCGGTTCCATCCCCGCTGCGGCACCAGCTTCATCTTCCTGGTGATCCTGATCAGCATCCTGATCTCCAGCGTGCTGCCCTGGCCCAGCACCGCCCTGCGGGTGGTGTACAAGCTGCTGCTGCTGCCGGTGGTCATGGGCATCAGCTACGAGCTCATCAAGCTGGCCGGCCGGTACAACAACCTGTTCACCCGCATCGTCAGCGCGCCGGGGCTGTGGCTCCAGCGGCTGACCACCTTTGAGCCGGACGATTCCATGATCGAGGTGGCCATCGCCGCCGTGACCCCCGTGCTGCCGGACAAGCCGGAGGACGGGTTGTGGTGACCGGGCTCTCCCCCCGGCAGGCGCTGGCGGAGCTGACCGCCCGGCTGGCGAAGGCCGGCTGCCCCGACCCGGCTTTTGACGCGGCCTGGCTGCTGCGCCTTGTCACCGGGCGGGACCCCCGGCTGGACGATACCCCCCTCTCCGAAGAGGAGGCCGCCCGGCTGGGATCGCTGGCCCGGCAGCGGGCCGCCCGGGTGCCGCTGCAATATCTGGCGGGGCGCTGGCCCTTTTTGGACATGGAACTGGCGGTGGGGCCGGGGGTGCTGATCCCCCGGGCGGACACCGAGGTGGTCTGCGAGGCCGCCGCCGACCGGGTGCGGGAACGGCCCGCCCCCCGGGTGCTGGACCTGTGCGCCGGCACCGGCGCGCTGGGTCTGGGGGTGCGAAGCCTGGTCCCGGCCGCCCGGGTCACCCTGCTGGAAAAAAGCCCCGAGGCCTTTGCCTATCTGCGCCGCAACTGCGCCGAACAGGCCGCCCGCCCGGGCCCGGCCCCCGTGCCGGTGCAGGGGGACGTGTTCACCTGGCAGGACAGCCTGCCCGACGGGCAGCTGGACCTGATCGTTTCCAACCCGCCCTATCTGACCGGCGCCGAGATGGCCGCCCTTCAGCCGGAGGTGGCCTTTGAGCCCGCCATGGCCCTGGCCGCCGGGGCCGACGGGCTGGACTTCTACCGCCACATCGCCGCCGCCTACCGGCGCCCGCTGCGGGCCGGCGGCTGGCTGGTGCTGGAGATCGGCTGGCGGCAGGACGAGGCCGTCCGGGCGCTGCTGACCGCTGCCGGCTGGGCCGATGTGGGCGGCCAGCCGGACTTCGGGGGCAATCCCCGGGTGGTCTGGGCGAAAAAACCGGCCGACGAAAACAACTTATAGTTGTAATTTTCTGGGAAATCGGGTATACTATAGGCATGGGCCGCCCGGCGGCCCGCCGGACACAATTCCCGCCCGCGGGCGGATTCAAAGGAGCTGCAAGGATATGGCTGAAAAGAAAACGACACCTTCCCCCGAAAAGAAGCAGGGCGGCGACAAAAAGGCCGCGCTGGAGACCGCGCTGGCCCAGATCGAAAAGCAGTTCGGCAAGGGCGCTGTCATGAAGCTGGGCGCCAACGTGGCCATGCAGGTGGACGCCATCTCCACCGGCAGCCTGTCGCTGGATCTGGCGCTGGGGGTGGGCGGCATGCCCCGCGGCCGCGTGATCGAGATCTACGGGCCGGAGTCCAGCGGCAAGACCACCCTGGCGCTGCATGTGCTGGCCGAGGCCCAGAAGGCCGGCGGCGAGGTGGCCTTTATCGACGTGGAACACGCCCTGGACCCGGTGTATGCCCGGGCGCTGGGGGTGGATATCGACAGCCTGCTGGTCAGCCAGCCGGACACCGGCGAGCAGGCCCTGGAGATCTGCGAGGCGCTGGTGCGCTCCGGCGCCATCGACGCTATCGTCATCGACTCGGTGGCCGCCATGGTGCCCCGGGCCGAGATCGAGGGCGAGATGGGCGATTCCCACGTGGGCCTGCAGGCCCGCCTGATGAGCCAGGCGCTGCGCAAACTCACCGGCGTTATCGGCAAGACCAACACCGTGGCCATCTTCATCAACCAGCTGCGGGAAAAGGTGGGCGTGGTCTACGGCAACCCGGAGGTCACCGCCGGCGGCCGGGCGCTGAAATACTACTCCAGCGTGCGGATCGACGTGCGCCGCATCGAGGGCCTGAAGGACGCCAGCGGCCAGTTCATCGGCAACCGCACCCGGGCCAAGGTGGTCAAGAACAAGGTGGCGCCCCCCTTCAAGGAGGCCGAGTTCGACATCATGTTCGGGGAGGGCATCTCCAAAACCGGCGAGGTGCTGGACCTGGCGGTGCGGCTGGGCATTATCCAGAAGAGCGGCGCCTGGTTCAGCTACGGCGACACCCGCCTGGGCCAGGGCCGGGACAATGTGAAGCTCTATCTGAAAGAACACCCCGACTTTATGGCCGAGGTGGAGGGCATCGTGCGCGCCAACGCCGACAAGCTGCTGGCCGCCGGCAAGAAGGGCAAGATCGAGCCGGTCACCGTGCCCGCGCCCGCCGCCGGCGCTTCGCTGCCCTCCGACGCGGTGGCCCGCGCCAAGGAGGCCGATCTGGACATCATGGTGGAGGACTAAATGCGCATCACCGCCATCCAGACCACCCGCCGGGGCCGGTTCGCCCTGTTCGGGGAGGAGGGGTTTCTCTTCTCGCTGGACAGCGAGACCTTTTTTGCCCGCCACATCCAGGAGGGGGACTGCTTTTCCCCCGGGGAACTGGCCGAACTGCGGGCCGCCAGCGACACCCGCAAAGCCTGCGACAAGGCGCTGCGCTGTTTGTCGGTGCGGCTGTGGGCCGCGGGGGAGCTGTACCAGCGGCTCTGCCGGGACTTTGACGAGCACTCCGCCGCCGCGGCGGTGGCCAAAATGCAGCAGCTGGAGTTGCTGGACGACGCTTCTTTCGCCCGCCAGAAGGCGGCCTGGATGGCCCGCCGCAACAAGAGTCCCCGGGAGATCCGGATGCAGCTGGCCCGCTGCGGGGTGGACGAGGCGATCACCGAGGCCGTGATGGAGGAACTCTTCGCGCAAAACGAGGAGGAGCTGTCCCCGGCGCGGCAGGCGATCCTGCGGCTGCTGGAACGGCCCTACGCCGCCCGCCTGGCCGCCGGCGAGACCGACAAGGTCAAGGCGGCGCTGGCCCGGCGGGGCTTTACCCATGAGGATATCCGGGCGGCGCTGGCCGCCTGGCAGGAACAGCGGGAGGAATGAGCCCGCGCAACAAAGATAAACCGGCGCCGCACCGCCCCGCGGGGGGCGGCGCGGTGTCGCCGTACACGGAGGTACTTATGAAAATCGCTGTGATCTCGCTGGGCTGCCCGAAAAACCAGGTGGACGCGGACGTGTTCTGCCACAGTCTGCTGCGGGCGGGCCACACCACCGTGGCCGAACCCCGGCAGGCCGACGCGGTCATCATCAACACCTGCGGCTTTATCGAGAGCGCCAAGGCCGAGGCCATCGAGACCATCCTGACCGTCTGCTCCTACAAGGCGGAGAACCCGGCCCTCAAGGTGATCGTCACCGGCTGCCTGGCCGAGCGGTACCGCCAGCAGATCCGCCAGGAGATGCCGGAGGTGGACGCGGTGGTGGGCATCGGCTCCAACGCGGCGCTGCCCGCCATTCTGGAGCGGGTGGCCGGCGGCGAGCCGGTGGAGAGCTACGGCCCCAAGACTGCCCTGGCCCTGGGCGGCGCCCGGGTGATCTCCACCCCCCGGCACTACGCCTATCTCAAGATCGCGGAGGGCTGCAACAACCGCTGCCACTACTGCGCCATCCCGCTGATCCGGGGCCCGCTGCGCAGCCGCCCGCTGGAGGACTGCCTGGCCGAGGCCCGCTGGCTGGCGGGGGAGGGGGTCAAGGAGCTGATCGTGGTGGCCCAGGACCCCACCGCCTACGGGGACGACCAGGGCGAGAACCAGATCTGCCAGCTGCTGCGGGGGCTCAACGCCATCGAGGGGCTGGTCTGGATCCGGCTGCTCTACGCCTACCCGGAGCGGATCACCGACGAGTTCATCCAGACCCTGGCCAGCTGCGAGAAGGTGGTCAACTACCTGGATCTGCCCATCCAGCACTGCAACGATGAAATTCTGAAAAATATGAACCGCAAGGGCGGCCGGGCCGCGGTGGACAGCGCCATCGCCCGGCTGCGGGCGGCCATCCCGGACATCGTGCTGCGCACCACCCTGATCGCGGGCTTCCCCGGCGAGATCGAGGCCCAGTTCGAGGAACTGTGCCAGTTCGTGCACGACGTGCGGTTCGACCGGCTGGGCTGCTTTGCCTACAGCGCCGAGGAGAACACGGTGGCCGCCTCCATGCCCGGCCAGATCGACGAGGCGGAAAAACAGCGCCGGGCCGACCGGATCATGGAGATCCAGAGCCGGATCATGGGCGAAAAACAGGCCGCCCGGGTGGGCCAAACGGTGCGGGTGATCTGCGACGGGGTGGACGAGGAGACCGGGCTCTACCTGTGCCGCAGCGCCGCCGACGCGCCCGAAATTGACGGGAATGTGTGCGTTTCCAGCCAGGCGCCCCTTTACCCCGGCGAATTTTATGATATACTCATAGAAGAGAGCGATGTTTACGATTTGTACGGTGTACCGGTCGAAACCGCTCAGTGATCGGCCGCGCCTGTGCGTTTTCGGGCGCTTGCCATAGAAGGAGCGTCGCCTCATGAATCTTCCCAACAAACTCACCCTGCTTCGGATCCTGCTGGTGCCGGTGTTCATGCTGTTTGCCGGCGGGGCGGTGCTGGCCTGCCAGCCGGCGGGGTATTTCCTGGCCGGGGCGGTCTTCGCCGTGGCCAGCTTCACCGATTTTCTGGACGGGTATCTGGCCCGCCGCTGGCAGCTGGTCACCGATTTCGGCAAATTTGCCGACCCGCTGGCCGACAAGCTGCTCACCACCACCGCCTTCCTCTACATGATGAAGGACGGGGTCTGCAGCCCGGTGGTGCTCACCCTGATCCTGGCCCGGGAGTTCGCGGTGTCCGGCGTGCGGATGGTGGCCGCCAGCGCCCCCGGCGGGCGGGTCATTGCCGCCAACTGGTGGGGCAAGATCAAAACCGTGCTGCAGATGGTCACCATCCTGGTCTACTACTTCGGGCTGGGGGTGCTGAGCCTGGGCGGCAGCCTGGCCGCCAGCCAGGCGTTCTACTGGCTCTCCCAGGGGCTGTGCTGGCTGGTGGCGCTGGTCACCGTGCTCAGCGGCGCGCAGTATATCTGGCAGAACCGGCAGTTCATCAACACCGCCAAATAAGCCGTTTCCGGGCTTGACTTGCCCGGCCGCGGCCCGTATAATAAAGCTACATAGCGCAAATGCGTCTGGATCGGGCAGAGTACCCGGCAAGCGACCACAGAGAGAGGGGGCCATGGGCTGCAAGCCCCCTTGGGCAGGCTGCCGCGGGAAGTGCGCCCCGAGAGCACAGAGAGTGAACGGCCCCTGGCCGGGTAGTTCTCTGCGGATCGCCCCGTTATCGGCGGCAATGAGTAAACAATGCGGAGTGGAACCGCGGCTGTTCGCCGCCTCCGTCTGCCCGAAGGGGCGGACGGGGGCGGCGTTTTGTTTGCGGCCCTGCGCCCAGTGAAAAGGAGCGTGCAGAACGTGAAGATCTTCAACACCCTCACCCGCACCAAGGAGGAGTTCGTCCCCCAGACCCCCGGCGAGTACCGGATCTATGTGTGCGGCCCCACCGTATACAACTACATCCACATCGGCAACGCCCGGCCGCTGGTGGTGTTCGACACCCTGCGCCGGTACCTGGAATACCGGGGCAACAAGGTGATCTATGTGTCCAACATCACCGACATCGACGACAAGCTCATCAAGAAAGGCCAGGAGGAGGGCACCTCCATGCAGGAGGTGGCCCGCCGCTTTGAGGCCGAGTACAAGAAGGACGCGGCCGGCCTGAACGCCCTGCCCCCCACTGTGCAGCCCCGCGCCACCGAGCACATCCCCCAGATCCTGGACATCGTGGCCGATATTCTGGACAAGGGGTACGGCTATGTGGCCCGCAACGGGGACGTGTACTTCCGGGCCCGCAAGTTCAAGGACTACGGCAAGCTGAGCCATCTGAATTTGGAGGACCTGGAGAGCGGCAACCGGGAACTGCGCAGCCAGATGGACGACGATCTGAAGGAGGACCCGGCGGATTTTGCCATCTGGAAGGCCGCCAAGCCCGGCGAGCCCGCCTGGCCCAGCCCCTACGGCCCCGGCCGCCCCGGCTGGCACATCGAGTGCAGCGCCATGGCCCGCACCCATCTGGGCAAGACCATCGACCTGCACTGCGGCGGCCAGGACCTGATCTTCCCCCATCATGAGAACGAGATCGCCCAGTCCGAGTGCGCCAACGGCTGCGAGTTCAGCCATTACTGGATGCACAACGGCTTCTTGAACATCGACAACCGCAAGATGAGCAAGAGCGCCGGCAACTTCTTCACCGTGCGGGAGATCGCGGACAAGTACGGCTATGAGCCGATCCGCTACTTTATGCTCAGCGCCGGCTACCGGATGCCGCTGAACTATACCGTGGAGCTGATCGAGAGCTGCAAGAGCAGCCTGGAGCGGCTGTACACCTGCCGGGATAATCTGGACTTTTTGCTCAAAAATGCCCCGGCCGAGGGGGACGAGACCCTGGTGGAAAAGGCCGCTGCCGTGCGGGAGAAGTTCAACGCCGCCATGGACGACGACCTGAACACCCCCGACGCGCTGGCCGCGCTGTTTGACTTTGTGCGCCAGATCAACACCCTGGCCCCCACCGCGTCCAAGGGCGCGCTGACCCAGGCCGCCAAGACCTTCGACGAGCTGACCGGGGTGCTGGGGCTGCTGTACAACCGCCACAAGGAGGACGAGGTGCCCGCCGACGTCACCGCCCTGGTGGAGCAGCGGGCCGCCGCCAAGAAGGCCAAGGACTGGGCCACCGCCGACGCGCTGCGGGCCCAGATCACCGCCCTGGGATGGGTGGTGGAGGACACCCCGCAGGGGCCCAAGGTCAGCCGGGCTTGAGCGGAACTGTGCGCGTGTGGCGCACAGATGGAGAATTTTGACGGGCAAAGTGAAAAAAATCCCGTGGAAATGCTGATTGACAACCGCTTGTCCATCGGCGTATACTACAACCAGAACAGCAAGGGCGCTGAGGGGCCGACCTCAGCGCCCTTGCTGTTCTTTTTCGGGCTTTTTCGCGCGGCGAAAACCCGGCCTCGTTCGGCCCGAGGCTCCGGATGCGGCCCGCCCTTATCCCCTTGGGGCGGCGCGCATCCCCTATTTTACCCCGTGCGGCTGCGGGAACGGGCGCCGGCAAGCGCGTCGGTTCCGGCTGTTCCGCTGGGCATAGCGAGGGAGGAAACGTGTATGTATAACTCTGCGGATGTATTGTGGACCCTATGGGGCGCTGCCATGGTGTTTTTTATGCAGGCGGGCTTTTCGCTGTGTGAGGCGGGCCTGACCCGCGCCAAAAACACCGGCAACATCCTGATGAAAAACTTAATGGACTTTTGTATCGGCACCCCGCTGTACTGGCTGGTGGGCTTCGGCCTGATGTTCGGCGGCGCGAACGCCTTTGTGGGCAGCCTGGACCCGCTGATCCGGGGCAGCTACGATTTCGGCACCCTGCCCCTGTGGTGCTATGTGATCTTCCAAACGGTGTTCTGCGCCACCGCCGCCACCATCGTGTCCGGCTCGATGGCCGAGCGCACCAACTTCAAGGCCTACTGCCTGTACAGCGCTCTGATCTCGATGGTGGTCTACCCCATCTCCGGGCACTGGATCTGGGGCGGCGGCTGGCTGTCCGGCCTGGGCTTCCATGACTTCGCCGGCAGCACCGCCGTGCACATGGTGGGCGGCATCACCGCCTGCATCGGCGCCGCCCTGCTGGGCCCCCGTATCGGCAAGTACGACAAGAACGGCAAGCCCCGCGCCATCCCCGGCCACAACCTGACCGCTCTGGCCACCGGCGTGTTCATCCTGTGGTTCTGCTGGTTCGGCTTCAACGGCGCCAGCACCGTGAGCCTGTCCACCGATGAGAGCATGCTCAGCGCGTCCCTGATCTTCATGAACACCAACATGGCCGCCGCGGTCGCCACCTGCGCCACCATGATCTTTACCTGGATCCGGTACAAAAAGCCGGATGTGTCCATGACCTTCAACGGCACCCTGGCCGGCCTGGTGGCCATCACCGCCGGCTGCGACGTGGTCAGCCCGGTGGGCGCGTTCTTCATCGGCCTGATCGCCGGTATCCTGGTCGTCTTTGCGGTGGAATTCTTCGATAAGGTCGTCAAGATCGACGATCCGGTGGGCGCGGTTTCGGTGCATGGCGTCTGCGGCGCCTTCGGCACCCTCGCCGTGGGCCTGTTCGCCACCGACGGCGGCCTGTTCTACGGCGGCGGCGCGAGCATGCTGCTGACCCAGCTGATCGGCGTTGTGTCGGTAGCGGTGTGGGTCATCGTGACCATGACCATCATCTTCAAGGTGATCGACAAGCTGGTGGGCCTGCGTGTGCCCGCCGAGGTGGAGATCGACGGTCTGGATATCCATGAACACGGCCTGGCCAGCGCCTACTCCGGCTTTGCGGTGTCGGATGTGTCCGCCGCGCTGGACGTGAACGAGAACACCGATCTGGGCGAGGACGAGTACGAGAAGGCCACCCAGCGTCAGCAGACCGCCGCCGTGCCGGTGGTCCGCACCGAGCCGGTGGACGCGGCCGCCTCTACCGGCATGTACAAGGTGACCATCATCGCCCGGCTGTCCCGGTTCGATGAACTCAAGACCGCCATGAACCAGCTGGGCGTGACCGGCATGACCGTGACCCAGGTAATGGGCTGCGGCATCCAGCGGGGCGCCGGCGAGTACTACCGCGGCGTTGAGATGGACGCCACCCTGCTGCCCAAGATCAAGGTGGAGATCGTGGTGAGCAGCATCCCGGTGGACGCGGTGATCGAGACGGCCAAGAAGGCGCTGTACACCGGCCATGTGGGCGACGGCAAGATCTTCGTCTACGGGGTGCAGCGGGTGGTCAAGGTCCGCACCGGCGAGGAGGACTTCGCCGCGCTGCAGGATGTGGAATAACCCATTTCAACTTCTTCTATACTTCTTTTTGCTATCTTCTTTTTTGCCGGCAACAGCCGTCCCAGGGTTTTCTTCCTTTTTCTTTCCCTGCGGACGGCCTTGACCGGGCGGACGTTTTCCCGAACGGAGAGCGTCCGCTTTTTTTGTGCGCGGATGAAATAGCCGCCCGGTCTGCTTCGTATGCGTTGTGAGAAAGTTTCACAGCCTTTTCGCCGGTATGCGGGCCCTTTCGCCTGTACCCGACAGGCGGTTTGTGGTATACTTGTCCCAGTTGTGCAAACTGTGAGGTGCATCATGGAACAACGCAAATCCAACATCTTCTGGCCGCTGGCGGCGGTGCTGGCGGCGGCCGTGCTTGTGCGGGCCGCGCTGGTCGTGCTCACCGAGGGATACAGCTACGACATGAGCTGCTTTACCGCCTGGGCCCTGCGAATGGCCGAGGTGGGGCCGTTTGAGTTTTACGCTCCGGATTATTTCGCGGATTATCCCCCTCTGTATATGCTGTGGCTGGGGATCCCCGGGCTGCTGATCCGGGGCCTGGGGCTGGACAGCGGCGGCGGCGCGGCCCGGCTGCTGCTCAGCGCGCTGCCCATCGCGGCCGACGGGGCGCTGGTCTGGCTGGTGTACACCATCGGCAGCGGCTGCCGCTACAACAAGCGGGTGGCGCTGCGGGCGGCGGCCTTTGTGGCCTTCTGCCCGCCGCTGCTCTTTGACACCGCCGTCTGGAAACAGATCGACGGGCTCTTTGTGCTGCCGCTGGTGGCGGCGTTCTGGCTGCTGTGCCGGCGGCGCTATCTGCCGGCGGCCCTGGTCTGGGGATTCGCGCTGGCCATCAAGCCCCAGGCCCTTTTGCTGGGGCCGGTGCTGGCGGTCTGCTTTTTGCAGCCGGCGGTGGTGCCCGGCCCCGGCCAGCCCCGGGACGCCCGGGCGCGGCTGCGGGCGCTGGGCCGCGCCGCGCTGGGGGTGGTGGCGGCCCTGCTGCCCACCCTGCTGGCCGGCCTTGCCTGCGGGAAAAGCCCGCTCTGGCTGGCGGCCAAGTATTTCGGCACCTCCCAGAGTTATCCCTATGCCACGGTGAACGGCTTCAACCTGTGGGCGGCGCTGGGGGGCAACTGGACCGACCAGGCTGCCCGGCTGGGCCCGCTGACCTGGCAGCAATGGGGGATGCTGGGCATCGTGCTGGTCACGGCGGGGCTGCTGTGGCTGGCCGCCCAGGCCGCCCGGCGGGGGCATTTCTGCCCGCTGACCCTGGCGGCGGTCTACGCGGCGGGGATCTTTACGGTGGCCCACCGGATGCACGAGCGGTATCTGATCCCGGCGGTGCTGCTGGCGGTGGCCGCCAGCGCCAAATGGGGCGACCGGCGGCTGCTGGGGGCGGCGGCGGGCCTGTCCCTGACCAGCCTGCTCAATCTGGCGATCGTCTATGCCAGCGTGGGCACCGCGGATGAGTTCCTCACCAGCGCCCAGGCGGTGCTGCTGGTGCGGTTCACCGGCCTGGCCGAAACGGTCTGCTTTGTGCTGCTGGCTCTGTCCGCCGGGCGGATGCTGCTCACCGGCAGGGTCTGCCAGATCCACATGCGGCCCCGGCGGGAGGTCTGGGCCGCCCCCGCCCCCCAGCCTGCCTGGGCAAAATGGGAGTGGGGCGCCCTGGCCGGGCTGACGGCGGCGGCGCTGGCGCTGGGTCTGGTATACCTGGGCGAGACCACCGCCCCGGAAACCCCGCTGGACGCCTCCGGCGCCACCGTCACCGAAACGGTCACGGTGGAGGGGCAGGCAAGCGAGATCTGGGTCTACGCCGGCATCTCCACCGGCGGCAAGCTGACCATCACCGACGCCGCCGGCCAGACCCTGGTGCAGCAGGATCTGGGCCACGGCACCACCTTCCAGTGGAGCAGCTATACTGTTTCCGCCTCCGGCGCGCTGACGGTGACGGTGGAGAACGGCGCGGTGATGGAACTGGCCTTCCGGGACGGGGAGGGCGCGCTGCTGCCGGTGAGCGGCGGCGGGGCGCTGTGCGACGAGCAATCGCTGGTGCCGGACGCCATCAGCCAGCTCAACAGCATGTATTTTGACGAGATCTACCACGGCCGCACCGGCTACGAGATGCTGCACGCCATGAGCGTCTACGAGACCACCCACCCGCCGCTGGGCAAGGTGTTCATCATGCTGGGCATCGCGGTGTTCGGGATGAACGGCTTCGGCTGGCGGGTGGCCGGGGCGCTGTTCGGCGCGGCGATGGTGCCGCTGTTCTATCTGCTGGGGCGGCGGCTGACCCGCCGGCCCTGGCTGGCGCTGGTGGGCGCGGCGCTGTTCGGGCTGGATTTCATGCGGTTTACCCAGAGCCGGATCGCCACCATCGACGTGTATGTGACCTTTTTCATCCTGCTGGGGGCGTACTGTATGCTCTGGTACGCCCAGACCGTGCTGCAAAAGGGGGTGCGGGCGGCGCTGCTGCCCATGGCCCTGGGCGGTCTGGCCTTCGGGCTGGGCTGCGCCAGCAAGTGGACCGGCATCTACGCCGGCGCCGGGCTGGCGGTGGTGTACTTCTGGGTGCTGTACGCCCGCTGGCGGCAGCAGCAGCCGGGCTTCGGCCGGGAGGCGGCGCTGGCGATCGGCGGCGGGGTGGCGTTCTTTGTGGCGGTGCCGCTGCTGGTCTATCTGGCCAGCTATCTGCCCTATCTGTGGCGGGACCCCTCCTTCGGCCTGGGGGACTGGTGGCAGTGTCAGGTGTCCATGTACCAGTACCACAGCCAGCTGGTGGCCACCCATGCCTTTGAATCCCGCTGGTACACCTGGCCGCTGATGCTGCGCCCGGTGTGGTATTATATGGGCAGCGGCCTGCCCCAGGGCGCCTACGCCAGCATCGCGGTGCTGGGCAATCCGGTGGTCTGGTGGGGCGGCCTGGCGGCCCTGCTGGCGGTGGGCCGGCGCATCCTGTGCGGCAAGGGCAGCCGCCGGGGCGCCTTTGTGGGGGTGCTGTTTTTGGCCCAGCTGCTGCCCTGGGTGCTGGTGACCCGCTGCACCTTCCTGTACCACTATTTTCCCGCCCTGGGCTTCACCTTGCTGGCGCTGCTGCTCTGGCTGGCCCGGCTGGAACGCCGCCGCCCGGCGCTGGCCCACGGGCTGGCCATCGGAATGGTGGCGCTGGCCGCGGTGCTCTTTGTCTGGTTCTATCCGGTGCTGGCCGGGGTGCCGGTCAGCGAGGGCTGGGCCCGCAGCCTGCTCTGGATGCCCAGCTGGGGATTCTATATCCTGCCCTGACACAAAACACACCGGCCGCCGCGCGGGATCTCTCCTGCGCGGCGGCCGGTGTTTCCTGTTACAGGCGGATGTGGCGGGGGGTGCCGTTCACAAAGATGGGGGAGAGCTCCCCCTGGATCAGCGGGCGGGCATACTGGGCAAAGCGCTCGTTCACATGGGTGCCGTCGGGGGCGATCCAGTCGGCGGGCACCGTCTTTTCCAGGTTGGCCACCTGGTCGATGTCCGCCGTGCCGCTCACGCACTGGTAGGGCACATCCCCCAGCCGGCGCAAAGTCACCATCCGGCCGCTCTCGCCCGCGTGGGCGGCCTGCACCGCCGCCGCGCCCACCCGGTAGGCCTCGTCGATGTCGGTGCGGCTGGCCAGATGGCTGGCGCACCGCTGCAGGGTGGACAGCTCGATCGCCCGGGTCTTGCAGCCCAGGTTGCTCTGGATCAGGTCGCTCAGATACCGGCTGGTGCCGGACAGCATGCTCTTGTGGCCGAAGGCGTCCAGCTGGCCGCCGCCGGACACCAGATCGCACAGGAACACCCCTTCCCGGGTGCGCACCCCCTCGCTGGCGGCGATCACCACATTGGGCTTGCGGCGCTGTAGCTCGTCCACCCGGCGCAGAAAGATCTCCGGCGAGAAGGGCACCTCCGGCAGCAGGATCATGTCCGGCCCGTCGCAGTCCGGCCCGCAGGCCAGGCAGGCCGCCCCCGCCAGCCAGCCCGCGTGCCGGCCCATGATCTCGGCCACCGTCACGCTGCGCAGGTCGTACACCGAGGAGTCGCAGATGACCTCCTTCATGATAGTGGCGATGTACTTGGCGGCGCTGCCGTAGCCGGGGGTGTGGTCGGTGAGCATCAGGTCGTTGTCGATGGTCTTGGGCACCCCGATGAACCGGATCGGGCTGCCCGCCGCCCGGCCCCAGGCGCTGAGCCGGGCGATGGTGTCCATGCTGTCGTTGCCGCCGATGTAGAACACCGCCCGGATCTCGTATCGGTCAAACAGGTCAAACAGGGTGCGGTAGGGGCCCTCGTCCTCGGCCGGGTCGGGCAGCTTGTACCGGCAGCTGCCCAGGTAGCTGGAGGGGGTGCGCAGCATCAGTTCCACGTCCAGCTTGTCCCCCAGCAGCTTGTCCAGCTCCACCAGTTCGCCCCGCAAAAAGCCCTGGATGCCGTACTTCATGCCGTATACCCGGGGCGCGCCCAGCGCCCGGGCGGCCTCGTACACCCCCGCCAGGCTGGCGTTGATCACCGCCGTCGGCCCGCCGGACTGGCCCACCAGCACATTTCCGATCCCGTTCGTCATCATATCGTTACCCACTTTCCGCATCCGGTGCTGTATAATACCAGTAGGAAAACGCGCCAGGCGCGCAGACCTGTTCTCTATTGTATCGAATTTTGCGCCGCGGCGCAATATCTGGCTGCCCGGCCGCGTATTTTGGGTAGAAAGCCCAAAAAAGAAGGAGGGATCCCGATGAAACGCACGATCTTTACCATACTGGCTCTGTTGCTGGCCTGCTGTGTGCTGGCCGGGTGCGGCGCCGCTGCCGCGAACGGATCGGTGGGCGCGGCGCCCGCCGCGCCCCAGGAGAACTACGATGTGGCCGTGGGGGAGAGCACCACGGCCAGTGACGCCGCCGGCAGCCTGCTGCCCGAGGCCGGCGGCCGCAAGCTGGTGTACACCGCCTCGCTGGATCTGGAGACCAAGACCTACCCCGACGCCCGCGACGCGCTGCTGGCGGCGCTGGACAAGGCGGGCGGCTATGTGGAGAGCAACGAGGAGGGCGGCAGCGCCGAGCGGGGCACCCGCTGGTCCCGCATGACCCTGCGGGTGCCCGCCGACCGGTACGCCGCGTTTCTGGCCGAGGCCTCCGGCGTGGGCAACCTGGTGAACAAGCAGGAACAGATGGAGGACATCACCGCCTCCTATGTGGACGTGCAGGCCCGGCTGGACAGCCTGGAGACCCAGCGCGCCCGGCTGACCGAGCTGATGGAACAGGCGGAGAATCTGACCGATCTGCTCCAGATCCAGCAGCAGCTCAGCGATGTGGAGTACCAGATCGAGAGTTACACCGCCCAGATGCGGGCCATGGACGATCAGGTGGACTACTGCACGGTGGAGGTCTATCTGAACGAGGTGGACGCGCTGACCGTGGTGGAACCCGGTTTCCTGGCGCGGATCCAGGAGGCCTTCGTGAACAGCTGGGCGGATTTTGGCGAGTTCTGCCAGGATTTCGCGGTGGCCCTGGTGTACTGGCTGCCCGCTCTGCTGGTGCTGGCGGTGATCCTGGCGGTGGTACTGCTGGCGGCCCGCCGCAGCCGGGCCCGGATGCGCGCCGCCGCGGCGGCCCGGCCGCCCATGCCGCACGCCGGCCCGAAAACGCCGGGCGCGGACTACGGCCCCCTGTACGCGAAACCGGAATCCAAACAGCCGAAAGAGTAAGCTCATGCCCAGGATCCGGTCCGGCTGCCCGGGAGGGACGGCAAAGCCGAACGGAGATGTTGGAGCCTCCCGGACTCGTTCAAAAGTGGCGCAGACGTCCGCCTGCTGCGGGGCACGCGCTGACCGAAAAAAAACAGGGTGTTGTCAAGCAGGACAACACCCTGTTTCTGTTACCCGGATCGGTTTGGCTTTCGGCTGGCGCCCCGGGCGCGATCCGACCGGTATAGAACAATGTTCAGAAAACGCCCCGCGACTTGTTCGGGTTGATCACGATCTTGTTCTTTTTCTGGTTCAGCAGCGCCGCCATATAGCTGTATACACTGCTGAATTCCAGGATCATAATGTCGCATTGGGCCATCAGTTGCAGATCGCAGTGGTTGTCCGCAAGGGTCCGGTCTGCCTGGCAATACACCACCGGATACGGGATCTTGTGCAGCCCGTATTCTTTGCCGTGCTCTTCGACCCACTGGATCTCATCTGAGAAAATAAAAAAGCAGGGAGGCTTTTTTCGATACTTTTTGTTCTTCTGCAGATACTGAAGCACCTGCGAAATGGCGTTCGTAAAATAGTCGCAGGGGGTCGTGCGATTGGTCGCGGCGAATGAGCCCCTGCGGATGTGGATGGATACCGAGGTGCTGTCTTCGATCTTTTTCTGCATTTCAAGATCCTGCGGCTCCCACAGCGGCGGAAGTTCAAACTCATGCAAAAACATCTTTTCGTGGCGCTGAAACCAGCCGCCGTTGGTGAACCAGCCGTAATAATAGGCGTTCCCTTGCGATTGCAGCATTTCCGGTATATAATGATAGTATGGCATGTGCGCGATCTTGCCGTCAAAATGATGCGTCTGGGTTTCGGCGATCATAAAAAAGTCGAGCCCGTTGTTCTTCAGGATCTGGGGCAGGAAACTGCCGATGTTCAAGGGCGGCAGCGACCGCGCGACCTTCACGATCTGCGCCCATACATCGGCGTCAAAATATTGGGATGCGCGCGTGACAGGGTGAATGTTCGGAAATTTGTCCAGCTGGTATTCGTGATGCTCGATGGACTGCATCTGGTGGCCCAGGGCCCCATGATCACAAAAATACCACAGATCATCCAAAAGCACCAGTTCGTTGGTGTCCTTAAACTCCTCTTGCAGGCAGCGGGCAAAAACATATTGTGTCATTTGGTTGCACAGCGCCCCGTCCAGCAGTACCATTTTCATTTTACAATCACTTCCTCAAATTCGTTTTCACCTGTGAGAAACCGCTCCAGAGATTGTAGTACAGTAGAATGAGAGAAAGCTTCGCTCTGCCACATACAAAAGGAACGATCAGCGTGACAGTATTATAGCATACAACCGGGACCGTACACAAGCGAAAAGAGCCGCGCAACATTCGGGGCCGCTGTGTCGAGCGGCCAAACGTTTACGACCAAAAGAACAACGCCGGACAGCCGGAAATGGCAATGGCTGGCAGGCGCAGGAAAGGACCGGAACCAGATGACCAGAATTCTGTTTGTTTGCCTGGGCAATATCTGCCGCAGCCCCATGGCGGAGTATGTGATGAAGCAGATGCTGCGCGAGGCGGGCCTGGCCGAAGCGGTGACGGTGGCCAGCGCCGCCACCAGCCGGGAGGAGGAGGGCAACGACGTCTATCCGCCTGCCCGGCGCACCCTGCTGGCCCACGGGGTGCCCTGCCCGGCCCGGGCGTCCACCCCGCTGACGGGGCAGGAGTACGCCGCCTGGGACCGGATCATCGGCATGGAACCCCGCAACCTGGCCGATATGCGCCGGCTGTTTGGCGGCGACCCGCAGAACAAACTGCGGCTGCTGCTGCACTACGCCGGCGAGGAGAGAGGCATTGCGGACCCCTGGTACACCGGGGATTTCGAGACCACCTACGAGGACGTGTGCGCCGGCTGCGCCGGGCTGCTGGAGCGGCTCACACAGGCAGAACACCCATAAACAAAACGATGGCCCGCGGTATTCCGTCCGGAATACCGCGGGCCTTTTTCGGGAAAAGAGCGGCGGGTTACTTGAGCAGGTCCCGGAACAGCCCGGCCCGCTGCAGCGCGGGGCGCAGCGCCAGATAGGCGGCCACCCCCACGGCGGCGCTGATCACCGCGTTCAGGCAGGTGGCGCCCACGTTCCAGGCCAGGGTCAGGTCGGCGGCGGGCTTGCCCAGGATCAGCAGCTTATAATAGTAGCCGAACAGCGGGTCGAAGACGCAGTTGAAGGCCAGCCCCGCCACCGCCGACAGGGTGGCGTACAGGCTGCGGCGCTTGGGATCGGTCTGCTCGCTGATGTGGAACACCCGGTGCGCCAGCGCCCCGGTGATCAGGCCGATGCACAGTTTGGCGATCAGGGTCTTGGGCACATAGGTGATGTATACCGGGTCGAACAGATCCCCCAGGCTCATCCCCACCGCGCCGCCCACGCCGCCGTACATCCCGCCGAACAGCAGCGCGCCCAGCACGCAGACCGCATTGCCCAGGTGGATGCTGGTGGCGTCCCCGCCGGGCAGCAGGATACGGAATTGCAGCACCGCGAACGCCACATAGGACAGTGCCGCCAACATCGCCAGCACCGTGAGCCGGCGGATCTGCAAATCTTGCTTTCGCATGATGATTCCCTCCTTGTTGCCGGGCTTCTTGACTTTTTTCGCCCCGGCCTGTATGCTCTATTATAGCGAATTCTGAACCCATGCAAATGACCAGAACAGATATTTTTTATGGTATCAGACGGGAGGGATGCCGGATGCCGCGGCTGCCGTTTTCTTTGGATCCGTCGGGGGCGCTGCCCCTGTACGAACAGCTGTACCGGGCGCTGGCCGGGCGCATCCGGGCGGGGGAGCTGCCCGCCGGCTGCCGGCTGCCCGGCAAGCGCAGCCTGGCCGAACAGCTGGGGGTCAGCGTCAACACGGTGGACACCGCCTACCAGCTGCTGGCCGCCGAGGGCTGGCTGGACGCCCGGCCCCGGTCCGGCTTCTTTGTGGCGGGCCGCGCGCCGCTGCCCCTGCCCGACCCGCCGCGCCCCGCGCCGGCGCCCGCTGCCCGGGAGCCCGCCGCCCCTTCCTGGCGGTTTGACTGCGGCACCAGCGGGGTGGATACGGGGCTGTTTCCCTTCCGCACCTGGGGGCGCATCCAGAAAGAACTGCTCTACGCCCAGCCGGGGCTGCTGGCCCACGGCCATCCCCAGGGGGACGCGGAACTGCGCGGCGCCATCGCGGAATACCTGCAAAGCTATCGGGGGGTGGTCTGCGCCGCGGACCAGATCGTGGTGGGGGCCGGGGCGGAGTACCTGTTGAGCCTGCTGGCGGTGCTGCTGCCCGGCGGCCCCGCCGCCCTGGAGGACCCGGGCTATCTGCGGCCCCGGGCGGTGCTGGGAAACTGCGGGGTGCCCTGCCTGCCGGTGCCCATCGACGAAAACGGCATGGACCTGGACGCGCTGGCCGCCTCCGGTGCGCGGCTGGCCTATGTGACCCCCAGCCACCAGTTCCCCACCGGGGTCACCATGCCGGCGCCCCGGCGGGCCGGCCTGCTGGCCTGGGCGCTGGCAGAGCCCGGCCGGTATATTCTGGAGGACGACTACGACTCGGAGTTCCGGTTCGATGTGCGGCCGCTGCCCAGCCTGCAGGGCATGGCCGGGCCAAACGGGCCGGTGGTGTACCTGTCCACCTTCTCCAAGAGCCTGGCCCCCAGCATCCGCATTGCTTATATGGTGCTGCCCCGGCATCTGCTGGGGGCCTACCGGGCACGGTTTTCAGCCTATGCCTCCACCGTGAGCCGGTTCGAGCAGCAGACCCTGTACCGGTTCATGGCCGAGGGGCATTTCACCCGGCATCTGGCCCGGATGCGCAAGGAGTACCGGGCCCGGGCCGCCGCTCTCACCGGCGCGCTGGAGGCCGCTTTTGGCCCCGGCCGGCTGACCTTCGGCGGGCGGCAGGCGGGGCTGCATTTCCTTTTGCGGGTGGAGGGCGGCCCGCCGGAAGGGGAGATGGTGCGCGCCGCCCGGGCCGCCGGGGTGCGGCTGGCAGGCTTGAGCGAGTTCTGCCAGGCCGCGGTCTGCCCGCCCTCCACCGTGGTGATGGGATACGGGGCGCTGGCCGCCGGGCAGGCCGAGCCGCTGGCGGCCCGGCTGGTCGAACTGTGGAACTGACGACAAAAGCCCGGGGCCTTTCGGAAAGGCCCCGGGCTTGCTTATTCGATGTCCAAATCCGGCGGCAGGTCCAGTTGATGGGGCACCGGACGGCCGTTTTTCTTGCGCTGGCGCACGCACTCGGTCAGCAGGTACTCGATCTGCCCGTTCACCGAGCGGAAATCGTCCTCCGCCCAGGCGGCGATGGCCGCGTAGAGACTGGCCGACAGCCGCAGCGGGATCTGCTTTTTCTCCCCGGCCATCTCAGTACAAACTGCCCGAGTTGACCACCGGCTGGGCGTCCCGGTTGCCGCAGAGCACCACCAGCAGGTTGGACACCATAGCCGCCTTGCGCTCCTCGTCCAGGGTCACCACCTGATTTTCGCTCAGCCGCTCCAGGGCCATCTCCACCATGCCCACGGCCCCGTCCACGATCATCTTGCGGGCGTCGATGATGGCCGACGCCTGCTGGCGCTGCAGCATCACCGCCGCGATCTCCGGCGCGTAGGCCAGGTAGGTGATCCGGGCTTCCAGGATCTCCAGCCCCGCCTGGGTCACCCGGGCCTGGATCTCGTCCTTGATCCGGGCCGCCACCACCTCGCTGGAACCCCGCAGGCTGCCGTCATCCGCCTGGCCGTCGCCGGTGGTGTCCACGTTGGGGGCCACGTCGTAGGGGTAGATGCGCACGATGTTCCGCAGGGCGGTGTCGCACTGCAAGGACAGAAACTCCTTGTAGTTGTCCACGTTGAACACCGCCTTGGCGGTGTCCACGATCCGCCAGGTCACCGCGATGCCGATCTCCACCGGATTGCCCAGGCAATCGTTGATCTTCTGCCGGTTGTTGTTCAGGGTCATCACCTTCAGGCTCAGCTTGTTGCCGGACGGGTTTGCGTTCAGCTCATTCTTGCCCGCGACCGCCGGCCGCTCGCTCACGTCGCCGCTCTGGTTCAGCCGGGTGCGGGCCGCCGGGTTCACCCCCGCGCAGAAGGGGTTCACGTAGTAAAACCCCTCGCCCTTCAGGGTGCCGATGTAGTTGCCGAACAGGGTCAGCACCAGGGCCTCCTGGGGCCGCAGCACCTTGAGCCCGCAGGCCAAAATCCAGCCCAGGCACAGCCAGACGATGCTGATCGCCATCACCCCGGTGCGCAGCCCGTGCGCGCCGCGCCCGCCCGGGCCCGCCGGCCCGAACACCTCCCCGGCCCATAGCAGCGCCAGGATCGCCACCCCATACAACGCCAGGATCGCCAGCAGCACCGGCATCCCGTTCTTCTTGTTTTGCAGAAGCTTTTCACTCACGGCTCATTCCTCCTTCAGAGAAAGAGTTATTTGATATCAAAATAATATCACTTAGATATTTGACTGTCAAGAGCCTGCCGGTCCGCCGGCGGGCCTTTTCATAAACGGCAGGGTTTTTTGAATATTTTGAAATAATTTTGGCTAAAATGCCGCTTTTCGACAGGGAAAGCGGGGCGGTATAATAGAAGAAAGTATGGATGCGCGCGGGCGCGGCCCGCGACAGGGGGCAGTGGCATGAGCGTGTTGACCGATACCGGGATCCCCCCGAGGTGCTGGGGCAGGACCTGGTGGACGTGCGCCCTCTGGATCAGGAGGGCGGGTTCAGCAACCTGTTCCGTGCCCACAAGCAGGGCCTGGATGTGGACGTGGTGATCAAGCGGGTCAAGAGCCAGTTCCAGGGCAGGATGGACGAGGGCAGCGAGGCCCGCATCCTCACCGGGCTGCGCCACCAGTATCTGCCCCGGATCTACGATTTCAAGCGGGCCTCGGACGGGTTCTGCTATACCATTATGGAACTGGTGCCCGGCTGCACCCTGCGGGAGTATGTGCGGGCCCACGGCGCGCTGGACCAGAAACAGACCCTGACCTGGACGGTGCAGATGTGCCAGGTGACCGACTACATGCACACCCGCAAACCGGCCATCATCCACAGCGATCTCAAGCCGGAAAACGTGATGGTCACCCCCGACGGGGATATCTGCGTCATCGATTTCAACGCCTCGCTGGTGGCCCGGGAGGGGGAACTGGAGGCCATCGGCGCCTCCTCCGGCTACGCCGCGCCGGAACAGTACAATTTCGCGCCGGAACTCTTCCCGGCCAACAGCCCCCTGCGCACCCTGGCGCAGGCGGCGGCCGGATACGGCCATGTGACCCCCCGCACCGATCTGTACGCCATCGGCGCGCTGGCCTATTACATGGTCACCGGCTACGATCCGCTGGTCTGGGCCCAGGGGGTGGTGCCGCTGGAGCGGTACGACATCCGGCTGGGGGATCCTTTTCGCCAGGTGATCGAGCGGGCCATGAGCCCCGATCCCAAGGACCGGTTCGCCTCTGCCGCCGAGATGCTGCGGGCGCTGAACCGGCTGGAAAAAATGGACAAGCGCTACAAGCGCTGGGCAGCCTCCTGCTGGGCGGCGGCCGCGCTGTGGAGCCTGGCGCTGGCGGGCAGTTTGCTGTGCGCGGCGCTGGGCTGGCAGGGGGTGCAGCGGGACACCCGCGCCGCCTACATCGATCTGGTGCAACAGGCCCAGACCCTGATGGAACAGCAGCAGTACGCCGACAGCGAACAGCTTCTGATGCAGGCGGTGCGGCTGGAGCCCCAGGCCACCGAGGCCTACGCCCGGCTGGGCGGCCTGCTGTTCCGCACCGGGCGCTACCAGGAGGCGGGGGATCTGCTGACCGGCCAGACCTTCACGGCCGATCCGGGCATGAGCGAGGAGCAGTTCCGGCAGGCCCAGGGGGAGGTGCAGTATGTGCTGGGCTCCTGCCACTACCAGCTGGAGGAGTACACCGACGCACTAAAGGCCTACCAGAACGCCGTCTACCTGGACGGCAGCTAGCTGGCCTACCAGCGGGACTACACCGCCATGGGCGCGGCCTGGCGGCAGGCGCGGCAGCTGTACGCCAGCGCCGCTGTGCAGGACGCGGAGATGCTGCGGCTGGAGGAACTGGCGGGCCAGCTGACCGCCGCCGGCTGGGCGCTGGAATAAGGAGGGAACAGCCATGGAACTGACCCGAAATATGCTGCTGTTTTACGGCGGCCTGGCCGGGGCGGGGATCTCGGTGCTGGGCGCGCTGGCAAGCGCGCTGCTGCTGCGCCGGGCCCGCCGCCGCATCACCCAGGCCGTGCGCCGGGAGTATCAATAAACCGCAAAACGGCCCTCCCGAGGGCCGTGGGGAAATATTTCGCAACACAAGAAAGGAATCACAACTATGAAACTGGAACAAGTCTGTCAGACCCTGAACGCCTACCTGAGCCAGAAATCCATATTCCGCACCCTGATGCCGCTGGCTTCGGTGCTGACCATTGTGTTCGCGGTGCTGAGTCTGTTGAGCAACTGGATCTATCTGGGCAGCTTTGTCAACGCTCTGTGCTTCTGGGGCTTTGTGGTGGGCATCCTGCTGACCCTCTCCCTGTGCCAGTTCCAGATGCTGGCCATCGGGCTGGGCCTGTGGGCGGTGGACTACGCCTACACCTTCCTGTACAACCTGATCCGGTTCCGCTCGGTGGCCTACGGCACCCTGCTGTACCTGGTGGTGTACGGGCTGCTGGCGTTCTTTGCATACAAAAAGTCCCTGGAAAAATAAGGGGCTTGAAATATAGGAGGTAAATAAGATGGCAGGTTGGAAAGAGAGCGTGGGGCGCTTTGCCCAGAACGCGGTGAGCAAGAGCAAGGAGATGGCGGAGATCACCCGCCTGAACATGGAGATCTCCAATCAGGAACAGCGCCTGCGGGAGCTGTACGGCCAGCTGGGCCAGTACCTGGTGGAGAACTCGGACCTGGTGCTCGCGGACCGGCAGGATGCCCAGGCCCTGCTGCAGGAGGTGGCCCAGGTCAAGGCCGGGATTGAGGCCAGCAAGGCCACCCTGCTGGAGGTTCGCAACGTGAACATCTGCCCCGGCTGCGGCGCGGAGGTATCCCGCAGCAGCAAGTTCTGCCCCAGCTGCGGCGCCCAGATGGACCGCAGCGTGATGGAACGGCTGAACCAGGCCCCTGTCTGCCCCAGCTGCGGCGCGGAGCTGGAGCCCGGCGCGGCGTTCTGCGGCAACTGCGGCGCCAAGTTGTAACCGGTAACACGGGGAACGGGCGCGGGCTTTCGGGTCCGCGCCCGGTTTGATTGTATACCGAAAACCACTCGCTAGGCGAGTGGTTCAAAAGAAGACTAATGTCGATAATGGGAAAAGAAAAACTCCC
>CALXIA010000006.1 GCA_944388245.1 uncultured Gemmiger sp. | reverse complement strand
GGCCGGCACAGTCCGCCGGCCGCCCTTCAAACAACTCCATATTCGTTCCCATCCTTTTCCCAAAATTGAAAAAGCGGGGCAAAACCGGCCGGCTTTGCCCCGCGCCCAACCCCTCTCAGAACAGCCCGCTGATCCGGCCGTTCTCGTCCACGTCGATGTTCTCGGCGGCGGGCTTTTTGGGCAGACCGGGCATGGTCATGATGTTGCCCATGATCACCACCACAAAGCCGGCGCCGGCGCTCAGCCGCACATCCCGCACGTTCATGACGAAATCCTCCGGCGCCGCCAGCAGCGCCGCGTTGTCCGAAAAGCTGTACTGGGTCTTGGCGATGCAGACCGGCAGGTTGCCGTACCCCTGGGCGGTGATCTCGTCCAGCGCCTTGCGGGCCGCCGCGGACCAGGTCACGTCCTTGGCCCGGTAGATCTTTTGGCAGACCGCCAGCACCTTGTCGGCCAGCGGGGCCTCGTCCGGGTAGGTGAACCGGACGCGGGCGCCCTCGTCCAGAATGTCCAGCACCGCCCGGGCCAGCTCCTTGCCGCCCTCGCCGCCCTTGGCGAAGACCTCGCTCAAGGCGCAGGGCACGCCCCGCTCGGCGCAGACCTGGCGCAGATAGTCGTGCTCCTCGGCGCTGTCGGTGGGGAAGGCGTTGATCGCCACGCAGACCGGCAGGCCGAACTGGTTTTTCAGGTTGTCCAGATGGCGCAGCAGATTGGGCACGCCGGCGGCCAGATAGTCCACGCTGGGCACCCCCAGCTGGTCCTTGGGGCAGCCGCCGTGATGCTTCAGCGCCCGGACGGTGGCCACCAGCACCACCGCCGACGGGTTCAGGCCCGCCATGCGGCACTTGATGTCCAGGAATTTCTCCGCGCCCAGGTCCGCGCCGAAGCCCGCCTCGGTGACCACATAATCCGCCAGGGCCAGGCTCAGCCGGGTGGCCATGACGCTGTTGCAGCCGTGGGCGATGTTGGCGAAGGGCCCGCCGTGGATGATGGCCGGGTTGTTCTCCAGCGTCTGCACCAGATTCGGGTCGATGGCGTCCTTGAGCAGGGCGGCCATGGCCCCCGCCGCGCCGATCTGGCCGGCGGTCACCGGCTCGCCGGCGTAGGTGTAGCCCACCACGATCCGCGCCAGCCGGGCCTTCAGGTCCGCCAGGTCGGAGGCCAGGCAGAAGATCGCCATCACCTCGCTGGCCACCGTGATGTCAAACCCGTCCTCCCGGGGGGTGCCGTTGACCCGGCCGCCCAGCCCGTCGGTCACATACCGCAGCTGCCGGTCGTTCATGTCCACGCAGCGCTTCCAGGTCACCCGGCGCGGATCGATGTTGTGGGGATTGCCCTGGTAGATGCTGTTGTCCACCATGGCGGCCAGCAGGTTGTTGGCCGCCCCGATGGCGTGCAGATCGCCGGTGAAGTGCAGGTTGATGTCCTCCATGGGCACCACCTGGGCATAGCCGCCGCCGGCCGCCCCACCCTTGATGCCGAACACCGGCCCCAGGCTGGGCTCCCGCAAACAGAGCATGGTTTTTTTGCCCAGCGCGCACATCGCGTCCGCCAGCCCGACGCTGGTGGTGGTCTTGCCCTCGCCCGCCGGGGTGGGGCTGATGGCGGTCACCAGGATCAGCTTGCCGTCCTTGTGGGGCTGCTTGAGCAGCCGGTGGTCGATCTTGGCCTTGTATTTGCCGTAGGGCACGATCTGGTCCTCATTGAGGCCCAGCCCGGCGGCCACCTCCCGAATCGGTTTCATGGTTGCCTGTTGCGCGATCTCAATATCCGTTTTCATGCAGCGTCCTCCCCGTCCGTATTATGCGTGGCGTAAATCGTTGTACCTGTTTATTGTACCACCTTCCGGCGGCGGTGACAATGCGCCCGGCCCGGCTGCGGCTTGTGCGAACGAAAATTTTGTTGTATACTATACTCTGTATTTCTATGGCCGGTTTTTGCGCCCGGCTGTGATTTCTGCGAAAAAGGGGACCCTTCATGCTCCACGACGAGACACTGCACTATCTGGATAACGCCGCCACCACCCGGGTCGATCCGGCGGTGGCCGACGCCATCCGCGCCGCCATGACCGATCTGTGGGCCAATCCCTCGGCCCTGTACACCCCCGGGCTGCAGGCCCAGCAGGCGCTGGGCAAAGCCCGGGCCCAGGTGGCCAGGACCCTGGGGTGCACGCCGGGGGAGGTGTACTTCACCGCCTGCGGCAGCGAGAGCAACAATCTGGCCATCCGGGGGGCGGCCGTCGCCCGCAAGGGCTGGGGCAGGCGGATCGTGTGCAGCGGCTACGAGCATCCCAGCGCGGCGTTGCCGGTGGAACAGCTGGGCAGAGAGGGCTTTGAGGTGGTGTTCGTGCCGCCCGGCGCGGACGGGCGCATCGACGTGACCGCCCTGGCCGACCGGGTGGACAAGGGCACCTGCCTTGTGTGCTGCATGCAGGTGAACAACGAGACCGGCGCGGTGGCCGATGTGGAGACCCTGGCCCGGCTGGTGAAGGAGCGCAACCCCCGCGCCGCCATGCATGTGGACGGGGTGCAGGCCTGGCTGCGGCTGCCCGCGGCGCTGGCCGGGGTGGACAGCTACACCGTCTCCGGCCACAAGGTGCACGCCCCCAAGGGGATCGGCGCTTTGTATCTGCGCAAGGGCTTTCACATCGAGCCGCCCTACCTGGGCGGCGGGCAGGAGAAAGGCATCCGCCCCGGCACCGAGAACCTGCCCTACGCGGTGGGCCTGGGGGAGGCCGCCCGGCGCATGGCGGCGAACAGCCGGGAGCGCAAGGCCCGGATCACGGCGCTGAACGCCCGGCTGCGGCAGGGGGTGGCGGCCCTGCCGGAGGTCACCGTGAACAGCCCCGACGACGCGGTGCCGGAGATTTTGAACATCAGCTTGAACGTGATCCGCAGCGAGACCATGCTGCATTTTCTCGAGCAGCGGCGGGTGTATGTGTCCAGCGGGTCGGCCTGCAGCAAGGGGGCGGCCAGCCATACCCTGGCGGCCATGGGCCTTTCCGCCCGGGCCATCGACACCGCTTTGCGCATCAGCCTGTGCGCCGACAACACCGAACAGGACGTCGACGAACTGCTCAACGGCCTCGCGGACGGGTTGGCCCGGCTGGCGCGGCTTCGGTAAGGATTTCGACAGCCATCGCCCGCCGCGGCGGGTATTCTGATAAGGAACGAGGAACACCATGAAACAGATCATTCTGTGCTACCAGGGCGAGATGGCCCTGAAGGGCCTGAACAAGGCCACCTTTGAGGCCTCTTTGGCCAAGGCGGTGCGGTTCCGCCTGCGGGATCTGGGGGAGTTCAAGGTCTATAAGGCCCAGAGCACCCTGTACATCGAGCCCGAGACCGAGGACGCGGATATGGACGAGGCTTTCCGGCGGGTGAGCCGGGTCTTCGGCATCGCCGCCATGAGCCGGGCCGCCGTCTGTGAAAAGGACTTTTCCGCCATCTGCGCCGCCGCCGGGGAATACCTGGCCGCCTCTCTGCGCGCCGCCCGCACCTTCAAGGTGGAGGCCAAGCGGTCGGACAAGCGGTTCCCGATGAAGAGCCCCGAGATCAGCCGGGAACTGGGCGGGTATCTTTTGAGCCGGTTCCCCCATCTGAAGGTGGACGTGCACCATCCGGACCTGACCGTGATGGTGGAGGTGCGGGATTTCGCCGCCTATGTGCACGGGGACAAGACCCCCGGCGCGGGCGGGCTGCCGGTGGGCACCAGCGGCCGGGCGCTGAATATGCTCAGCGGCGGCATCGACAGCCCGGTGGCCGCCTGGCGGATGGCCCGCCGGGGCCTGGCGCTGCACCACATCCACTTTGCCAGCCCGCCCTATACCAGCGAGCGGGCCAAACTCAAGGTCAAGGCGCTGGCCCAGATCGTCAGCGAGTGGACCGGCAGCTGCGTGCTCTATGTGGTGCCCTACACCGAGCCCCAGGAGTACATCCGGGACCACGGCCCCGCGCCGCTGTTCACGGTGCTGATGCGCCGCAGCATGCTGCGGATCGCCCACCAGATCGCCCAGAGCATCGACTGCCAGGCCATCGTCACCGGCGAGAGCCTGGCCCAGGTGGCCAGCCAGACCCTGCGGGCCCTGGCCTGCACCGACGAGGTGCAGCCGCTGCCGGTGCTGCGGCCGCTGATCGGCATGGACAAGAGCGAGATCGTGGCCACCAGCCGGGCGATCGGCGCCTTTGAGACCAGCATCCTGCCCTATGAGGACTGCTGCACCATCTTCACCCCGCCCCATCCCAAGACCCGCCCCACCCTGGAGGAGATCCGGGCGGCGGAGGCGGCTATGCCGGGCCTGGCGGAATTGGAGAAACAGGCCGCCGAGCAGGTGGAGCGAATCCGCATCGACTGGCGGGACGAGGTGGAATATCTGGAATGACCGCGTAAGGGGGGAGAAGGATGGAAGCGGAGATCATCGCGGTAGGCACGGAACTGCTGCTGGGGGATATCCTGAATACCAACGCGCAGTTTCTGGCCCGTCAGCTGGCGGACCTGGGCGTCAGCGTGCGGTATCAGCATGTGGTGGGGGACAACGCCGCCCGGCTGGAGGACCTGGTGCGCACCGCCAAGGCCCGCAGCGAACTGCTGGTGTTCAGCGGGGGGCTGGGCCCCACGGCGGACGATCTGACCAAGGAAACGGTGGCCCGCCGCTACCATGACGCCCTGCGCTTTGACCAGGAGGAGATGGACAAGATCACCGCCTTCTTTGCCAAAAGCGGCCGCACCACCCCCGCCAACAACGAAAAACAGGCCATGGTGCCGGTGCGGGGCAAAAAACTGCCCAACCGCAACGGCACCGCCCCCGGCGTCTGGTTTGAGGACGAGGGCCGGTACGCGGTGCTGCTGCCCGGCCCGCCCCACGAGCTGATCCCGCTGTGGAACGAGCAGGCGCTGCCCCTTTTGCAGCCGCTGTGCCAGGGCACCCTGCACAGCCTGACCCTCAAGGTCACCGGCCCGGGGGAGAGCCATCTGGAGGAAACGGTGGGGCACCTGTTCCGCAGCGCCAACCCCACCGCCGCCATCTACGCCAAGACCGGCGAGTGCCACATCCGCATCACCGCAAAGGCCGCCACCGCCGCCGAGGCGGAGGCCATGTGCCGGGCCAAGGCGCAGCAGTTTTACCACATTCTGGGGGAGTGCGTCTACGGGGAGAACGAGGATACCCTGGAATCGGTCACGGTGGCGGCTTTGCGCCGCGCCCGGCTGACCCTGACCACCGCCGAGAGCTGCACCGGCGGGCTGGTGGCCCGCCGGATCACCGACGTGCCCGGCGCCAGCGAGGTGTTTGGGTTCGGTTTTGTGACCTACGCCAACCAGGCCAAGGAACAGCTGCTGGGGGTGCCCGGCGAGGTGCTGGCCGCCCATGGAGCGGTCTCGCCCCAGACGGCCGCCTGGATGGCCGCGGGGGCCCGGCGGGCGGCCGGGGCCGACCTGGCCCTGGCGCTGACCGGCCTGGCCGGCCCGGGGGGCGGCACCCCGGAAAAGCCGGTGGGGCTGGTGTACCTGGCCGCCGCTTTCCGGGACCGGCTGTATATCCGCAAACTGGGGCTGGGCGGCCGCGGCCGGGAGACGGTGCGGCTGCGGGCCTCGCAGACCGCGCTGGACCTGGCCCGGCGGCTGACGCTGGGCCTGCCGCTGCCCGATGACACACAGATTGTGGCCGCCGACCGGCTGGCCGAGGAGATGAGGTGAACCGCATGACACAGACACATTCCGAGAGCCGTACCCTGCGGCTGTTTGGCGTTTCCACCGCCCGGGCCTCCGCCGTGCTGCGGCAGGCGGCCGCCGAGGGCTGCCCCGGCCTGCGGCTGATGGGCCGGGACGGGGAACTGGCGGTGCGCTTCGCGGCCAGCGGCCCGGACGCGGCCGCCGTCTGCGACCGGTGGGAGGCGACCCTGCGGGACCAGTTCGGCCCGGCGGTCTTTTCCGCCGACGCCACCGATCTGCCCCTGGCCACGGTGGAGGCTTTTCTGAAAGAGGAATTTCTGTTCTGCACCGCCGACCGGGAGACCGGCGCGCTGCTGGACCCGCTGCTCACGACCCAGCCCCAGGCGAGTGGGGTGTACGACTTCGGGCAGGAGAGCTGGGCCCATCCCCGCAAGGCCAAGCGGATCGAGCCGCCGTCCGCCTGGCTGCGCCGCTTCCCCGCCTGCCCGGTGCAGCCGGTGGCCGGCCGGGCCGCCGCGGCCCTCAAGGTGTCGGAGGCGGATTTCGCGCTGGCGTTCCAGCCCGCGCAGGACCGGCACCCGGCCTTTGTGCTGCTGGCGGATGAGCGCAGCGCCTGGGTGCGGGCGCTGAACCGGGACCAGGCCGCGCCCGCCCAGGCGGGGTTGTGGCTGCTGGATATGGCCCGCCGCGCCGCCTTGGGGCTGCCCCAGGCGGAGGGTGTGCAGATGTTCCGGCTGGGCAAGGAGGCCCCGGCCCTGGTGGCCGGTCCGGACCCCGTGCCCGCCCCGCCGCCGGCCCGGCCCTCCGGCCCGGTAACGCCGCTGCGGCTGGCTCCGGACCCGGACCCCCAGCCCACCCGCATCGCGCCCGACCGCCCCGCTGCCAACCCGCCCGCGCCCTCCGAGCCCACCGGCGTGATCCGGCTGGAACCGGTAGGCCGCAACGCCCGGCTGGAACAGGCGGCCCAGGCCATGTACGGCCTGGTGGATGAGGATGCCGTGCCGGACACCGAGCCGCCGGCGCCCCGCAAACAGGGCGGCCATTGGGGCCGGATCCTGGCGGCGGTGTTCTTTTTGCTGGTGGTGGCGGTGGCCGCCGCGGCCGGCCTGTATTATTGGAACAGCCTGGGCGAAGCCCCGGCCTGGCGCAGCTACGGCACCGCCGATTTTGACGCCAACGCCATCTCCTACCTGGAGCGTGCCCAGATCAAGGACGATCAGGTGGCCGGCTACCTGGCTCTGCCCGGGATGACCGGCAGCCTGGTCTACACCGACGGCCAGGCCGCCGGCGACGCGCCGGCGGGCGCGGCGCTGGCAGCTGACGAAACGGAGGCCGCCGCCCCTGAGCGGGTGTGCTACGCCCCCGGGGCCGACCCGGCGGCCGCGGCCTCCCACAGCGCGGTGCTCTGCCCGGCGCCGGCGCTGCGGGAACTGGGGGGCCTGGACCAGCTGGACGCCGTGCAGAACAACAGCGCCTTCACCCTGTATACCGGCACCCCTGAAGCCGCCGCCTACCGCTACAAGGTGGCGGCTGTGTTTTACTGGGACCCGGCCGAAGAAGGGGACGGGGCCTTTGACCTGGCCGATTTCACCGACCTGAGCGATCCGAACCGGTTTATGGATTTCGTGGTGGGTATCAAAGCCCGCAGCCTGTTCGATATGCCGGTGGACTTTGAGGAGGGCGACAGCTTCGTGAGCCTGGTGGCCGACGCGGCCGAGCCGGACGGCACCAAGCTGGTGGTGGTGGGCCGTCTGGTGCGGGATCAGGAGACCCGCTCGGTGGACACCGCCAACATCGCCCCCACCACCGATCCGCTGCTCACCGCGGCCATGTACGCCAGCACCGGCAGGACCATGCCGGATCTGCTGGAACTCATGCAGAACTGGGTGAACTGGTTCGGCGGCCGCAACCAGACCAACGCCGACCTGCAGATCGAGGCGGGCATGCCCGAGGAGGAGGTGCAGCTGGACGCGGTGCTGGACAGCCTGGGCGAGGTGCCGGACCTGGAGGACCTGATGCCCACCATGGAACCGGACCCCACCCCCCATCCCACCGTGAATCTGGATGACGAAAACTGGGGCGGCGGCACCGGCGACACCGGCCTGCCGCCGGTGGCCACCCTGCCGCCCGCCGCGACCCCGGCCCCCACCGAGGCGCCCACCCCCACCCCGGCGCCTACCCCCACACCGGAGGGCGGCGCCGACAGCGGCAGCCAGGAAACGGCGCCCACCCCGGCGCCCACGCCCGCCCCCACCCCGGCCCCGACCCCGGCGCCGGCGGCCACCATCAACGTGACCATGAACGGCACACCCCAGACCATGGATCTGACCGAGTGCCTGGCCATGATCGTGATGAATGAGATGGGGTCCTCCGCCCCGGCGGAGGCGCAGAAAGCCCAGGCCATCGCCGCCCACAGCTGGATCCTCAGCCAGGGCACCGCCTATCCCTCGGTGGCCGGGCGCACCCCCACCGACGCGGTGCGGGCCAATGTGGCCCAGGTGGCCCATATCGTGGTGGCCAGCGGCAATACGGTGGCCTTTACCCCCTACCACGCCAGCTGCGCCGGCGGCACCACCTCCAGCGCCGACGTGTGGGGCGGCTACCGCAGCTACCTGATCGAGGTGGACAGCCCCTATGACGCCTCCACCGCCACCAACTGGCAGACCACCGAGATCTACTCCAGCGCCACGGTGGCCGCCCGTGCCAAGGAGAAACTGGGCGTGGAACTGACTGGCGACCCCTCCACCTGGCTGGAGGTCACCAGCACCACCACCTACGGCTATGTCAAGGGGGTGCGCATCGGCACCGTCACCAAGAGCGGCACCTACCTGCAAAGCACCCTGCTGGGCAGCCAGACCGACATCTACGGCCGCAAGCGCACCATCCGCAGCCCGGCCTTCACCGTCCAGTACGACGCCGGGCAGGACGCCTTCGTGTTCACCGTGCGGGGCTATGGCCACGGCGTGGGCATGAGCCAGTGGGGCGCGATCGGCTACGCCCGCGCCGGGTCGGACTACGCCCAGATTCTGGCCCATTATTACCCCGGTACGACCCTGGTAACGGTTGGCTGATTTTGAGAAATATTACAAAATAGTTACAATCAATTTGTGACAAAGGGCGAATTTTGGCTCAACCTCTCCCCATTCCGTAAAATTCGTGTATAATAAAAGCAGCCCGAGGCCGGGCTCGGCGCGTTCCGAGCCCGGCCCGCTTTTGTCTTGTACACAGGATACCGGCGGTTTTCCCGCCGGGGAAAGCGAGGAGACAGAATTTTGGAACAACATAAAAAAAGACGGCGGCGCTGGCCGCTGGTGTTGATCTGCGTGGTGTTGGCGCTGGTGCTGGCGGTCGCGGGCGTGGCCGCCTATATGTACAGCCAGATCTCCGCTATCTTTGACACCGGCGAGGTGGGCAGCCTGAGCCAGACCCAGGACCCGGACATTGAGGCCAACGGCGAGCGGTTCTACAACCTGCTGGTCTTTGGCATCGACTACGACGCGGACGATTCCGGCCGCACCTACGCCGAGGGCAAGGGCAACACCGACGTGATCCTCTACGTGCAGATCGATCGGGACAACCGCAAGGTCAACGTGCTGCAGATCCCCCGGGACAGCTGGTACGGCGAGACCATGGTGGGCGGCATCACCGGCTACCAGTGCAAGATCAACGAGGTCTACGCCAACGGCCCCGACCAGGACCATCTGGTCAACAACCTGGCCAACCAAATCTACGAAATGTATAAACTTCCTATCGACAACTATGTGTATATCGAGATGGACGCCTTCAAGACCATGATCGACGTGATGGGCGGCATCGAGATGTACGTGCCCTGGGATATCGTCTATATCGACAAGGACACCAAGGAGGAGGTGCTGGCGGTGCCTCAGGGCCGGCACAAGGTCAGCGGCGACGCGGCCGAACTGATCCTGCGCAACCGCAACTACGCCCAGAGCGACTACAAGCGGCTGGAGACCCAGCAGTATTTCTACGCCGCGGTGATGGAGTACTTCCTCAATGAGTGCACCCTGGCCGGGTACTACGATACCTGCCGGTCCATCGCCCCGTACTTAAAGACCGATCTGGACATCACCGAGATCTGGGGCCTGTACGCCACCATGATGCAGGTGGAGCCCTCCGACATCTATGTGGTGCGCAGCCCGGGCGGGCCGCTCACCATCGATCCGCCCCGGGGCGGCGATCCCACCAGCGTCTACTACACCGACCGGGACGCCATGGCCCAGCTGCTCAACGAGCATTTCCGGGACCCGGAGATGCCGGTGGAGGCCGAGCTGCTGAACCTGCCCACCGGCTATGAGTGGCCGCTGGGCAAGAACATCGACCCGGGCCGAACCCTGGGCGATGTGGACCAGGCCATCCAGGATGCCGAGAGCGGGCAGACCGCCTCTTCCGACAGCGCCGCCTGACGATTTTTCCCGCGTGCCGCGATCCCGGCCCGCGGGATTTTTTGCGCTTTGGGCCGGGATGTGGTATCATGATGCACAGAGTTTGCAAAGGTGGGTAACGGGTATGAAACGATTGACAGCGGGGATATTGGCCCATGTGGACGCGGGCAAGACCACCTTGTCCGAGGCGTTGCTCGATGCGGGCGGCGCCATCCGCAGGATGGGCCGGGTGGACCACGGGAACGCCTTTCTGGACACCGACGCCATCGAGCGGGCCCGGGGCATCACGGTGTTCGCCAAGCAGGCGGTGATCCGCACCCCGGCGCTGGAGCTGACCCTGCTGGACACCCCCGGCCACGTGGATTTCTCCGCCGAGGCCGAGCGCACCCTTCAGGTGCTGGACGTGGCGGTGCTGGTGGTCAGCGGGGTGGACGGGGTGCAGGCCCACACCCGCACGCTATGGCAACTGCTGGCCCGCTACCGGGTGCCCACCCTGCTTTTTGTGAACAAGACCGACCTGCCCGGCCTGCCCCGGGCGGAACTGATGGACAAGCTGCGCACCGGCCTGGACAGCGGCTGCGTGGACATGGACGACCCGGACCTGACCGAACAGCTGGCGCTGTGCAGCGAGGAACTGATGGAGCGGTATCTGGCCGGCGCGCCCCTCACCGACGCGGATCTGGCGGCGCTGATCGGGCAGCGCAAAGCCTTTCCCTGCTATTTCGGCTCGGCGCTGAAAGGGCAGGGGGTGACCCGCCTGCTGGACGCGCTGGAACGGCTGGTGCCCGAGCCGCCCCGGCTGGACACGTTTGCCGCCCGGGTGTTCAAGATCGGCCGGGACGCCCAGGGCGCACGGCTCACCTGGCTCAAGATCACCGGTGGGGAACTGGCGGTCAAGGCCACCCTGCCCGGCCCGGACGGCCCGGAAAAGGTGGACCAGATCCGCGTCTACTCCGGCGAGAAATTCACCGCCGTGCAGAAAGCGGTGGCCGGGCAGGTCTGCGCGGTCACCGGCCTGACCCGCACCTGGCCGGGCCAGGGCCTGGGGGCGCAGGGCCCCGCCCGGACCCCGCTGCTGGAGCCGGTGAGCAGCTGCGAACTGCTTTTGCCGGAGGGGGTGGACCCCCACGCCGCCCTGGACAAGCTGCAGCAGCTGGAGGAGGAGGATCCCCAGCTGCATCTGGGCTGGGACGAGCGGGCCGGCGGCATCCGGCTGCAGGCTATGGGCCCGGTGCAGCAGGAGGTGCTGCAGGGGCTGATCCAGCGCCGGTACGGCTGGCAGGTGGCCTTTGGCCCCGCCCGCATCCTCTACCGGGAGACCATCGCCGCGCCGGTGGCGGGGGCGGGCCATTTTGAGCCTCTGCGCCACTACGCCGAGGTGCATCTGCTGCTGGAGCCGGGCCCCCGGGGCAGCGGGATCCAGTTTGCCAGCCGCTGCCCCACCGACCAGCTGGAAGGCAACTGGCAGCGGCTGATCTTGAGCCAGCTGGCCGAGACCCCGCTGCGCGGGGTGTTGATCGGCGCGCCCCTCACCGACGTGGTCATCACCCTGGTGGCGGGCAAGGCCCATCTGAAACACACCGAGGGCGGCGACTTCCGCCAGGCGGCCCGCCGGGCGGTGCGCCAGGGATTGATGCAGGCCGAAAATGTGCTGCTGGAACCCTGGCACAGCTTCCGGCTGGAACTGCCCGCCTCCTGTCTGGGCCGGGCCATGACCGATCTGCAGCGGATGGGGGCGGAGTTTGCCCCGCCGGAGCAAAATGGGGAGCAGGCGGTGCTCACCGGCAGCGTGCCCGCCGCGGCCCTGCTGGATTACGCCGCCGAACTGGCGGCCTACAGCCGGGGGCAGGGGCGGTTGAGCACCAGCCCGGCCGGTTACCGTCCCTGCGCCGACCAGGCCGCGGTGGTCGCCGCCGCCGGGTATGACCCGGAGCGGGATGTGGACGACCCGGCGGATTCGGTCTTTTGCAGCCACGGGGCAGGGGTAGTGGTGCCCTGGCGGGAGGCCGCGGGCAAAATGCATGTGACCAATCCCCTGGCCCCCCGCCGCCCGGCCCCGGAACCGGAGATATCGGCCCCCGCCCGGCCGAAGCCGAAGGGGGAGGCCCCCGGCGAGGACGCGGTGCTGGAAGCGCTGTTCACCCGCACCTACGGGGCGGGCAGCTGGCGCACCCCGCCGCCGCCTGCCGCGGTGAGCCGCCCCGCCCGGCCGGAGGGCGACCCGGTGCCCGCCGCGGCCCCCGGGCAGGAGTATCTGCTGGTGGACGGGTACAACATCCTGTTCGCCTGGCCGGACCTGAAAGCCCTGGCCCAGACGGATCTGGGGGCGGCCCGGCAGGCCCTGGCGGAGATCCTGTGCAACTACCAGGGATTCAAGGGCGGCACGGTGATCCTGGTCTACGACGCCTACAAGGTGCCCGGCGCCCCCGGCGAGGTGGAGAAGTACCAGAACATCTATCTGGTCTACACCAAGGAGGCCGAGACCGCGGATATGTTCATCGAAAAGGCCACCAAACAGCTGGCCCGGCAGCGCCGGGTGCGGGTGGCCAGCTCCGACGGGCTGGAGCAGACCATTATTCTGGGGCACGGCGCGCTGCGGGTGTCGGCGGAGATGTTCCGCCGGGAGGTGGAGGACGCCAACGCCCAGATCGCCCGCATCATTGAGGAGAACCGCCTGCGGCTGCGGTGAAAAAACAGGGCAAGGCCCGCGCGGACCATCGGGTACCGCGCGGGCCTTGCTGCTGCTTTGTGCGAAGATTGGACGTCCGATCAGTTGATGACCGTGCCGGTGCGGCCGATGCCCACGGCGGCGCTGGAGAGCTTGGTCCAGCTGCGGCAGCCGCAGACCCCGTCGGCGGTCAGCCCCACCGCCCGCTGGAACGCCTTGAGGGCGCTCTCGGTGTTGGAGCCGAACTTGCCGTCCAGGGTGCGGGTGGAGTAGCCCAGGGCGTTCAGCGCGTCCTGCATTACCAGGGTGTACACCCCCACCGCCCCCTTGCGCAGGGTGGGATAGCCGGAGGTGGTGCCGGAACAGGCCGGCGTGCCGAACCGCTTGTCAAAATGCACCCAGGTGGGGGTCATGCTCTGGGGCTCCACATAGCTCCAGGCGCCGGAGTTTTTGGCCGCATTCCAGATGGCGTTGCGCACGCTGGCGCCCTGGCCCTGCCCCACGTCGAAGGCCAGCCCGGCGTAGTGCTGGCTGCGGGTGCCGTGGCCGCCCTCCCAGATGCGCTTGAAGGCGTAGCCCACATGGATGCCGCTGCCGTACCGCCGCCGGGTCAGGTTCCAGGCCTCCATGCAGGCGGTGGTGGTCCAGAGGGTGGGGCTGTTGCTGCTGCCCCGGAACTCCCGCACCCGCAGGGTGTTGTTGTAGGAATAGGGCATGGGATCGCTCTCGTTGCGGGTATAGGTGGCGATCTGGTTGGTGTAGGTGTCGTAGATCAGGATTCTTGCCATGCTGCTCCCTCCTCGTTCTCCAGGTTGGCCTGCTGGCGGATCGCCAGCCAGGTCACCGCGTCCACAAAACCGGTCTCGGGCAGGCCCGCCGCCTGCTGGAATGCCAGCACCGCCGCCCGGGTGGCCGGGCCGTAGACCCCGTCCTGCGCCAGGAACAGCGCCGACTGGTACTCCCGGGCGATCTGGTTCAGCCAGGTCTGCAGCTGCAGCACCGCCGGCCCGGTGGAGCCGTAGTCCAGCGTCTGGTCCGGCCGCGGGGTGGGCAGGGCGGTGGGGGTGATGGGCTCCCGGGCCATCAGGCTCAGGAACACCGCGGTCAGCGCGCCCCAGGTCTGGGGCCCGGTGATGCCGTCCACCTCCAGCCCGAACAGGGTCTGGAAGCTGCGGATGCCCTGGGCCACCGCCTCGGTATAGGTGTCGGTGATGCCCGGGCTCTGCACCGCCGGATAGAAGTAGGCCACGTAGGCCAGCAAAAAGGTGATGTAGGACACATACTGCCCCTGGCTGCCCACCTCAAACAGCTGACCCGGCCAGCTGAGCAGGTCGGCGGTCACCACCGGGCCGCTGGTGCGCAGTTGGGTGAACTGGGCGTACAGCTTGTTCCAGGTGGCCTGCCCCACGATGCCGTCCACCGTCAGCCCCATCAGCTGCTGAAAGGCCTTGACCGCCGCCGTGGTGGCGGGGCCGAACTCCCCGTCGATGGCAATGGAGGGGATGGCCGCGTAGTAGGCGGACAGGATGAACAGGTAGTATTGCAGCTCCCGCACCGCCTGCCCGCTGGAGCCCTGCCGCAGCGTGCCCGGGAAATCCCCCGGCCGCAGGTTGGGACTCAGCAGCTTGTTGGCCACGTCGGTGTACACCTCGTACAGCTTGTTCCAGGTGCGCTCGCCCACCACCCCGTCGGCGGTCAGGCCGAAATAGCTCTGAAACTTTTTGACCGCTGTCTCGGTGCCGGCGCCGAAGATGCCGTCCACCGAGGGACTGGTCAGCGCCGAGTAGTTGGTGGCCGCGATCCGCAGGTAGAACTGCACCAGCTGCACATTGGTGCCCCGGTCGCCCCGGCGCAGCGGGGTGCCCGGATACCGGCCCACGCCGCCGGAGTTCAGATCGCCCTCCACCTCGGTGTAGGCGGCGTAGAGTTTGTTCCAGGTCTGTTGCCCCACCACCCCGTCGGCGGTCAGGCCGTTGGCCGCCTGGAACTTCTTCACCGCCGCCGTGGTGGCCGGCCCGTACCTGCCGTCCACCGTCAGGCTGGGCAGGGAGGAGTCAAACTGGGCCAGGGTGTTCAGCCAGAACTGCACCTGCTGCACCGCGGTGCCGCTGCTGCCCTCCCGCAGCACCGTGCCGCCCCAGGTCCCGCCGTTCACATCCCCCTCGATGGTCTCCCCCTCGCTGGTCAGCTCGGCCAGGTCCTTGATGCTCACGTAGATGTAGCTGATCTTGTACCAGGTGGCCCGGCCCACCACCCCGTCGGCGGTCAGGCTGAACTGTTTCTGGAACGCCTTCACCACCGCTTCGGTGCTTGCGCCGAACACCCCGTCCACCGTGACCTTGCCCAGGCCCGGGTAGTCCTGCACGATCCGGCTGAGCCACCGCTGGAGGGTGCGCACCGCCGCGCCGGAATCCCCCCGCCGCAGCGGGCTGCCGGGGTAACTCTCCGGGATGCCGGCGATGTTGCTGGTGCGGATGATCTCGATGTTGTCGCCGTAGTAGTACCGCAGGATGGCCAGGGCGTTCATGCCCTCGTTGGCCCGGTCCACCGTGCCCCACTGCTTCATGCCCTTGCAGCTGACCTGCTTGCCGTCGCAGTACTCGGTGTAGTAGGGCTCCCGGGTGCCGGCGCGCCGCACGTAGGTGTTGAAGATGTCGGCGGTGAGCCGTTCCATCACGTCAAAGATGGTGCGGCCGTCCACATAATACTGGTCGTAGCTGGTGGAGTTGGTGATGTTGAAGCTGTACCCCTTGCTGGGATACCACTCGGTGTACACCCGGTTCAGCGCCAGGCTGATCTGGGCGTGGATGTTGGCCCGCAGCGCCTGCTCCGGCCAGGTGGGATACACCTCGCTGGAGGCCACGTTGGCGATGTACTCCTGAAAGGACACCGTCACATTCCGGGCGCTGGAGGCGGGGGTGCCCAGATGCACCGTGATGGTCTTGGGGATCACCACCTGATCCAGCACAAAGGGGGACAGTTCCACCGGGCCCGGGCCGCTGCCTCCGCTGCCGCTGAACAGGGGATGGGGCGGGATCGTCACCGTCACCGGCTGGGCGCTGGCGGGGCGCACCGTGTCCAGGGGGGTCATCTGCAGCCGGGCCAGGGTGGTCTGCCCGTCGAACACCTGCACCCCCGTCAGGGTCAGGGGGGCATAGCCCTCCAGCGTCGCCTGCAACGTCCAGGTGGAGTAGGGCTGCACCGTGCTGTCCGGCGCAAGGGATAAACTCTTGTCCGGCGCGGGCAGCGGCAGGGGGGCGGCGTTGCCGTCCTCGCCGGTCACAAAGGCGTAGCTGCCGGGATAGCGGGCGTCTTCGCTCTGCAGGGTCACCTGCACGCCGGGCAGCCCCGCGGAGAGCCGGGCCGACGCGCTGCGCACCTGCAAGGTTCCATTGCTCATATACCATTCGCTCCTTTCCGATACTGGGCGAGCCGCGCAGGGTCCGCCTGCCTCACTCTATTCCGCCGCGCCGGCCGGTGCCACCGCCTGCGGCAGCCTGTCCCACGGGCGAATTTTACCCGGCGGGCCGATCGGTTCGCGCTCCGGGGCGGTCCGGGGCAAAACGTTTGGTTTTGCCGCCGGCGCGCGCCCTTGGCAACCGGCGTGTTTTGAGGTATACTGAGAGCAGAACCACACCGATCCGGGCGGTGCGCCGCCCCAACAGAAAGAAGGAGTTTCCCATGATCTATACCCTGGAAAACGAGACCCTCAAGCTGTCGGTGAACAGCCTGGGGGCCGAGATGTACGCGCTGGAGCACAAGCCCGACGGCGCGCAGCTGCTGTGGAACGGCGACAAGGCCGTCTGGCCCCGCCGCGCGCCGATCCTGTTCCCCTACGCGGGCAAGATCAAGGACGGCAAGGTGCGGATCGAGGGCGCCGAGTACCCCGCGCCCCAGCACGGCTTCGCCCGGGACCTGGAACACACCCTGGCCGGCCAGACCGCCGATTCTTTGACCTTTGAGCTGGCCGCCTCGGACCAGACCCGCCAGTTCTTCCCCTACGACTTCGTGCTGCGCACCACCTACCGGCTGGCGGGCAACACCCTGCACCACACCCTGGAGGTGGTCAACCGGGACGGGCGGCCGATGCAGTTCGGCATCGGGTATCACCCGGGCTTTGTGCTGCCCTTTGACGAAAAGCACACCACCACCGACTATGAATTCCGGTTCGACAGCCCCCAGAGCCCGCTGGTGATCAACTGCCAGTCCGGCGGCTTTGTAAACGGGGAGGACTACCGGCTGATGGAGAATAAGGATACCATCCCCCTGACCGACGAACTGTTCGACAACGATTCCATCTGCATGAGCGGCCTGACCAGCCGCACCATCGATCTGGTGGAGAAGGATACCGGCCGCAAGATCTCCTTTAATATCGAGGGGTATCCCTACGTGCTGATCTGGAGCATGCCCACCCGGCCGCTGCATTTTGTCTGTGTGGAGCCCTGGCGCAGCCTGCCCGACCGGGTGGACGCCACCGGCGACTGGGCGGACAAGACCCCCGCGGCCCGTCTGGCGCCGGGGGAGAGCTATGCCACCGATCTGGCCATGACCTTCTGCCGCTGATATGCCGATGGAGGAACGCACCGCCCTGTTGCTGGGCGAGGAAGGGGTGGCCCGGCTGCGGGCGGCCCATGTGATCCTGTTCGGCCTGGGCGGGGTGGGCGGCCACGTGGCCGAGGCGCTGACCCGGGCCGGCGTGGGCCGGTTGACCCTGGTGGACGCGGACACGGTGGCCGAGAGCAACCTGAACCGGCAGATCCTGGCGTTGCGGGAGAATCTGGGCCGGCCCAAGGCCCAGGTGGCGGCCGAGCGGGCGCGGGCGATCAACCCGGCCTGCCGGGCCGAGCCGGTGGAGATGTTCTATCTGCCGGAAAACGCCGACCGCCTGCCCTTCGCCGGGGCGGATTACGTGGTGGACGCGGTGGACACCGTCACCGCCAAACTGGAGATCATCGCCCGGGCACAGGCCGCCGGGGTGCCGGTGATCAGCTGCATGGGCACCGGCAACCGGCTGCATCCGGAGATGCTGCGGCTGGGGATGCTGTCCCAAACCAGCGGCTGCCCCCTGGCCCGGGTCATGCGGCGGGAGTGCCGCGCCCGGGGCCTGGCGGATCTGCCGGTGGTCTACAGCGAGGAACCTGCCCTCAGCCCCGGCCCGTCGGCCACGCCGCCGGAGGGCAGCCGCCGCGCCGTGGTGGGCAGCGTGAGTTTTGTGCCCGGCGCCGCCGGCCTGATCCTGGCCGGCGCGGTGGTCCGGGCCATCGCGGGCGTATAAACACAAAAAACAAGGCCGGTGCGTGATTTCCTCACGCACCGGCCTTGTTGGCTGTTTTTATTTCAGATACTCCGCCGGGTCCACCCAGGCGCCGTCCTTGAGCACCTCCAGGTGCAGATGGCTGGGCAGAGCCGCCTCGGCGTAGCACTCGCCCACGGTGCCCAGGGTATCGCCCATCGCCACCTGCTGCTGGACGGATACCGCCACCTCATTCAGGCCGGTGTACCGGAAGGTCAGCCCGTCGGCGGTCACCTCCACGATCCGGCCCCACAGGCCGTCCTCGTACACGGCGCTTACCGTGCCGGCCCGGGCGCAGCGCACGCTGTCCCCGGCGTCGGCGGCCAGGTCAACGCCGTTGTGGGTGCGCCAGTCGCCCAGGGTCTCGCTGTACACCAGTTCATCGCCGCTGAAACCCGCCAAGGTCTGCCCAGACACCGGCGGCACGAAGGCAGGCGCCGGCGATGCGGGCGGCGCGGTGGGCGCGGCAGGCGTGGATTGCGGCGGCTGCGACCCGGACGCCGAAGCCGACCCAGACGAGACCGACGAGGAGGCGGGCGGCGCGGTCGGCTCTACCGGCACATTCTTCGCGGGATTCTGCACAGGGGTATCGGGAATTTCCCATGTTGGTTCCTCCTGAGGGGCGGAACTCTCTCCGCCGATAAGATTTTTGGTGATGGACCGGATGGCCCAGGCGCTGGACACCGCCGCCGCCAGTACGCAGGCGGCCAGGGCCAGGTAAAATCCCTTGGCCCGCATAAATCGTTTGAACTGTTCCATATCCTCTTACGCTCCGTCTCTGCCGCAATAGCAGCGTTTTGTTCTGCCTTTAGTTTGCAGCGGGCCGGAGGAATTTATGCACGGGAACCAAAAAAGAAAAAACGCACAAAATTACCGGGCGGATTTTGGATATCCGGCTTCTTGAAAACCGGCGGAAAACGCGGTATTATAAAGATTCCGAGAACAGTTCCCTGCACCGTTTTGCCTCGGAGCCATCCGAATCATAACAGGGCGGGCCCCATCCCGCCCGCAAGGCAAGGAGGGAATGTGAATGGGTTATATCGCGGGGATCGGCGGCGCCAATATGGACGTGCACGGCCAATCCCTCGCCCCGATCGTCATGCGGGATTCCAATCCCGGCCGGCTGCACCTGTCCATGGGCGGCGTGATGCGCAACGTGCTGGAAAATCTGGCCCGGCTGGGCTATGAGGTGCGCCCCGCCACCGTGGTGGGGGACGACGCCTACGGCAGCGCGCTGCGCGCCGGCTGCGAAAAGCTGGGCATGGACATCCGCTGGATGCGCACCCGGCCGGGGCATACGTCCTCCAGCTACATCTCCATTATGGACTCCCACGGGGATATGCTGGTGGCCATGAGCGACATGCGCATCCTGAAAGAGCTGGACGCCGCCTTTGTGGAGGAGTGCCTGCCCATGCTCAATGAAGCGGAACTGGTGGTCTGCGACGGCAACCTGTCCTACGCGGCCATCGAGCATCTGGCCCGGTACTGTACCCGGCCGCTCTACCTGGATCCGGTGTCCACCGCCTGGGCCCGCAGCCTGTCGCCGCTGATCGGCGCCTTCGACACCATCAAGCCCAACCGGCTGGAGATGGAGGTGCTGGCGGACATGCCGATCCAGACCGAGGACGACCTGAGCGAGGCCTGCGACCGGGTGCTGGCCAAGGGCGTGCGGCGGGTGTTTGTGTCGCTGGGGGCGGACGGCCTCTACTGCAAGACCCGGGAAGGCGCCCGCCACGGGCGCAGCCACGGCTTTGACCGGATGGTCAACGCCACCGGCGCGGGCGACGCCACCCTGGCGGGCATCGTCTACGCCACCCTGTCCGGCATGGACGAGGCGCGCACCATGGAGGTGGCGCTGGCCAGCGGCCTGATCGCCATCAGCGCCCCGGACACCATCAGCGAGGAAATGAACCGAACCAACCTGGAAACGATGATAAAGGAGTATGTACGATGAATCTGCAAGCGTATCTGGATATTCAGCCCGAGATCAAAGCCGCTGTGGAGGCGGGCAAGCCGGTGGTGGCGCTGGAGAGCACCATCCTGTCCCATGGGATGCCCTATCCCCAGAACCTGGAGTTCGGCCGTCAGGTGGAACAGATCATCCGGGAAGAGGGCGCGGTGCCGGCCACCATGGCCATCATCGACGGCCGCATGAAGGTGGGCCTGACCCCCGATCAGCTGGAACTGATGTGCAAGGGTGAGAACGTGGCCAAGGTCAGCCGCCGCGACCTGCCCATCCTGCTGGCCACCGGCGGCACCGGCGCCACCACCGTGGCCACCACCATGATCCTGGCCAGCCTGGCCGGCATCAAGATCTTTGCCACCGGCGGCATCGGCGGCGTGCACCGCGGCGCCGAGACCACCATGGACATCTCCGCCGACCTGCAGGAGCTGGCCCACACCCCGGTGGCGGTGGTCTGCGCCGGCGCCAAGATGATCCTGGACATCGGCCTGACCCTGGAGTACCTGGAGACCATGGGCGTGCCGGTGCTGGGCCTGGACACCGACGAGTTCCCCAGCTTCTACTGCCGCAGCAGCGGGTTCGGGGTGGACTACAACGCCAAGACCCCGGCCATCGCCGCCCGCATCGCCAAGACCAAGTGGGACCTGGGCCTGGCCGGCGGTCTGCTGATCGGCAACCCGGTGCCGGAGCAGTACGCCATGGACTTTAACGAGATGAGCGCTGTGATCGACAAGGCCCTGGCCGCCGCCAAGGCCGACGGCATCAAGGGCAAGGCCACCACCCCCTATCTGCTGGCCCACATCGTGGAGTACACCGGCGGCCGCAGCCTGGCCACCAACATCCAGCTGGCCTACAACAACGCCCGCGCCGCCGCCCGCATCGCGGTGGAACTGATGAAGCTGTAAGCCATCCGCCCATAAACCAAAAGGAACGCTGCTTTCCCGGCAGCGTTCCTTTTTCGTTATCGCAAAATCCCCCGGTACATGTCCTGAAAGATGCCCGGCGCATCCCGCAGGGTGGCAAAATCCCCCCGCTGCACGATCTGCCCCTTGTCCATGACCAGGATCTCGTCGCAGTTTTCCAGGGTGGACAGCCGGTGGGCGATGGAGAGCACCGTGATCCCGTACTCGGTCTGAAACCGTTCGATCTGCTTTTGAATGAGCTTCTCGGTGGTGCCGTCCATGGCGGCCCGCGTCTCCATCAGTTCCACCCGGATGCCTTTCTGGGTGGCGATCTGCCGCAGCACGATCAGGATGCCCAGCGGCACCACCAGCACCACGATCCCCGCCACCAGCAGCGGCAGCTTGACAAAGATCACCGCCACCGCCGCCACCGCGGTGGCCACCGCCGGCGCGAAATCCATGAACAGCAGCTTGATCAGCTTGCTGGTGCCCTCCAGGCTGCGGTTGAGCCGCCCGTGGATGTTGCCGGTCATCCGGCCGCGAAAATAGGTCAGCGGCGCGGCCAGCAGCGCCTCGGCGGCCCGCTGGCGGGCGCATTTTTCAATATGGGTGGCGGTGTCCTCCACCAGCAGGCGGCGCGCCACCTTGATGACCTCGTTGGTCACGTTGGCGGCCAGAATCGCCAGCAGCACCGGCAGCACCGCGCCCAGCCGGATGGTCTGCGCCGCAAGCACCGTGTTGGTCAGGTACTCCACCGCCAGCGGGGTCAGCTGGGTCAGCGCCGCCGAGACAACCAGGATCACCAGCACGCCGGCGAACTCCGTCTTCTGCCGTCGGCCCAAAAATCCCATCAGCTTCTTTACGGTGCGCAGCGCCGAGGGCTTTTTCTCCGCCATGGGTCTCACTTCCTCTCAGATAACGCCCCGCGCCCGCTGGATGCGGTACTGGATATACCGGAAGGTGTCCGCCACCAGCCATACCTGAATGAGCAGGTAGTGGGGCAGATCCCGCAGCCGGAACCGGGGCTTGTCCAGCCGGGGCAACGCCTTCAGCGCCTCTTTGAACCCCTGGGCGTAGGCCGGGCCGAAGCCCCGCAGCCGGAACATGGCGGCTTTGAGCAGATAGCCCAGCGCAAGAAACGGCAGGTTGACCACAAACATCAAAAGCGGCATGTTCTTGTAGGGCAGCAGGATGCTGTTGCGGCCGCTCTGGATGCTCTTGAAGGGGTTGTACCGCACCGCGCCGGTGGTGGCCCCGCAGATGTGGTAGCATCGGGCGGTGGGGCAGAAGACGTTTTTGTATCCCCGGCTGTTGGCCCGCCAGCTGATGTCCACATCCTCGTAGTAGGCGAAGAACAACTCGTCAAACAGCCCGATCTCGTCCAGAATGGATTTGCGGTAGAGGGCCGCGCCCCCGCAGGCGGAGAACACTCGGCAGGGCCTGGTGTACCGGGCGGCCCGCAGCCCGTCCCCCCGCTTGCAGGCAAAGCCCAGCAGGGTCACATAGTCGCCGGCGTCGTCGGCCAGTTCCCGCTCAAAATGCCGGATCATCAGGCTGCTCACCGCAAAGATTTTCGGGTCCGCCTCGGCGGCGGCCACCAGATTTTCCAGCCAGTCCGGCTCGGCAAAGGCGTCGTTGTTGAATAGCACCACATACTCGCCCCTGGCCAGCCGGATACCCTGGTTCACCGCGTGGGAAAAGCCGGTGTTCTCGCCGTTCTCGATCAGGGTATACCGGTCCCGGCCCTGGTAGGAGCGGGCGATCGCCAGGCTCTCGTCGGTGGAGCCGTTGTCCACCAGGATCAACTCAAAGTCGGTCAGGGTCTGGGCCCACACCGATTCGATGGAGTCCCGCAGCCAGCCGGCTCCGTTCAGATTGGGGATCACGACGGTCACTTTCACGGGCAGAAACCTCCTGTGGAGCAGAATACTTACCCGCTTATTGTACCATAAAACCTGCCGCCGGGCCAGTGCCGCGCGCAAAAAGCCCCGGACGCGTTCGCGTCCGGGGCAAGATCGCGCGGGGTCAGGCCAGGGCCGTTTTCAGCGCGGCCAGTTCGTCGGCCGCGTTGGGGCCCATCACCAGCACCACCTCGCCGGTGGGCAGGGTGGTCAGCTGGGCCGCCTTGGCAATGGCGTACTGCTCGGGCAGGTAGTTCTGCTGCAGCTCCATCTGCTGCTGGATGAAATCCTGCAACCCCTGCTTCACCGCGTCGGTGCGGCCCTCGGCGGGCAGGGCGATCACCACCGCGTAGCTCTGGGTCATCATCTGGCTCACGCTGGCGGCCCAGCCCCGGCAGTCCGCCGGGTCCAGACCCAGCAGATCCAGCGAGGCCTGGGCGCTGTCGGCCAGCTGCTCGGCGGTCAGGTCGGCGGTGTAGCCCGCCGTGCCGGTCAGCGTGCCGTCCGCATCGGCGTAGTAGACGTTCTGGGCGTCGTTCTCCTCCTGCGGGCGGGCCTGCTGAAGAATGGCCGCGTAGTCCAGCGGTTCGGTGCGGGCGGCCGCGCCGCAGCCGGCCAGGCAGAAGGCCGCGGCGCACAGGCCGGCGGCCAGAAGGGCGGAAAAACGAATGCGCTGCATAAACAAGACAGCTCCTTTCACAACTAAGAGGGCACAGGATCAGTGTGCCCTGCCGGGAGCGGCGGTATGTATCGGGGCCGCTTCTGCCCTGTATACGCAGCCGGGAACCGGATTATTGCACCCTGGCCCCCAGATGATGGCCGCCGTAATAGCCGTAGGGATCGTCGTAGTAGTAATCGTAGTAGTCGTCGTAGCCGTCCAGGTAGTCCTCAAAATAGTCGTAGGGGCCCTGGTAGTAGCCGTACCCGCGGGGGAACAGCCAGAAGCCCAGCGCGCCCACCGCCGCCATCACGATCGAGAACAGCACGCAGAGCACCAGCAAAAGGGCCACAAAGAGTAGCGCGGCCCGGGCCAGCCGGCGGCGATGGACGTTTTCGCCGGAGCCAAAGCCCCACACGAACATCATCACCAGCCCCACTACGGGAATGGCGAACAGGATCAGGCAGGCAAGATACCGGCCGGTGGTCATCTCGTTCTTGTCCGGCGCGGGCTGGGAGGGTGTGTACCGGGGCGGCTGGGCCGCATAGCGGGGGCCGGCGCCCGGCGGAGGCGGCACGGGGCCGCTTTCCGGGGCGGAAGAAGCCGTTTCCTCGGCAGGGGGCTGCTCCGGCGCGGGTTCGCCCGCCGGGGCGGCGCTCTCGTCGGTTATGGCCGGGGCAGAGTCGGCCGTTTCCGGCGCGGGGCCGGACGGCCGGGCGCAGGAGGCCCCGCAGGCCGGGCAGAACAGGCAGTTCTCCGGCAGGGGCGCGCCGCACTGGGGACAATATTCCGTCATACTTTATTCCTCCTTCGTATATCCGTAAGCGGGCCGGTCCACCGGGGTGGACAGGATGATCTGGGTACTGGTCTGGCCGTAGGTCTGCAGCTGGGTGATCAGGTGCTCCAGCGCGGCCATGTCCGGGCAGCAGACCTTGGCGATATAGCTGTAGCTGCCGGTCACATGGAAACACTTCTGCACCTGCGGGTCCTCCTGCAGGGCGGCGGTCAGCGCGTCCCGCTGGGCGGGCAGGCTGGACACGCTCACCAGCGCGTTGATCTCGCTCTTGTTTTGGGGATTCAGCACCACCGTATACCGGGCGATGATGCCCTCCCGCTCCATCTTGCGGATGCGGCTGCTCACCGCCGGGCTGGTCAGAGAGACCTGACGGGCAATGTCCTTTACCGGCATCCGGGCGTTTTCACACAGCAGCGCCAGGATCCGTTGATCCAGTTGGTCCATAGATACGATTCTCCTTTCCCTGCGGGCAACTTCTGCTTTAATTAAGAATTTCTTTCACAAAAGAAACACAAAAGAAAGCCTGCCCCTCAAAAAAATCCCATGATTTTATTATATGAACTTTTCCCTCAAAAGTAAAGCGAAAAAAGAAAGCTGTTTGCGGGAAGTTCATTTGACATATTAAGCGATTCTGGTATAATCATACTTGTCAATCAGATATTCCCATCTATATACTTTCCCACCCCTCTATGCAAAAAGGCCCGCCGCAAGGCGGGCCTTTTTGCGTGCGCTTTGCGGCCCATCCAGGCCGCGGTCCGTCAGTTGAGCAGATAGTCCTCGTACCGGTGCAGCTCCTCGGTGGGGCACATCCCTTCCAGGTACAGGCCGGCGTCCCGGTATTCCTCGGCGGTCACGCTGCCCCGGGTGCGCAGCGTTTCCGCCAGACCCAGTTTGTCGTAGGGAAGCAGCAGTTTCACCGGCCGCACCCGGTCGTTCAGCGCCTTGTCCAGCGCGGCGAGCAGTTCGTCCAGGCCCTGCCCGGTGCGGGCGCTGGTAAGCAGGATGTCCGGATCGAAGGCCAGCGCCCCGTTCTTGTCGCATTTGTTGTAGACGGTCAGCTGGGGGATACCGCCGCAGCCCAGGCTGTTCAGCACCTCGTCGGTCACCGCCAGCTGGTTTTCCCGTTCCGGGTCGGCCGCGTCGGCCACCTTGACGATCACATCCGAAAAGGCGGCCTCCTCCAGGGTGCTGCGGAAGGCCTCCACCAGCTTGTGGGGCAGCCGGCTCACAAAGCCCACCGTGTCCACCAGCACGATGCCCAGCCCGCTGGGCAGGGTCAGCTTGCGGGCGGTGGGGTCCAGGGTGGCGAACAGCATATCCGCCGCCGCGGCCTGTTCGCCGCCGCACAGCGCGTTCATCAGGCTGCTCTTGCCCACGTTGGTGTAGCCCACCAGGCTCACCACCGGCACCCCGCTTTTCTGGCGGGTGCGGCGGTTTTCCCCCCGGCGCTTCTCCATCTCCCGCAGCCGGCCCTCCAGCGCCTGGATGCGGCTGTGAATGTGCCGGCGGTCGTATTCCAGCTTGCTTTCGCCCGCGCCCCGGCGCGCGCCGGCGCCGCCGCCACCGCCGCCGCCCTGGCGGCTCAAAGCCTGGCCCAGCCCCTGCAGCCGGGGCAGCCGGTAGCGCAGCAGGGCCAGTTCGGTCTGCAGTTTTCCCTCGTTGGTCACCGCCCGGCTGCGGAAAATTTCCAGGATCAGCATGGTCCGGTCGATGACCTCCACCTCCAGCCGCTCGCTGAGATTGCGGATCTGGCTGCCGGTGAGTTCCCCGTCAAAAACGGCCTGTTCCGCCTGCAGGTTCTGGCAGTAGAGCTTGGCCTCGGCCAGCTTTCCCTCGCCCAGCACGGTGCCCGGTTCGGGCGCGTCCTTTTTCTGCACCAGGCAGGCCACCGCCTCCCGGCCGCCCGCCTCGCACAGGGCGCTCAACTCGTCCATGCTGCGATCCGCGTCAAACAGGCCCTGGTCCAGCCCCAGCAGCACCACCCGCATGGGGGGCCGCGACTGCTGCATTTCTTCCATGGCGCACCTCGTTTCTCTCTTGATTTTCCCTATTATAGCCGCCCGGTATCGCCTTGTCAAACCAACCGCTTGTGGCGGCGTGGCCGCTCTGGTATAATGAAGGCATCGAATTTCCGGCGGGCGAATTTCCCGCCGTTTGACAGGAGGTATCCCTATGCAACCCGATCTTCATTGGCTGGAGGATCCGCAGGTCTGGCAGGTCAACCGGCTGGACGCCCATTCCGATCATCCCTGGTACCACCAGGGGCAGACGCTGCGCCAGAGTCTGGACGGGACCTGGCGCTTTGCCTGGAGCCCCCGCCCCGCCGACCGGCCCGCGGATTTCTGGCGGGAGGGAGGCGAACCCGCCGAATTCGGGACCATTCAGGTGCCCGGGCATATGGAACTGCAGGGCTACGGTCAGGTGCAGTACACCAACACCCTGTATCCCTGGGACGGGGCGGCGGCGCTGCGTCCGCCCCATATCGACTGGGACAACAACCCGGTGGGCAGCTATCTGCGCACCTTTGACCTGGACGAGCCGCTGCGGGGCAAACGGGTCTGCATCTCGTTCCAGGGGGTGGAGCAGGCGATGTTTGTCTGGCTCAACGGCCAGTTCGTGGGTTACGCGGAGGACAGCTTCACCCCGTCGGAGTTCGACCTGACCCCCTGGATCCGGGACACCGACAACCGGCTCTGTGTGGAGGTGTACAAATACAGCAGCGCCGCCTGGATCGAGGACCAGGACTTTTTCCGCTTTTCGGGCATCTTCCGTTCCGTCTACCTGTACGCGAAACCGGCGCTGCATCTGGAGGACCTGTGGCTGCGCCCGACCCTGGAGGGGGACGGCAGCGGCAGCCTGCGGATCCGGCTGAAGCTGAGCGCGGCCTGGCAGGGCCCGGTGACCGACCCGGCGCAGGCCCGGGTGCATTGCCGGGTGGACGGCCCGGACGGCCGGGCGCTGTTTGACGGCGCCCTGGCGTTGACCGCCGCGGAGGACGGCGCGCTGGAGGCCGGCCCGCTGCCGATGGGCCCGGTGCGGCCCTGGCGGCACGAGGACCCCTGCCTGTACCCGGTGACCCTGACCCTGGCCGACGCGGCCGGGCGGGAACAGGAGGTGGTGCCCCAGAAGATCGGGTTCCGCCGGTTCGGCATCGAGGACGGGATCATGAAGCTGAACGGGCAGCGGCTGATCCTGAAAGGGGTCAATCGCCACGAGTGGAGCGCCGAAAAGGGCCGGGCCATCGACGAGGCGGACATGCGCCGGGATCTGCAAGCGGTGCTGGATTCGGGCGCCAACGCGGTGCGCACCTGCCATTACCCGGACCAGAGTTTGTGGTATACCCTCTGCGACGAGGCGGGGATCTACCTGATCGACGAGACCAACCTGGAGAGCCACGGCTCCTGGAATAAGATGGGCAAGGTGGACCCGGAGTGGAACGTGCCGGGCAGCCTGCCGGAATGGGAGGGCTGCGTGGTGGACCGGGCCCGCTCCATGTTCGAGCGGGACAAGAATCATCCCAGCATCCTGTTCTGGTCCTGCGGCAACGAGAGTTACGCCGGCAGCTGTATCCGGGCGATGGCCCAGTTTTTCCGCAGCCGGGACGACAGCCGGCTGGTACACTACGAAGGGGTGTTCCAGAACCGGGCCTTTGACGACAGCAGCGACGTGGAGAGCCGGATGTATGCCACTCCGGCGGATATCCGGGCCTATCTGACCGGCCCGCACACCAAGCCCATGCTGCTGTGCGAGTACATGCACGACATGGGCAACTCGCTGGGCGGCATGGAGGAGTACATCCGCCTGCAGGAGGAGTTCCCCCAGTATCAGGGCGGCTTTATCTGGGACTTCAAGGATCAGGCCCTCTGGCACACCGACCCGCTGGGCCGGCGGGTGCTGGGGTACGGCGGCGATTTCGGGGACCGGACCAGCGATTACAACTTCAGCGCCAACGGGATCCTGTTCGCGGACGGCCGGGAGAAGCCGGCCATGCAGGAGGTGCGCTACTGGTACGCGGACGAGGCTGTCCGCGCCGCCCGGGACGAGGCCAACGCCCGCGCCCGCCAAGAGGCGGAGCGGATGCTGCACGCCCGGCGGCGGGCAGCCGCCATGCAGGCGGGCGCCGCGCCGGGGCTGCGGATCGTGCGGGGGGACGGCAACCTGGGCGTGTACGGCGAGAACTTTTCGGCGCTCTTCTCCTACGGAGCGGGCGGGCCGGTGAGCCTGCGGTACGGCGGGGTGGAATGGCTCTGGCGGGCGCCGCGCCCGGCGGTCTGGCGGGCCCCCACCGAGAACGATGTGGGCTGCGGGTTCCCCCAGCGCAGCGCCGTCTGGCGGGGGGCGGATCAGTACGCCCGCTGCGTGGGCTGGGAGATCCTGCAGGCGGAGGAGGATTGTGCCTCGATCCGGTATCGGTTCTCCCTGCCGGGGGCGCCGCAGGCGGAGGCCGAGATCTGCTATACGGTGGACCGGCTGGGCGAGGTGCAGGTGCGGGCGGCCTATCGGGGGGCGCCCGGGCTGCCGGAACTGCCCTGCTTCGGGGTGCGTTTCTCCACGCCGGCCCCGGTGGACCGGGTGGACTGGCTGGGCCTGAGCGGCGAGACCTATCCCGACCGGTGCAAGGGCGGGGTGTTCGGCCTGCACAGCGAAACGCCGGCCCCGGCCGGGTATCTGGTGCCGCAGGAGTACGGCTGCCACCTGGACACGATGCGGGCGACCCTGCACCGGCAGGCCGTGAGCCTGGCCGATGTGGGCGCGCTGGAGCTGGTCATGGAGCATGAGGCGTTCGCCTTCTCGGCGCTGCCGCATACCCCTGCCCAGCTGGAGGACGCCTGGCATCAGGAGGAACTGCCGCCCTCCACCCGCACGGTGGTGTCGGTGTACGGCGCCATGCGCGGCGTGGGCGGGATCGACAGCTGGGGCGCCGACGTGCAGCCCCCCTGGCGGGTCAGCGCCGGGCAGGACCATCTGCTGACCTTCCGGCTGTGCCCGGGGCGGTGAGATGGTCCGGCTCTTGAAACTGAACCATACGGCAAATGGAAAGGCCGGTGCGCATCCACCCGATGCGCACCGGCCTTATCGTTGTTTTCCCGGATCGTCTCACGCCGCCGCGCGGCGCACCCGGTGCAGGGTGCCCTTCCAGGTGGGCGGATAGAAGAGCAGCAGCACCGGGAAGAGTTCCAGCCGCCCGGCCAGCATGTCAAAGCAGAGCACTGCCTTGGCAAAGGGGGTGAACAGGCCGAAGTTCCCGGTGGGGCCCACCAGTTCCAGGCCGGGCCCGATGTTGTTGAAGGTGGCGGCCACGGCGGTGAAGTTGGTCACCATATCGGTGCCGTCCAGGCTTACCAGCAGCACCGATAGGGTAAAGATCAGCAGATAGCTCACCAGAAACACATTCACACCCCGCACCACCTCGTGGCTCAGAGGTTTGCCGTCCAGTTCCACCTTGCGCACGCTCTTGGGCACCACATAGCTGTGCAGTTCCTTGATCAGGGTCTTGCACAGGATGCCGATCCGGGACACCTTGATCCCGCCGCCGGTGCTGCCCGCGCAGGCCCCGATGAACATCAGCACCACCAGGATGGTGCGGGAGGTCTGGGGCCATTGGTTAAAGTCCACCGTGGCGAATCCGGTGGTGGTGATGATCGAGGCCACCTGAAAGGCCGCGTCCCGCAGCGTTTTGCCAAAGGCAGCGCCGCCCGCGCACAGCTGGGCCACGATCACCGCGATGGAGGCCAGCACGATCGCGAAATACAGCCGTACCTCCTCCATGCCCAGCGCCTGTTTCCAACGGCGCAAAAGCAGCAGATAATAGATGGTAAAGTTGGTGCCGAAGAGCAGGATAAACACGGTGGTGACCCATTGAATGTAGGGCGAATAGCTGGCCATACTGTCGTTTTTGATGCCGAAACCGCCGGTGCCCGCCGAACCGAAGCTGGTACACAGCGCGTCGAACAGGGGCATTCCGCCGGCCAGCAGCAGGATCACCTCCAGCACCGTCATGCCCAGGTAGATCAGATAGAGGATGCGGGCGGTCTGGCGCACCTTGGGCTTGAGTTTGCCCACCGAGGGGCCGGGGCTCTCGGCCCGCATCAGGTTCATCCGGCTGCCGCCGGGCATCTGCAATACCATCAGCAGGAACACCAGCACCCCCATGCCGCCCAGCCAGTGGGTGAAGCTGCGCCAGAACAGCATGCAGTAACTGAGCGACTCCACGTCGCTGAGTATACTGGCGCCGGTGGTGGTGAAGCCGGACACCGTTTCGAACACCGCGTCCAGAAAAAAGGGGATCTCACCGCTGAGCCAGAAGGGCAGGCTGCCCACCAGGCTCAGCACGATCCAGCTCAAAGCGGTGGCCACGCAGCCCTCCCGCACATAGATCATGGAATCCGCCGGCTTGCGCCAGACCATCAGCCCGCCCGCCAGCAGCGCGCCCAGCGCCACCGGCACGAACCACCAGCCCGCCGCTTCGCCGTAGAGCAGCGCCACCAGACAGGGCAGCGCCATGAACGCGCCCTCAATGCCCAGGGTCCAGCCCAGCACATACCGAATCATGGGAAGATTCATCGTCGCACCCCCTTACGCCAGGATCTCGGCCAGTTCCCGCAGACCGGTATGGGTGGTGACCACAATGATCCGGTCCCCGGCCTGGATGCAGTCGTCGCCGCCGGGGATCAGGGTCTGGTTATCCCGGAACAGGCAGGCGATCAGCAGATGGTCCCGCAGGGCCAGTTCCCGCAGCGGGATGTCCAGCAGGGGAGAGCCTTCCCTGGCCAGAAACTCGATCGCCTCCACCCGGTTGTCGAACATGTGCAGCAGCGCCTCGATGTTGCTGTTCTTGGACGCGCCCCGGCTGCGCACAAAGGCCAGGATCGCGTCGGTGGTCAGATGCTTGGGGCAGATCACGCTGCCCAGGTCCAGCCGGGCCACCGCTTCCGGGAACATGATCCGGTTGATTTTTGTCACCGCCTTGGCGCCGGGGGCCACCGCGCGGGCGTGCAGGGTCAGCAGGATGTTTTCCTCGTCGATGCCGGTCAGCGGCACCACCGCCTCGGCCTGCAAAATGCCCGCCTCCCGCAGCAGGTCGGCGTCGGTGCCGTCCCCGTGCAGGATGGTGGCCCGGGGCAGCAGGTTGCTCAATTCCTCGCACCGGGCCATGTCCGCCTCGATGATCCGCACCTGCACCCCCACCGCCAGCAGCCGCCGGGCCAGGTAATAGGCCGCCTTGCTGCCGCCGATCAGCAGCGCGTTGTGCACCTGATGGGTCTCAAACCCCATCCGGCCCAGAAACTGCTTGGAGTCCCGGGAGGGGCAGATAAAGGTCAGCGCGTCGCCGCTGGCCAGTTGGAATCCGCCGTCCGGTATGTACACCTGGCCGCTGCGCTCCACCGCGCAGACCAGCACCGGCCCGGCCAGTTCCTTGCCCAACTCGCGCAGATACCGCCCGTCCAGCTTGCTGTTCTGGGGAATACGGATCCGCACCATCTCGGCGTGGCCGCCCGCGAAGCTGGTCACGCTCAGGGCGGTGGGCAGGCAGAGCAGCCGGGCGATGGCCAGCGCGGCCTCCCGCTCCGGGTTGATCACCATGGCCAGCCCCAGTTTTTCCTTCAGATACTGGGAATCCTCGCTGTAATCCGGGGTGCGAACCCGGGCGATGGTGGCGCAGTGGCTGGCCTTCTGGGCCACCGTGCAGCACAGAAGATTCAACTCGTCCGAGGCGGTCACCGAGATGAACACGTCGGCCTCGTCGATGCCGGCCTCCTGCTGGATGCGGTAGCTGGCGCCGTTGCCCACCACGCCGCTCACGTCGTACAGGTCGGTCACCGCGGTCACCGCGCTGGCCCGCCGGTCCACCACCGTGATATTGTGCCCTTCCTGGCTGAGCTTTTCCACCAGGGAAACGCCCACCTTGCCGCATCCCACCAGGATGATGTTCAGCCCCTCCCGGGTCGCCCCGGCCTTTTTGCGCGCCATTGGCCGCACCTTCACTTTCTTTTTTGTAAAGTATGGATCGCCGTTTGGTCGGTAAGGGCGCCGCAGCCTGGGGCCGCGGCGCCATCCATCCACACTATACCTTATACCCAACCTTTCTCCTTGTCAATGGGCAGGACCGCCGGAATGCGACAAAAATCCCCCGCGGCCTTGCGCCGCAGGGGATACAGGCTTACTGGGAGAACACGTCCAGGCTGTCGCTCTTGCCCGGGTACACGCCCATGGGCTCATAGTGGATGGTTCCCACGCTCACAATGTGGGTGCCGTTCTCAGCGTTGAAGTCGTCCAGATAGGGCTGGTGCTGGAAGTAGTTGGCGTCGATGCTGCCGTCCTCCAGGCTGGTGTTGGGCATCACGTAATCGTCAAACTCGGTGATGGTCAGTTCCACGTTGTACTGTTCCAGAATGGGCTTGGCGTATTCCAGGATCTCCGCGTGGGGGCTGGGGGAGGCGCCCACGTTCAGGCTCACCGGCTCGGGGATCTCGGGGATGGGCAGTTCCTGCGCGCCCATGGGCATCACCACGCCGTTGTAGCTGGCGGCGATCCAGTCCTGCACCTCCTGGCTCATGAGCACCGCCAGCAGCGCCTGCACGGCCGGGTCGTTCTCGTTGCCCTCCTTGACGCAGAGCACATTGCCGTAGGTCTGGGCGGCCACGCTCTCGGCGTCCTCGGTCACCAGCACCTGGTCCCCGATGCCCGCGCCGGAGGCGTAGTTGCCGTTGATCACCGCGAAGTCCAGATCCGGCAGGCTGATGGGCAGATTGGCGGCCTCCAGCGGCACGATCTCCACGTTGTAGGGGTTTTCCGCGATGTCCTGTTCGGTGGCGGACAGGCCCGCGCCCTCCTTCAGGGTCAGGATTCCCAGATCCTGCAGCAGCATCAGCGCCCGGCCGCCGTTGGTGGCGTCGTTGGGGATGCCGATCTTGTAGGACGGGCTGCCGCCGCAGGCGGCCAAACTCAGCGCCAGTGCCAGCACCAGCGCAAGGCTCAACAGTTTTTTCATGGGTAACACTCCTCTGTCTCTCTTTGGGTTGGCGAGAGCGGCGGCGGGCCGGGCGGCCGTCCCGTACCGGCGCCGCTCTCATGTATTCGTCACCGCGGCCGGGCCGCGGGTCGGGCGGGATTCAGCGGCTGCGCTTGTCCGCGTGGCGGGCGATCCGGTTGAAAACGCCCTGGATCAGGCAGACCAGCAAAATCAGCAGCAGGATGGTCACATACATCAGGTCCTTCTGGTAGCGCTGGTAGCCGAACCGAAAGGCGATGTTGCCCAGGCCCCCCGCGCCCACCGCGCCGGTGATGGCGGTGTAGCCCAGAATGGTGATGGTGCTGATGGACAGCCCCCGCAGCAGGCTGGGCACGCTCTCCACCAGCAGCACCCGGGTCACGATCTGCCAGTTGGTGGCCCCCATGCAGCGGGCGGCCTCCACGGTGCCCCGGTCGATCTCCTCCAGGCTCTGCTCCACCATGCGGGCCACAAAGGGGGCCGCGGCCACGGTCAGGGGCACGCAGGCGGCGGTGGCCCCGATGGAGGTGCCGGCGATCAGCCGGGTAAAGGGAATGATGAAGATCATCAGGATCATGAACGGCAGGCTGCGCAGGATGTTCACCAGCCAGCCGAAGACCGCGTTGAACCGGGGCGCCTCCGCGATACCGCCGGCCTTGGTGACGGTGAGCAGCACCCCCATGGGCAGCCCCAGCAGATAGGCGCACAGGGTGGGCGCCAGGGTCATGAAAAGGGTCTCGCCCACGCCGCCCAACAGCAGCATACCGTATTCGTTCAAAAACGCCTGCATGGTTCAGTCCTCCTTTTTGCCCAGCAGCAGCCGGGCGATGCGGCTCTGGGGGTCGGCGAAGATGGCGGCGGTGTCGCCCTGCTCCACAAAACGGCTCTCGTCGATGACCACCATCCGGTTGCAGATGCGCCGCACCACGTCCAGTTCATGGGTGATGATCACGATGGTCACCCCCAGTTTGCGGTTGATGTCCTGCAGCAGTTCCAGCACGCTGCGGGTGGTCAGCGGGTCCAAAGCGCTGGTGGGCTCGTCGCACAGCAGCACCTCCGGATCGCTGGCCAGCGCCCGGGCCAGCGCCACCCGCTGCTTCTGCCCGCCGGACAGCTGGCTGGGATAGCTGGCGGCCTTGTCCGCCAGCCCCACCAGTTCCAGCAGTTCGGCCACCCGGGCGGCCACCGCGGCTTTGTCGTATTTGTCCAGCTTTAAGGGGAAGGCCACGTTCTCGGCCACCGTCTTCTGCATCAGCAGGTTGTAGCCCTGGAACACCACCCCCATCCGGCGGCGGGCGGCGCGCAGTTCCGACCCGCGCAGCGCGGACAGGTCCTTGCCGTCCAGCAGGATGCGGCCGGCGGTGGGTTTTTCCAACAGGCACAAACAGCGCAGCAGGGTGCTTTTGCCCGCGCCGCTCATCCCGATGACCCCGAAGATATCCCCGTCCCGGATGGTGGCGGACACGTCCTCCAGCGCCATCACCCGGCCGTTTTTGTCCTGAAACACCTTGCTCAGATGTTCGATCTCGATCATGCTTCTCGCTCCTCCCGCGCCGTAAAAACGGCAATAAAAAATCCCCGTCCTTGCACACGAATACAAGGACGAGGACACAAAAACCCCGTGGTACCACCCTGGTTCACCGCCCCCTCGCGGAAAGCGGCCTTGACAGCTGCGCCGGAAATGTGCCGGTTACAGCCTGGCGCGATAACGGGCGCACCCGTCGCAAGCTTGAGACTCCTGCCTTTCGCCCGCGCGGCTCCGGAACCATCTTCCGCTTCCTGTGCCCTGCCCGTTTCCACCATCCGGGCTCTCTGCAAAGGCCAATGCCGAAAGCGTACTCTTTCCTTCTCTGCCGATTTGGAATATGCCACTATGATAGCCTTGCCGGCGGCGGTTGTCAAGCCTTTTTTGCGGAAAAGGGAGAAAATCGCGGTATACGGCCAAAAAACGCCGCCGCCCGGGCGGGCGGCGGCGCAAAGGTTTACTTGTTTTCTTCCCAGATGGGGTGCTTGAGCACCCAGCGGCCGAAGGCGTCCTTCTCGAACAGGTCCCGGTTGTAGAACTTGTCCAGGATGGCCCAGAACTCGGTCTCGGAATAGCCGCAGAACTCGCAGAAATCCCGCACGCACAAGGGATCCAGCGCGCCGTCCCGCGCCTTGATGAGGGGGATGGCCTCCTCCCGGGTCATCATGCCGTAGCGGATGTACCGGGCGGTGTAGTCGGTGGCGGCGGCGTGGCCGAATTTGGGATACTTCAGCCAGCTGTGCACCAGGTAGGCCCGGCTGTCGATCTGGTCGAAGTTCTCGGCGTGGTGGGTGCGGTCCCACTCGTGGGTCAGGTCGTGGAAACCCCGGCTCTTGGCCAGCTGGTAGTTCTTGTAGCTGTTCCAGGGCAGGAAATAGCTCAGGTAGAACGGGTCCAGACGGGCCAGCTCCTCGGCGGTGGGGGCGTTGGTCAGGGCCAGGTCGTTCTCGCTGACGCCGTAGCTCAGCAGCTCCTCGGTGGGGAAGCCCACCGCCACGCCGTTCTCGATCTGGCCGCGGGCGGAGTAGGTCTCCTCGTCGGCGTTGCCGCCGTACTCAAAGCTCACGTTCTCCCCGTAGCAGAGCAGCGGGGTGTTGAACTTGAGGGCCATGTGCAGCGGGAAGGTGTAGATCAGCCGGTCCACGTACCAGGTGGGCTTGCCGTATTTCTCAAAGAAGGCCCGCATCAGGATCTTCTGGGCCTTGATGTTGGGCTTGCAGCTGATGATGGTGCAGCCGAAGGTCTCGGAGATGTTCTTCAGGTTGTGCTTGCCCGCCTCGGTCATGGGGAAGTTGTCCTCCACGCTGAAGAGGATCGGGTTCATCTTCATGACCTCTTTCAGGATATACACCTGGAAGTGGCTGTCCTTGCCGCCGCTCACCGCCACGGCACAGTCGTAGCCGCCGGGGCCGTTGCAGCCCCGGTACTTGTCGCACAAGGCCTCAAATTCCTTCCAGCGGGCGTTCCAGTCCACCTTGGCGCGGCTCTCGTAGTGGCGGCAGGCGCTGCACACGCCCTCCTCGTCAAAGGTGATGCCGGGCCGGGTGTCCGGCATGGTGCACTTCTTGCAGTATTTCATTCCGCAGTATTTCCCTCCTTGGAGCGGCGCGCGGGCCGCGTTGTCGCCGTTTATTATACCATGAGAACGGCACTTCTGTCAGCAGTTTTGCGAAAAAGCGGGTTTGTCAGCCAAACTGCCGCCGCCCCGCCAGGCGCAAAAATATCGCCAGTGCCAGCACCTGGGCGGCCAGGCCGGCCATGGTGGCCAGGGCGGTGCCCCACAGGCCGAGGACCGGGATCAGCAGCGGGCTGGCGATCAGGGCCGCCGCCAGCCCGATCAGGTTGCCGGCGATCAGCGCCCCCATAGCCCGGGCGATGGTGAGCAGGTTGCACAGCACGGTGGCGGCCACCGTGAGCACGGCGCAGACCACCAGCGGCTGCAAAAGACCGGTGTATGCCAGAATTTCCGGGGTGCTGGGATAGAGCAGGCCCAGCCCCCAGCGGCCCAGCAGGGCCACCCCGGCCGCCCCCGCGGCCCACAGCGCCGCCAGGGCCAGCACCCCCCGCCGCAGCGCCTTGCGCCAGCCGGCGGCATCCCGTTCGCCCCACAGCCGGGCAAAGGTGGTGATGAAGGGCACAAACAGGTACACCGCCGCCACCTGCAGCAGCATTACCGGCAAAAACACGTTGGCGAAATAGTTCAGCGCCACGCCGCCCAGGATGCGCTCGCAGAAGTACCGGGGCACCGAGCCGATGCTGGTGTTCAGGCTGGCGTAGACCGCCAGCGGCAGGCACTGCCACAAAAGGGAGACCACGCTGCCGCCCGCCCGGTTTTGCAGGTCCGCCCGGCGGCGGGCCAGGGGGATATCCACCGCCAGCACATAGCCGGCGTTCAGCGCCAGCAGCACCGCCAAAGTCACGATCAGGTCACGGGTCAGCAGCAGCCCCGCCACCACCGTGCCGGCGGTGAGCAGCCCCCGCACCCCGAAGCTGATGCCCACAATGTCCATCCGCTCGGCCTTTTGCAGATAGGCGTGCCACACGTCGGACCAGCTCTCCACCAGCCGGTAGCCGGCGTAGAGGAAGATCACACACCGCTGGGCGGCGGAGTAGGCGTTCACAAAGGCAAAAGCCATGCAGCCCGCCCAGGCCAGCGCCACCGTCAGGTACCGGCTGAGCAGGTAGGTACGGTCGGCGTACTGGCCGCGCAGATCGCTCACCTGGAAGGTGCGCATGCCGAAGCTGGCGGCGCTCAGCGCCACGTTGGCGATGGTCATGGCGGTGGCCAGCAGGCCGTTGGCCTCCACCCCCGCCAGCGCGGTGACCAGCAGGTTCATCACCGCCTGGCACACATAGAACACCAGGCTGCCCGCCGTGTTGAAGAGCAGGTTTTTGCGAAGCTGGCTGTTCATCCCGTCACCTCACAAAGGGGCGGATGCGGTCTTCCATCGCCCGGATCTGGTCTTTGGGGATATAGGCCTTTTCCACATAACCGTAGATGCGCTGGGCGAAATTCGCCAGCCCCTTGTGGAAAAAGAACACCTTTTCCGGGGGCAGCCGCAGCGCGAACAGAATGTGCACCCCCCACAGCGCAAAGAATTTCAGCCAGTTGAAATGGGGGGTGAACCCCTCGCCCATGGGCGCGTCCCGGGGCGGCTCTTGATACACCTGCTCCAGCAGGTCGGCCATCCGCTTGTAGGCGGGGACATCGCTGGGGTCAAAGTACCCCTCGATGACCTCCCGGGCGATGGGGAAGGGCGGGTCCTCCTCGGCCATGGCGGCGCAGAAGCCCTCGTAGTCGGTCACATACTTCGCCCCCGCGTAGATCACCGGGTCGTACTCGTGCTCGATGGGCACCGGGCGCAGGATATGGCAGCTTTTGCCCGCCATGTACACCTCCGCGATGGCGGTGCTCATCCAGATGCTGATGGAATCCGCCGCCACGATCCACTGTTTCACGCTGTCAGAAAAGATCACGTGGAAGTTGGGCCGCCGGGCGGCCAGCTGGGCCAGGGCCGGGCTGTTCCACTCGCTGGGATGCCGCCGGTAGACCAGTTCCACCTCCGGGTGATCGGCCAGATACCGGTCAAACCAGTCCAGCGTTTGGGCCATGCTCACCCGGTTGGTGGCGGCAAAGCCGGTAAAGTCGGTGCCGGCCATCTCGCTCAGTTCCTTGACCTCCTGCTCGGTCATGCTGGCATAGCCGAAGCTGGAGATATACAGATGCAGCTGCTTGTTCGGGTCCAGGCCGTGCTCGGCGCAGAGGGCGGCCTTGCTTTTGAAATAGCCGTCGAATTCCGGGCGCAGAAAGTCCATCATCACCGCGCCGGTCACCGGGGTGTTCTTTGGGTCCATGCCGTGGGCGATCAGCCGGTCGGCGGTGCGGCGGCCCCAGCAGGTCTGGATGCACTTCTTGGCGTTGCCGTTCATGTTGAACCAGTCGCCCTCCTCCTGGGTGTCGCTGAGCATCTGCTCCCAGTGCAGGTTCACGATCCGGTCACACCGGCCGATGTTGTTGTACACATGGCTGTTGATGGCCTCGTTGTCGTACATGCAGCTGCCCACCAGCACCCGGGGCTTGTTCCAGGCGAACAGGCCCAGCTTTTTCCGGTCCAGCAGCTGGCGGATGGCCACCCTGTAGCCCCGCCGCTCCAGTTCCAGTTTGAGCAGCAGGTCGCTCTCGTATTCCCGCACCGTGTGCTCGTATAAAATCAGAAAATCCAGCGCCATGCGCCGCGCCTCCTTTTATCCGTTGCCGCCCAGCGCGGCGTCCGCGTCCGCCAGCATCCTGGCGGTGTATTGGGGCAGGCCGTACACCGTGTCGATGTGGAATCCGTCAAAGAACTGGTCCTCCCACAGACCGTGCCCGCCGCCCAGCTCGTAGTCCAGCACCGGCGCGCCGGTGGCCCGCAGATGGTCCAGCACCGCGGCAAATTCCGCCCCGATGCCCAGTGGTTCCAGCACACAGTCGGTGATGCTCGCGTCCACCGGCGGGGCCACGAACACCAGTTCCACCCCGTTCTCGGCGCACCAGGCGGCCACCTCCTTCAGCCGGTCCAGCTGCTCGGTGTTGACCTCCCACTGCCGCAGTTCCCGGTGGGCCGGGTCGGTCATATAGGCCACCGCCTCCGCCGGGTCCGCTGGGGTGTCCGCCCCGCTCGTCACAACCCCGTAGATGGTGGCGGCATAGTCGATCAGCTGCCGCCGGTAGGGCAGGGGATCGCCGGCCTCGTCCCGATAATCCGCCGGGGTGTAGGTGGCGGTCTCGGTGTCCCCGGCCGCCGGGGCGGTGCCGGTCAGTGTGTTTTTCAGGTTGGCCAGCATCTCCAGGTTGTAGCTCAGGTTCAGCATATAGGCCAGCGGGTTCCGGGCGATGGTGCGGATGTTGCCCGCCCGGTCCTTGTCATAGTACCGGTTCATCGTGTAGAAGCTGACCTCCAGATACACCTGTTTCAGGTTTGGATTTTCCCCGACGGCGAACCAGAACAGATCGATCATCTCCTGTTCGCTGGCCCCGCCGAAGGCCAGATTGGCGCAGGGAGTGCCCAAAATCTCCCCGGCCAAGTCCATATCCAGATGGGCCATCCGGGAATCACCCAGAAAGATCACGTCCTCCGGCTGCTGCAGATAGCGGCGCACCCGGTAGATAGGTTGGTTGGTATCGGTGGCGCCGGCGCGCAGCCCGAAGTAGTTGTAGGGCTCAAAGGCCGCGAAAAGCGCCAGGTACAGCGCCACCGGCAGCAGGAACAGGCACAGCCGCCCGATGAGATTTTTCATACCGCGCCCTCCTTAAAATCCGCCGTAGGCAAAGCTGACGCTGCCCACCAGGTTGCCGTTCTGCATGAGAAAGGCCGCGAAGATGAATGCCAGGAACAGGTAGTACAGCACCCAGCGGCGCACCGTGCCCAGCCGGGCGAAAGCGATCTCCGCCCCGCCGCCGCAAAGGTCCCGCACCCGCCAGGCGTCCCAGACGGTCAGCAGCGCCACCGCCGCCACGCAGAAGGCCCCGTACCCCAGCATGAGCAGGGGGGTGGCGTCAAAGCCCGCCGCCACTGCAGCCCGGCACTGGGCGACCACATCGCCCCCCGCGAACTGGGCGGTGAGGAGATACCAGGCGTCCGAAAGGGTCTCGCAACGGAAGAACACCCAGCAGACGTTCACATAGACAAAGGTCAGCGCCACATGCAGCCTGCGCGCCGGCCCGGCGGCGCGGCGGCGGCCCAGCCTGGTGACTACCTCCAGCACCCGGCCCACACCGTGCAAAAGGCCCCAGACCACAAAACCCAGGCCCACCCCGTGCCACAGCCCGCTGACCAGAAACACCGCCAGCAGGTTCAGCACCCGGCGCACCGCGCCCTTGCGGCTGCCGCCCAGGGGAATGTAGACATAGTCTTTCAGCCAGGTGGACAGGCTGATGTGCCAGCGGTCCCAGAACTCGCCCAGGCCGGCGGCGCTGTAGGGCACCCGGAAGTTCTCCGGCAGCCGCAGCCCCAAAATCAGGGCGCTGCCCCGGGCGATATCCGAGTAGCCGGAAAAATCCGCATAGAGATACACCCCGTACCCCAGCGCCGCCAGGGTCAGGACAGGACCGGAGTAGGCGGACAGGTCGCTGTAGACCGTGTTCACGAACCGGAACAGCATGTCCGCCACCGCGATCTTTTTGAAGTAGCCCACCAGCATGACCTGCAAACCGTTCACAACCCGGCCCTCCTCAAAGCGGGCGGGGGCGTGCAGCTGGGGCAGGATGTCGCCCGCCCGGCAGATCGGCCCGGCGGTGACGGTGGCGAACAGGCTGGTGTAGGCCAGCAGATAGAGAAAACTGCCCTCGACAGGGATCTTTTTGCGGTACACGTCCACCAGATAACTCACGGCGGTGAAGGTGTAGTAGCTGATGCCCAGCGGCATGAGCAGCGCGCCGCTCGGGGAGGCCGGCAGCCCCCATCCGGCCAGCGCCCCGGCCAGCGCCGGGAAGAATTGGTTGTACTTGAAAAAGGCCAGCAGCGCCAGGCAGCCCAGCAGGGTGCCGGCCAGCCAGGCCCGGGGACGCCGCCCCCGCCCGATGCCCATTCCGCCCGCCCAGGCCAGCACCGTGGCCAGCACCAGAAACACCGCCAGCCCCGGCGTGCCGCCCAAAGCGTAGAACACCCCGTTGGCCGCCAGCAGCACCCATACGCGGGCGGGCCGGGGCGCGGCCAGCCAGGCCAGCGCGGCCAGCGGCAGAAAAACCAGATAGGGCAGGGTGTTGAAACTCATGGGCAAAACCGCTCCTGTGTCAGAATGGCCGAGGCTTCGGCAAAAAAGCTCACACATTTTTATTATAGTGTACCTCGCCGCCTTTGTAAAGAAAAGCCGCGCCCTTCCAATAAGGGCGCGGCCAACAAAACCGGTTATTTGCGCTCACCGATGGGCACATAGTCCCGGCGGGGCAGAACCGATACATAGGCAGGACGGATGATCTTGCCCATGTTGATGAGTTCTTCCAGCCGGTGGGCGCTCCAGCCGGCTACGCGGGCCACCGCGAACATGGGGGTGTACAGTTCGGTGGGCAGGCCCAGCATGTGATAGACAAAGCCGCTGTAAAAGTCCACGTTGGCCGAAACGCCCTTGTAGATCCGGCGCTCCTTGGCGATGACCTCGGGCGCCAGCCGCTCCACCGCGGCGTACAGGCCGTACTCCTTCTCCATCCCTTTCTCGGCGCAGAGTTTGTGCACAAAGCCCTTGAGCAGGGTGGCGCGGGGGTCGCTGATGGAGTAGACCGCGTGGCCCATGCCGTAGATCAGGCCGCTCTTGTCGAACCGCTCCTTGTGCAGCAGGCCGGTCAGATAGTCCTGGATGGCGTCCTCGTCGCTCCAGTCGGGCAGGGAGCGCTTCATGTCCTCGAACATCTGCATGACCTTGATGTTGGCGCCGCCGTGGCGGGGACCCTTCAGGCTGGCCAGCGCGGCGGCCATGCAGCTGTAGGTGTCGGTGCCCGAACTGGTCACCACATGGGTGGTGAAGGTGGAGTTGTTGCCGCCGCCGTGCTCGGCGTGCAGCACCAGGCACAGGTCCAGAATATGGGCTTCCAGCGGGGTGTAGGAGGAGTCCGGCCGCAGCAGGGTCAGGATGTTCTCGGCGGTGGACAGGTCCGGCCGGGGGGCGTGAATGTACAGGCTGTTGCCCTCTTTATAGGAATACGCCTGGTAGCCGTACACCGACAGCAGCGGGAAGATGGCCAGCAGGTCGATGCACTGGCGCACCACATTGGGCAGGCTGATGTCGTCCGGGTTGTCGTCGTAGCTGGCCATGGTCAGCACGCTGCGGGCCAGGGTGTTCATCATGTCCTGGCTGGGGGCTTTCAAGATCACATCCCGCACAAAGTTGGTGGGAAGGGTGCGGTAGAAGGCCAGCTGCCGGTCAAAATCCGCCAGCTGTTCGGCGGTGGGCAGCTGCCCGAACATGAGCAGATAGGCGGTCTCCTCGAAACCGAAACGGCCGCTGTCGATAAAGCCGTGCACGATGTCCTCAATGGCGTAGCCCCGGTAGAACAACCGCCCGGGCACCGGCACCGATTCCCCGTTGCGCTTTTCCTTGGCGTAGACCTCGCTGATCTCGGTCAGCCCGGCCACCACACCGTTGCCGTTCAGGTCGCGCAGGCCGCGCTTCACGTCATAGCGCACATAGTCCTGCGGGTCGATGGTATTGTTGGCCCGGCACAGGTTGGCCAGCTGTTCCAGTTCAGGCGTTACCTTGGAATATTCAGATACGGCGGTCATAAGACGCACTCCCTCCTTTTGCACGATGTTGGATGTTTAATCTGATTAACGATTTTTATTATACCAGAAACGCCGTCCGGAAATAAGTACAAATTGTAACTTTTCTGTCATGAAGTGCCGGAGCGGACCGGTCGGGAAATTTTTTTGCAAAAAGGCTTGCAATTTCCCGCTGCGCCTGCTATAATAATCAAGCACTCGTTGAGAGCGGCGAACATGTGGGAGTGTTCCCGAGCGGCCAATGGGGGCAGACTGTAAATCTGTTGCATAATTGCTTCGGTGGTTCGAATCCACCCGCTCCCACCAACAAGCCCCCCGCCGGATTCCGGCGGGGGGTTCTTGTTTTGTCCGGCGCGCGGCCCTCGTACAACCGTTGAATAAAAAGGAGAAGGACATGCTGCTGGCATACAAGAATCTGCTCATTCGCAACGCGACCGAGGACGATGCGGAACAGCTTGCCCGGTGGTGGAACGACGGGAAGATCATGGCGTATGCGGGGTTTCCCCATGGAACGGGCGAAAAAGCGGAGGATATCGCGGCCGGCCTGCGGAGAAATTCGGACAAAACGGGCAGGCAGCTGATCATTGAGATGGATCATGCGCCCATCGGGGAGATGAACTATCGCAGCCCGGATGGTCGAACAGCGGAGATCGGCATCAAGATCTGCGATGTTTCCAGGCAGGATCAGGGCGCGGGAAAGATCCTGCTGAGCCTGCTGATCGCGGCGCTGTTCCGGGATCTGGGCTTTGAGAAGATCGTTCTGGACACCAATCTGAAAAACAAGCGGGCGCAGCATGTGTATGAGCGGCTTGGATTTACGAAGCTGCGGGTCAACGAAAACGCCTGGACGGACCAGCTGGGAGAGTGGCAGTCATCCGTTGACTACGAACTGTATCCAAAAGATTTTATCAACTTTGCCCGATAACATCGGAATAACAAACTACGGGCGGTTTGCGTCAGGGCCTTTGGTTTTCGGCCGGGGCCCTAAGCCGCCATGGCGCCGATCGGGCGTCAAATCACGGGGGAAACCGGCTTTGCCGCATAAAGCATAAAAATATTGCACCACAATGCAAAATTGTCTACTTTTTAATCAGCGTTTCGGCAGGTATGATGAAAACAGACGCTGCTGCGCTTAAAAGCGGCAGGAACCATCGACCAACGAAACGGAGGAATCCCCATGAAGCGACTGCCCCATGCGCGATCCGCCGCCCGGGCGGGCAGACGGCTGCTCTGCCTGCTTTGTGCCCTTGCGCTGTTCGCAAGCGGCCTGCCTGGGCTGGCTCTTCCGGTCCGGGCCGCCGGAACTTTACCGCGGCTGTCCAACCTGATCCTGGACCGGGTGTATGAACTCCAGGCTCCGGGCGGATATCCGGAGGGGGCCGACCCCAACGATATCGGCTTTGATCCCGATGTCACCCAGTATACCGGCACTGCCTATCGCTCGGTGAGCGAGGTGCAGGTATATCCCTTTGCCGAATCCCCGAGCGCGCAGGTCACGGTAAACGGCCAGGCGCTGAACGGTCAGGGCTTTGTCAAGCTGAGCGTGGCCGAGCCGGGGGAATATCCGGTGGAGGTCAAGGTCACGGACAACGGCGTCAGCAATGTGTACACCGTTACCATCACCAAGACCGACGCCGACTACCGGGGCCGGGTGCCGATCGCGGAGTACCCGGAGATCCTGCAGGCCTTGAAGGTCACGACCGATAAAGGCAACGAGGACAAGCTGCTTGAGGTGCTCAAAAAAGAGAATATGGTGGTGCTGCCCGAGAGCGGCAAGGCGGACGGCAGCTATGTGACCACCACCGAAAGCTACTGGAGCGTGCCGGGCAATGTTCTGCCCGACGGCACCGGCACCGACGAGCCGGTGGAACTGTTCACCGTGGACCTGGGGGATGTGTACAGCGTCAGCCGCATCCGGGCGGCTTTCGGGCCCTCCAACCTGGCACTGGGTACCAACCGTGCCAAGATCTCGGTCAGTACCGACGGTGTGCACTGGGAGACCCCGGTCACGGAAGGCAATCTGAATACCGGTACGCAGTATCACCAGAATGTTACCCGCTATGAACTGGGCGTGTCCTACGACGCGCGCTATATCCGGTTTTCGGTCGGCCGCTGGCAGCGCCCGGCGAGCGATCTGCGGATCTACCAGTTCATGATCTTTGTGGATTCGGGCGAAGTGCCTGAAAAGCTGCCCGCCCCCGACGGCGCGTCGGTGCCCTGGCAGCATGAGGACCGGCATCAGTACCTGGCCTCCGGCCAGGCTACCGTGGTGGAACGGGGCCTGCCCATGCTGGGCTGGACCCCCAGCGGCGGCTATGGCCGCGGCACCCCCACCGTGGAGGAGGCCGAGCAGTTCGGCTATGACGGCCCGCTGTTCTATGACCCCGACTTTGAAAACGCCGACTACATGCTGTACAATCCGGATTCCCTGTGGGGCATCGCCAAGGCGCCCTTCGGCGGCAACAACATGGCCAACGCCGGCGAACCCCGGGAGTTTGTGCCGGAATCCATGCTGCCCTACATCCGCAACGCGATCAGCTTCTGCTTTGGTGATGAAGGCGGCTACAGCACCAGCGAGGCCGAGGCGTTTGGAGAATGGTTCACATGGACCCGTCAGCATTATCCCGGCGTGATCCTGCATACAAACCAGTTCCCCAACCAGTGGGGTGAGAACCAGCTGCAAGAGTATTTGCGGATTGCCCAGCCGGATCTGCTCACATGGGATGACTATTACGGAGACAGCAGCTGGGCCAATCCCTCCAGCATCAACCTGTCCAACGCCAACGTGCAAAAAGGCGCGGCCCGCCAGCTGCTGAACCTGCCTACCTGGGACCGCTACCGCCGGCTGGCCTACGGCGGGGTGGACGGTACCGGCGCGCAGCCGATCCTGTTCGGGCAGTATCTGGACGCCTTTGCCTTCAACCATACCCAGTCCAACAAAAATCTGGTGCTGAACACCTCGATCCTGTCCGGTATGAAGTGGCTGAACTTCTTCCGGGTGGAGTACCAGTTTGACCGCTCCTATCTGTGGGACGAGGACGGCACCCCTACCCGCGGCCTGCTGGAATGGGGCGAACTGATCGACCGGGTGCATGCCATCGACGACCAGCTGACCCGGCTGAACAACGACTGGATCATGTTCAAGATCGGTGAGCTGGGCCGGGAGAACAACGCCACCGCGTCCGGTTTCCGGAGAGGGGATTTTGAGTCGTCCGAATCCGCGGCCAAGAACCAGGAGTTCGGGCTGGCGGCCGTGGATGTGGAGAGCCTGTCCACCGCGCACAGCGGCAAGACCGGCGATGTGGTGCTGGGCTACTTCAACACCCTGCCCGGCCTGTATGAGAGCGAGATCAAAGAGTACTTTGCCGATTCCACCGCGCCCAAGGCGTTCATGGTCATGAACGGCCTGGTGGCCGGCACCGCCGAGAAGTACAACCAGTTCAACATCCCCGCCCGGGAGGCGGGCTCGTCCGCGAATACCCGCCAGCGGATCACCATCACAACCGATCCCGCGTTTGTGGACGCCAATTACACCCTGTATGAGGTGGACAAGGACAACAACGGCGCGCTGAAGCCGGTCACCCTGGACGAACAGGGCCGCTTTACGGTGGTGCTGGGCGGCGGCGAGGCCAATCTGTACTTCTGGGCGATCAACACCACCGCCTCCGCCACCTCCCAAAAAGAGGGCGCGTACGCTTCTTTCGCCTTTGACGGCCATCCCGCCACCTACTGGCAGCCCCAGCAGGAGGCCGACAGCTATACGCTGGAAAAGACCTTTGCGGCCACGGCTCTGAACCAGGTGACCGTGACCGAAAAGGGCGCCGCCATCCAGGCCATGACGGTGGAGTATAAGAACGCGGCCGGCGAATGGGTCGCTCTGGGCGCGGCTGTGCCCGAAGCCGGGATCTGGACCTGTGCGGCAGCCGATGCGGTGCAGGCCGCCGGGATCCGGCTTCAGATCACCGCGGCGCAGGGCCTGCCCGCCGTGTATGAAGTGGACACCGCGCTCACCGCCGTGGACCCTGCCCGGCCCGCCAGCCTCACGGTGAACGACAACACCATGGGCACCGGCTTGTTCCGGTTCAACTACGATTCGCTCTGGTCCTATCGGGAAACCGAGAGGAACGGCTCGAGCATGACGCAATATCCGCTGGAAAACGACGGGCATTTCTCCAACTGGAACGGCGCTAAGGCCACCTTTACCTTCTACGGCACCGGGGTGGAACTGCTGCTGCGGGCGGACCAGGCCCAATACATCCAGGCGGCCATCACCAGCGACGAAGGGGAACCCCAGTGGAAGGCCGGCACCAATGGCCAGGGCAGCCTGGTGTTTGAAGGCCTGACGCAAGGGGTCCATACCCTGACGATCCGCAAAACCGCCGCCAGCCAGGCCGGCATCGACGGCGCCCGGGTCACCTGGGTGGGCCAACTGCCCGCCGACCTGACCGAGACCAACAGCCAGGGCCCGGCAGCGGTGCAGGAATACCTGAACCAGCGGGTCACCGACGTATCCGCCCGCAACCATTTCCTCTACGATCCGGCCCCCGTCACAGAAAAGAACATGGGGTCTGACAACAGCGGATTCAACGCGGACCCGGATGAGCAGAACGGCTGGGTCGCGCACGTACAGGACGCGCAGAACCAGAACCTGGGCTTTACCCGCACCAAAAAGGAGGGCGCATCCTTCAGCGTGCAGTTCTATGGTACCGGCGTGCAGCTGTATGCCGGCGTCACCCCGATGGGCGACAAAAGCGATACCAATGTGTACGGCCAGTTTACCTTTGAGTTGGACGGCAAGCCGGTACAGCCCGAGACGCTGACCACCGATACGCTGGGCACCAACGGCAAGGTGTCCGCCCGGATGTGGCGGGTGGAGGCCCCCGATACCCAGAGCAACCAAAACCATCTGCTGACCGTGACGGTCACCGGCGGTTACAGCCGCGGGGACTATGCGGGGGTGGCGCGGCTGGGGGAGGGCGGACCGGCTGCCGACAGCCTGGCGGTATCGGTGGCGGCCAGTGAAAACGGCAGCGCCCGTCTGCTCACCGCTGCGCAGCAGAAGCCCGGCGGCAGCGCGGTGATCGAGCTGCTGCCCAATGAGGGGTATCAGGTCAGCAAGATCCTGGTGAACAACCGCTCCTGGAGCATTCCGGAGGACGGCCGTCTGCTGCTGACCAACATCCAGCAGAACACCCAGGTGCAGGTGGTGTTTGCCCCGGCGATGTACGAGATCCGCCTGAACACCGGCGAGGGCGGCGTTGTGACCCCCTCCAGCCTGAAGGCGGTGCAGGGAGATACGGTCACCTTGCGGGTGGAGGAGTTCACGGGCTACCGGCTGGTGGACGGTTCGCTGAAGGTCACCGGCCCGAACGGCGCGGAACAGACCCTTACCGAAACGGAACCCGGCGTCCTTACCTTTGTTATGCCCGCGGGTGCGGTGGATGTCACCGCGCAGTTTGCGGCCGAACCGTACCCGGTGCAGATCGCGGCCGGCATCACCGGCGGTCAGCTGACCGTCTCGGTGGAGGGGACCGCCGCCTATCGGCAGGAGGTCGTGGTGACCGCGCAGCCCGACGCCGGTATGCGCCTGGCTGCGGGCAGCCTGAAGATCCTGCTGGCGGACGGCGGCACCCTGCTGCCGGAAACCATGCCGGACGGCACGTTCAAGTTCCGGATGCCGGCCCAGGGGGTGACTCTGGAGGCGGCGTTTGAGCCGATCCCGGATCACACCGTGCAGGCCGAGGCTGTTGGCAACGGCCAGGTCGAAGTGCTGCAGAGCGAAGTCTTTGACGGCGGCGAAGCGCAGATCCGGATGCTACCCAATGAAGGGCATATCGTGGGCGGCATTGCGGTAAACGGGCAGCCCTGGGCGGTGCCCGCCGAGGGGGATACCCTCACCGTGAGCCCGGTCACCGGCGATCTGCGGATACAGGTGACCTTTGTGGGGGCCGATACGGTCATGCACACCCTGAGCGCCGCGGCCAATGAGGGCGGCGCTGTCAAGCCGGCCGCGCAGAAGGTCCAGACGGGCGGCACCGCGGTGGTGCAGGCGATCCCGGACCCGGGCTTCCGGGTAGAGCGGGTGACCCTGGGCGACCAGGCCGCCGTACTGAATGAGGCAAACGGCACCTGGACGGTTGCCAACGTTGCCGCGGACGGGGAGATCCGGGCGGAGTTTGCCAGGCAGACCTGGCCGGTCACCGTGGCGGCGGCAGAAAACGGGACCCTGACCGCTTCCGCCGGCGAGGCCGGTCTGAACGATACCGTCACCGTGACGGCGCAGCCTGCTGTCGGGTATCGTTTCCGGGACGGAAGCCTTGTTGTGGCCGACGCCAGCGGCGTCCAGCAAAATGTGACGGTGCAGCAGGCGGGTGTAAGTTATACGTTCCTTATGCCGGCGGGCCCGGTCAGCGTATCCGGCCAGTTTGAGCCGGCCGCCGTCCCCGGCCCTGATCCGGAGCCTTCGCCCGACGCGGAGCCTTCGCCCGCCCCGGTGCCCAGCCCGGACCCGGCACCCACGCCGGACGTTCAGCCCACGCCGGATCCGACCGCCGCGCCGGTATCCCGGCCGACCGCGGCCCCTGTGACCCAGCCCGCGCCTGCCTCCGTGCCCGCAGCCACGCCGCGGCCCACAGCGCGCGCGGCGCAGCCCACCGCTGCGCCCACCGCTGAACCGGCCGACGAAGCGGAACGCCTGGTCGTGGTGGACAACAACACGGAACATTCGATTGTGCTGGAGAATGCCCGGGATGTTTTTGCCGGCGGCACGATTATCCGGGTGGAGCCGGTCACCCAAGGGGAGATCTACGACCGGGTGGAGACCGCGCTGGCGGATATGGCCACCATGGACCGGGTGACGGTGTGGGAGATCGACGCTTTGCTGGATGAACAGCCGGTACAGCCCAGCGAGCCAGTGACCTTTACCGCGCAGATCCCCGGCCATCTTTCCGCGGACGGGTTGAAGATGTTCTACGTGCCGGATGCCGGCGAGCGGGAAGAGATCCCCATCAAGGTGGATGAAGCGGACAATACCTTTACGGCCACCCTGACCCACTTCAGCACCTATGTGCTGGTCAATGGGAGCGCCCCGGCACAAAACTCCGCCCCCGCACAAGCAACTGCCCCGGTCGTGGAAGATGCTTCGGCCGGCACGCCGCCGGTCATACTGTGCCTGCTGTTGGCGCTGGCCGCGGCCGCCCTGGTCGCCGGTGCCGTGCTGGTGGTCAAAAAGCGGCGGTCGTAACGGAAAACAAGGAGTTTTGTGCGGCGATACATACGCGCCGCTCGTCCGGGCATACTGTTCCCAAACCCGAAAGGAGCGAGATGGTATGACCTGGACACAGAAAGAAAAGAATTTTTTGAAGGATCTGCAGAATGAGGAAAAACTCTGCGCCGAAAAATACCATAAGGCGGCCGAGGCTGCCTGCGACGACGGCCTGAAACAGATTTTGAAAAAGATCGAACAGGCGGAGGAGGGCCACTGTGACACGGTGACCGGCATGCTGGCGGGGCAGATGCCCGCCCAGCAGGGCCAGAGCAAGGCGCAGAACAGCCAGCCCAAACCGGCCAAGGATCTGAAAGCCAAGACCACCCGCGCCGAAAAGCAGAGCGACGCCTATCTGCTGGCGGACCTGCTGGCCACCGAAAAGTATGTGGCGGCGGTGTACAACACGGCGGTGTTTGAGTTCAACGACCCGGCCGCCCGGCAGGTGCTGGCCGGCATCCAGCAGGCTGAGCAGAACCACGGCCTGGAACTGGCTGCCTATATGCAGGCCAACGGTATGTCCTGCTGACAAGCAAAAAGGAGCGGCGCCCCGCGCGGGGCGCCGCTCCTTGCATAGAGCGAAGAATCAGCTGTATTTTTTCACGATGGCGGCCATCTCATCCCAGGCGGCCTCCATGTCCCGCACCAGCTTGAACTGGGTGCGGCAGCGGTCCAGGTTCTGGCCCGGGCGATGGGTGCGGAAGTAGTGGTCCCCCTCCAGGTAGTCGGTCAAAAACCGGATGCCGCACTCCAGGGTCATGAGCTTGGCGCCCCAGGGCAGGGTCTCCTTCTCCAGCGGGGTCAGCGCGTCGCCGGCCGCCTGCAAAAAGCCCTTGGTGTAACTCTCAAACAGCGGCAGGCTGAAGTTCACCTTGGACAGGTCGGGCTCGTCCTCGGCGCAGTCGTTGGCGCCGAACCGGATGGAGTCGCCGTAGTCGTTGGCGGCCAGGCCCGGCATCACGGTGTCCAGATCGATCACGCAGATGCCCTTGCGGGTGGCCTTGTCCATCAGGATATTGTTCAGCTTGGTGTCGTTGTGGGTGACCCGCAGCGGCAGCTTGCCCTCGGCCAGCAGGTTCATCATGTAGCTGCAGTCCTCTTTGCGGGCCTTGACGAAGGCCACTTCCTCCGCCACATCCTTGGCACGGCCGCAGGCGTCAGCCGCCAGAGCTTTTTCAAAGTTGGCGTACCGGTTGGCGGTGTCGTGGAACCGGGCGATGGTCTCGTGCAGGGTGGCCGCGTCGTAACCGGCCAGCTGGCGCTGGAAGTTGCCGAAGGCCACCGCGCTCTCAAAGAAGTCCTGGGGCTGCTCCACCTTCTGCAGGCAGACGGTGCCCTCCACAAAGGTGTACACCCGCCAGGCGCCGCCGTCCGAGTCGGCGTACCAGGCCTTGCCCTCCCGGGTGGGCACCACGTTCATGGTCTCCCGCATCGGGTCGCCGCCCTGCTCCTCGATCACCTTGCGCAGGTAGCCGGTCACCCCGCAGATGTTCTCCATCAGGCCTTCCGGGTCGGTAAAGGTGTTGGTGTTGATGCGCTGCAGAATGTAGCGAACGCAGTCGCCGGCCTCATCCTGCACATACACGCAGAAGGTATCGTTGATGTGGCCCGCGCCGTAGCGCAGCGCGCCGGCCACCTGGCCGTTCCAGTCCCAGGCGGCCAGGGCTTCATTCAGGATCTGTTCAGCGGTGCATTTCATAGCGGTTCAGTCCTCCCACAGCTTTTCCGGGTACAGGCCCGCGGCGGTTTTGTCGGCAATGGCCTGCACCACCACCGGCTTATCCTCTTTATAGGTGACCCCATACCACTTGTCGGTGCTGTGCAGCACCTTGACCCGGGCCTTGCCCTCCGCGATCAACTCGCTGACCACACTGGGCAGGAAGTACTCGCCCTTCAGCGGATTCTCCACCAGAGCCTTGTCCAGGAACTTGGCAAAGCGGGCCTTGGCCTCGCCCACAAAACTCTCGGTGAAGCCCCACAGGTTCATGGAAACGATGGTGTCCCCGTCCACGTCGGTCCAGGTCTTGCCGTCGTCCTCGGTGAAGTGGATGCCGCCCTCGTAGGTGGCGATCTTGGTGCGTTCGGTCACGCTGGTCAGATAGCCGTCCGCGTCGGTCACGCAGACGCCCCGGGCCACATGGCCGTTCTCGGTCACGGTGTTCTTCAGCAGGTAGCCCACCATGCTGTACTCATACACCGCGTCATCCTGGTGGGTGCTCAAATAATCATAGATCACCTGGAACGCCTCGGGGCCGTAGTAGTCGTCGGCGTTGATCACGGCGAAGGGTCCGTCGATCTCGGCGGCGGCGCTCAGGATGGCGTGGCTGGTGCCCCAGGGCTTGGTGCGGCCTTCCGGCACCGAGTAGCCCTCGGGCAGGTTGTCCAGCTGCTGGAAGGCGTAGCGCACATTCATGTGCTTCTCCATGCGGCTGCCGATGGCCTCCTTGAACTCCTTCTCGATCTCGTGCTTGATAATGAAGACCACCGTCTCAAAACCGGCGCGCCGGGCGTCAAACAGGGAATAGTCGATGATGACCTCGCCGTGTTTGCCCACCGGGTCGATCTGCTTCAGGCCGCCGTAGCGGCTGCCCATGCCGGCAGCCATGACAACAAGGATCGGTTTCTTCATGATACAGACTCCTTTCAATTTGCAAAACCGGCCGCCGGCGGGCGGCCGCGGGTAGCGGGAATGGATTCTCTGGTTATTATTCTACGGGCTGATCCCAGGGGACGCAAGAGCAAAAACAGCCCCGTTCTTTGCACAAAAATCCGCTTTGTGGTTCATTTGTCCGCGGATTTGACCCCGTCGGACGCGGTCGCCTGGCGTTGGGCCCGGCGCCGGTACTCGCTGGGCCCCACCCCCAGCGCCTTTTTGAAACTCTGGCTGAAGTAGCTGGGGCTGGAAAATCCCAGCACCTGGCTGATCTGGCTGACCGAATGGTTGGTGGTGGCCAGCAGCCGTTTGCTCTCGGTGATGCGCCGGGCGATCAGATAGTTGATGGGGCTGCAGCCGATCTCCCGGTTGAAGGCGTGCACCAGATAGTATTTGTTCATGTGGGTCAACTCGGCCAGCAGGTCCAGGGTGATGTTCTCGGTGAAATTTTCGTCGATGTACCGGCGGGCCTTGGCGCATTCGTGCCCGGCCTTGCGCTGGCCGGATTTCTGCTCTACCTGGAGGATATGGCGGCTCAGCTGGGCCAGAAGCACCTCGGTCAGGCCCTGGCAGATGATCTCATGGCCCAGGTCCGGATGCTCCATCTCCCGCAGCAGGGTGCGCAGATAGAACAGGTAATCCTCCCGGTCGGGCAGATTGGTCAGCCGCACATAGCGGGTCTCGTTCTGCCGCTCATCCAGAAAATGCACCCCCTCCACCCCGATCACAATGTATTCCATCGGGCTGTCGGAAAAGCTGACCTCGGTGTGCTCCACCTGGGGATTGACCAGCACCATATCGTTGGGCCGCAGGGGAAACTGCTCGTTTTCCACCTGGAAGAATCCCGAACCGTTGAGCACGTAAAACAGTTCGGCACAGTGGTGCGCGTGCAGCAGGCTGTGCCAGTCGCCGCCGTAGCGGCTGCGGGTCACATACAGCAGATTTACCGAACTCTGCACCCGCACCCGGGGGGTAAAATCATAGCGGGTATTGCTCATGGAAAACACCTGCCTTTTTTAGCAATCTTGCGAGAGGCATTTTCGCGCGCGCACGCGCGTTTTTACTAGGAATCGGCGTATTAAGTATACCGCGACGGGGGCAAAGACGCAAGAATGGGAATGGCGGGAATCGTCGAAAAGCGGAGAAAAGGGCTTACAAAATTTTGCAAAGAATTTTGTGTAAAGAATACATGAAAAACAACAAAAGAATTGCAATCATTTTTTACAAAACAGCAACAAGACAATATTTATAAAATAGTCAGCACTATTTGCTTGTTTTGACACGCCAAGTTAGTATACTTGTAAGTGTGGAGAGTGCCGCGCAAGCGGCGCCCAATGATCGGACCGGCGGGGCGCCCCGCCGCTCTGCGTATGTGCTTCGGGCACATACGCAGAGCGATCGGGATCGTTCGCCGGTAAAAGGATAAGAATTAAGGAGGAGAGCAAACAATGAAAAAGATTCTGGCAATTGTGCTGGTTCTGGCCATGGCTCTAAGCCTGGCGGCTTGCGGCGGCGACACCGGAAGCAGCGCGCCGGCCGGCGGTTCTTCCGCCGCCGGTGACAGCAGCACCGCCGCCCAGAGCATCACCTACTGGTCCATGTGGACCAGCGAGGAGCCCCAGGGCAAGGTGATCGCGGAGGCTGCCGCGGCCTTCGAGGCCGAGACCGGCATCCACGTGAACATCGAGTGGAAGGGCCGTGACATCACCACCGTTCTGGCCGCGGCTCTGGACGGCGGCGAGAGCATCGACGTGTTCGACGACGACTTCCAGCGCGTGTCCACCCAGTTCAGCAGCTACTGCTACGATCTGGAGGATATGGCCGCTGCCGCCGGCTATGAGGACTTTGCCGTGGCCGCTCTGCCCGCCGCGGTGCGCCGCTGGGCCGGCAGCCTGGTCTGCATCCCCTACCAGCCCTACACCTCCGGCGTGTTCTTCACCATGAGCAGCTTTGAGGCCGCCGGTCTGGTGGACGAGGAAGGCAACGCCATCGTTCCCACCACCTGGGATGAGTTGCTGACCACCTGCAAGGCTCTGAAGGACGCCGGCTACACCGCTCTGGCGCAGGATGACGCCTACACCATGTACGCCTACGGCTTCCTGCTGGCCCGCCTGATCGGCCAGGAGGCTGTCTCCACCCTGGCCAAGGAAGGCGGCTGGGCTGAGAACGAGGCTGCCAAGCAGGCCGCTCAGGCCATCGTGGACCTGAAGGAGAACGGCTACCTGAGCAGCACCTCTCCCGACGCTTACCCCGCCGGTGAGAACGAGATCGGCTTTGGCACCGCTTCCATGGTCATCAACGCTTCCTGGGTTCCCAGCGAGATCACCAACAACACCGACTGCGACGAGACCTGGGGCTTCTTCAACTTCCCCGACATGGGCGGCACCGATCCTGCCACCGTGGCCAACATCGGCGCCCAGGCGATGGCTGTGAACAAGAACAGCGCCAATGCTCAGGCTGCCTTTGACTTCATCATGTTCATCACCAGCGGCGAATGGGATCAGACCATGGCGCTGGAGACCAGCAGCATCCCGGTCGACACCCGCAACACCGAGTGGCCCGAGATGATCGCCGGCGTGCGGGATGGCTTCAATGCCCAGACCGACGTGTACGACTGGAACATGGGCCTGAACGACAACGCTGATATCAAGGAATCCCTGACTGCGTATCTGGCTCAGCTGTTTGAGGGCACCATGACCGCGCAGGAGTTCGTGGACTCCATGGACGCTCTGTACTAAGCGCATACCCAACTCTTTGGTATAGACCGAAATTGGGCATGGCGGCGGAAGAACCGCCGCCATGCCTTTCTTGTATCTATCGTGTAAGTGTGAAAGAGGGTGCACTGTTTCGTGAAACAAGACAAGGAAATGATCGTCACGTTCCTCACCCCTGCTGTGCTGTGTTTCTGCATCATGTTCCTGTACCCGGTGATCCGCACCGTGTTCATGAGTTTTTTTGATGTGTCCACCGTCACGGCGAGCTTCGACAAATGGACCTTTGTGGGGATCGACAACTTTACGGCCCTGTGGAAGAACCCCAGCTTTAAGGGCGCCATGTTCAACATCCTGCGCATCTGGGTGGTGGGCGGCATCGTGACCCTGCTCATCAGCCTGCTGATGGCGGTCATCCTGACCAGCGGTGTGCGCGGCAAGGCCACCTTCCGCGCCATCATCTACCTGCCCAACGTCATCAGCGCTGTGGCCCTGGCCACCATGTGGACCCAGTATGTCTTCAGTGACAAGTACGGCATGTTCAACGACATCATCCAGCTTTTCGGCGGCGACCCCATCAAATGGCTGGGTTCCACCATGAAGTTCTGGAGCATGCTGATCGCCTTTATCTTTGGCGCGGTGGGCTACTACATGCTGATCTTCCTGTCCGGCATTGAGCGCATCCCCGCCGACCTGTACGAGGCAGCCACCATCGACGGCGCCTCCAAGGTGGCCCAGTTCCGCTACATCACCCTGCCGCTGCTGCGCAACGTCTTCAAGACCAACCTGACCTTCTGGACCATCAACACCATCACCTTCTTCGTCTGGTCCAAGATGTTCAGCCCGGTCACCAGTGAGTTGAGCACCATCTCGCCGGTGGTGTACATGATGAACATTGTCTTTGGCGGCAAGGGCATCATCGAGACCCAGGCCGGCCGCGGTGCCGCCGTGGGCGTGACCCTGGCCATCATGGTGATGATCGTGTTCGGCCTGATGAACATGCTCATCAAAGACGATGACATTGAGCTGTACAGCTTTGAGAACAGCCGCATCCTGTACCGCTCCATCCTGTGGGCCAGCCACAGCGAGGATGAACTGCACAAGTGGTTCAGCTCCAACTTCAACGTGGAGGTCCACGCCTATGTGAAGAACGGCAAGTACTGCGTGGTGAACAACACCTACGAGCCGCAGAGCACCACCGTCTACAAGGGCGACGGCTCCAGCTTTGAGCTGGACATGGACGCCAACGAGATCCGCTGGTACGAGATCTGATTTTTTGCTATTCTATCCTGTATCCATACACCGGGGCGGCGGCCTCGTTTCGGGGCCGCCGCCGCGGTGCTTTATGCCAAAGGTTGGCCAAAGGTAAAGAAAAAGTGAAGAAAATGTAAAAGAAAAGTGCGCGGAACGCTAGGCAATCGGGCCCGGGATTGGTATAATAAAACCGTATAGGGCATTGCGCAACGGGGCGTGACCGGGCGTGGAGCCCCGTACCACAGCGGACAATGGAGCGTGCGTATGACGATATTTGACCTGATCAATCTGGCCGGCGGCATCGGTCTGTTCTTGTATGGAATGTCCATTATGGGCGCCGGTCTGGAGAAGATCGCCGGCGGAAAAATGGAAAAGGTGCTGCAGAAGCTCACCTGCTCGGTGTGGCGGGCGGTGCTGCTGGGCGCCATCATCACCGGCCTGATCCAGTCCAGCGCCGGCACCACCGTGATCTGCATCGGCCTGGTCAACGCGGGGATCTTCCAGCTGTCCCAGGCGATCGGGGTCATTATGGGGGCCAACATCGGCACCACCGTCACCGGGCAGCTGATCCGCCTGGCGGACATCGGCGGCGACAATCTGCTGCTGACCCTGATCAACCCCAAAACCTTTTCGCCGCTGGTGGCGCTGGCTGGCGCCATTCTGTTCGTCTTTTTCAAATCCCCCAAAAAGCGCACCATCGGCCAGGTGCTTATGGGATTCGGCATCCTGTTCACCGGCATGTTCACCATGGAGACCGCCGTCTATCCGCTGCGGGAGAGCGAGTTGTTTTTGACCCTGTTCTCCAAATTGCAGAACCCGCTGCTGGGTGTGCTGGCGGGGGCGCTGGTCACGGTGGCCATCCAGAGCTCCTCGGCCAGCGTGGGGATTCTGCAGGCCCTCAGCGCCACCGGCGCGGTCACCTGGGGCAGCGCCATTCCCATTATCCTGGGGCAGAACATCGGCACCTGTTCCACTCCGCTGATCGCCTCCATGGGCGCGTCCACCGCCGCCAAGCGCAGCGCGGTGGTCCATCTGTATTTCAACATCATCGGCACCATCGTGTTCCTGCTGGGCATCTACGGCCTGCGGGCGGCGGGGCTGTTTCCGTTCTGGTATGATGTGATGAACAAAGGGGATATCGCCAACTTCCACACCCTGTTCAATGTGGTGGTCACCCTGCTGTTCATGCCCTTTACCCGGGTGCTGGCCTGGCTGGCCGAACGCACCATCCCGGACAAGCCCGGCGGCGAGCCCGACCTGACCATGCCGGTGCTGGACGAGCGCCTGTTCACCAGCCCGGCGGTGGCGCTGCAGCAGGCCCGCAACGCCGTGGCCAAGATGGGCAGCCGGGCGGCCCGCAACGTGCAGCTGGCGCTGCCGCTGCTGAAAACCTACGACGAGGAACAGGCCGACCAGATCGACCAGCGGGAAAGCCTGATCGACAAGATGGAGGTCGGGGTCAGCAACTATCTGGTGCGGATCAGCGAGCATGAGCTCTCGGAGGACGAGAACCAGCAGGTGAACGAACTGATCAGCTTCATCACCGATTTTGAGCGCATCGGGGATTACGCCATCAACGTGCGGGAGCGGGGCGAGGAGATGCGGGACAAGGAACTGGCCTTCAGCGAGGCCGCCTACGAGGAGATGGCGGTGCTGTCCGACGCGCTCCAGGAGATCCTGCAGCTGACCAACCAGGCCTTTGGCGAGCCCGGCAGCCAGTGCCTGGAGCAGGTGGAGCCGCTGGAGGAGACCATCGATCTGCTCTGCACCACCATGCGCCGCCGCCATGTGGACCGTCTGCGGGACGGCGCCTGCCAGCTGGAGAGCGGGATCATCTTCCTGGATGTGCTCACCGACCTGGAGCGGATCTCGGACCACTGCTCCAACATCGCGGCCCGCCTGGTGGGGATGCGCCGCAACGAAACGCTGGACGCCCATGCCCTGCGCCGGGAACTGCACACCGGCGCGCTGCCCGGCTACCGGGAAAGCATGGAGAAGTATCGGGAAAAATACTGCGAGCGGATGGGCGCGGAGCTCACCGCCTGAACCGGCATACAGAACAACACGCGCCGGCGTACCGGGGGATTTCGCCCTGGCACGCCGGCGCGTTATGGGTTGGCGCTGCTTTCAGGCTTCGCTGGCCGGCCGCCGCACCGCGGGCAGCCGGATGGTAAACGCCGACCCCTGCCCGGGGCGGCTGTCCAGGGTGATGCGCCCCTGGTGCTGCACCACGATCTGCTGCGCGATGGAAAGCCCCAGCCCGCTGGAGCCCTGCCGCTTGGCCCCCGGCGCGCGATAGTATCGCAGAAAGACCCGGTCCTGTTCCTCGGGCGGGATGCCGGGGCCGGTGTCCCGCACCTCCAGGCAGGCGTCGGCACCCTCGGCGTAAAGCCGCACCGTCACCACCCCGCCGGCGGGGGTATGGTGCAGCGCGTTGGTCACCAGATTTTGCAGCGCCTGTTCCAGCCGCAGATCGTCCCCCCAGGCCACACACCGGTCCCGCAACTCCAGGGTCAGCCGCACCTGCTGGCGGGCCGCGTCATCCCGCAGCCCGTCGGTCACCCGCTCGGCCAGCGGCGCCAGCGGCACCCGGTCCTCGTCAAAGATCACCTGTTTTTCCTCCAGCTTGGCCATCAGGAACATGTCCTCCACCAGCTTGCGCATGAAGTCCAGCCGGTCCCGCAGCACCGTCAGCGGCTGTTCGGCCCCCTCCGCGCGCGGCAGCTGGTCCAGGCAGCCCTGCGCCACAAACAGCGGGGTGCGAAGATCGTGAAACGCGTTGGCCATAAAGGCCACCCGCTGCACCTGCTCCTCCCGCAGGGCCCGGGTGCGCTGCTCCACCTGCTGCTCCAGCCCCCGGTTCACCGCTTCCAGCTGGGCGGAGAGCTGCTCCGAACGGGTGAACTGTTCCGCAAATTTGCGGCTGATGATCCACATGCCGCAGAGAAGAAAGGGCAGATTGAACAGCTTGGCATACTGGATGGTGCACAGCGAAAGGCCCACTGTCATCTCGGTCAGACCGCTCAAAGCCATCACCATCCGCAGACCCTGGCTCAATGCCTGGCCGGTCAAAGCCAGCCAGGCCCCCGGCCGCCGGGCCGCGCAGGCCCACACCAGCACCAGAAGGCTGCCCAGAAACAGCGCCGCGTGGGCCAGATTCCAGGCTGTGTGGGAAATCGGCAGCTTGAGCGGGCACCACAGCGCCAGAATTCCCAGGGCGGCCGCACAGGCGGGGATCCGGCCGGGCAGGGGAAGGCCAAACATCCGAAAACACAAAAACAGGTTGAGCAGCGCGCTCCAGCCGTAGGCGTTCCGGGTGAGAAAGGCGGCGGCGCCTGGCGCGTAAGCGCTGAGCAGCGAGCCAAGGCTCCAGAGGGTGAGCATTCCGGCATAGGCGGCAAACCAGGCCAGGTAGGTCTCACTGCGCTTGTGCCAGAACAGCGACAGGGCGTACAGCCCCATCAGGCCGGTCACCCCCAGCCCCAGCCCAAACAGGATGTTGTAGGCGTTCACCGCCTGCCGGGCTATCTCGGCGTCCGCCAGGTAGAGCACCATGTTCTCATCCGAGCCGTCGCAACCCAGACGTACCGGCGCGTATATCGGCAGGGCGGAAAACTGGGAGTAGGGCACCGCCCCGGTCAGCACCGTGCCGTCCCCCTATGAGGTGACCCCGGGCGAAGCGGTGGACAAGACCTTTGACGTGGTGGTCGTGGGCGCCGGCGGCGCCGGCGTGGCCGCCGCGGCCCAGGACGGCGCCACCGTCTGCATCGTGGAGAAGGAAGCGGACGCCGGCGGCAACACCCTGGTGGCCGGCTGCGCCTTCCAGAACGTGGCGGACTACCAGGTGTGGGATCCGGCGAACCCGGACGCCACCACCGGTGTGTGCGAATACAACGGCGAGACCTACGACAAGGCTACCAACGACATGGGCCGTCTGGACACCCTGCGCACCATCCTGAACTGGAGCGAGGAGCCCTTTGACGAGACGGTGGATACCGACGGCGCTTTGACCGTGGAGGAGTACGACCTGCCCAACCGGGGCGTGCATGCCGAGTATCTGGAGACCCTCCAGACCCTGAAATCCCAGATCCGGGAATACCTGGACTGGGCCGACGCCAAGATCGCCGCCGGCGCGGCGGAGACCGACCTGACCGTCTTCTCCACCCCGGAACTGCATATTTTCCAGACCTACTACGGCGGTCTGCGTCTGAGCAACGATCACAGCTACTGGATCTACAGCGACATCGACCTGGTGCGCCAGTTCGTGGAGCAGATCGGGGACGCCAAGGCCTGGATGGCCGACCAGGGCTCGATCTTTGACTGGGGCACCACCTGCAACACCCTGATCGGCTGCATGTGGCAGCGGATCAACACCTTTGTGGGCGGCACCGTGGACGGTGTCGAGGACGACAGCAAGTACGGCTGCTACTTCGCGGTGCCCATCAACACCGTGCTGAAGGCCAACGAGGCGAACGAGGTCATGTACCGCACCACCGCCAAGAGCCTGATCATCGATGACACCGGCCGCGTGACCGGCGTGAACTGCGAGCTGTACGACGGCACCCCCATCACCCTGCACGCCAACAAGGCCGTGATCCTGGCCACCGGCGGTTACGGCGCCAACATCCTGACCACCAACCGCAGCCTGGCCCAGGGCGAGGGCATCACCATGGCCCAGGACGTGGGCGCGGCGGTCACCGGCATGGGTTTCACCCCGCTGATGCCTCTGGGCTGGGCCGACGATGGCAAGCTGGCCGGCGGCATGGGCGAGAACGTGATCTTCGTGAGCCCGGCCGGCACCGAGAACTAGGGCAAGCGGTTCGTGGACGAGAGCGCCGAGCGTGACGTGCTCAGCCAGGGCCAGCTGACCTATGGCGGCGAGAACGGCCTGACCATCCAGCTGCAGAACGGCGGCGACCACACCAGCGCCGACAACCGGGAGGGCAAGGAATACTTCTGCACCCTGGCCGAGGCGGCGGAACTGACCGGCATCAGCGCCGATACCCTGCGCGCCACCATCACCGAGTATGACACCGCCTATCTGAACGGTGAACTGGACAGCCTGGACGTGCCCAAGAGCGCGGCCAACGCCACCATCGGCAGCTACAACGAGGATGGCAGCTTCAACGAGGACGGCAGCGTGATCCCCGGCCTGTACGCGGCCGGTGAGGTCGCCGGCGGCATCTTTGCCGGCAACCGCCTGGGCGGCAACGCCATCAGCGAGATCCTGGTCTCCGGCCGTATCGCCGGTGAGGCCGCGGCGGCGGAATAATCGGTTATTTCCTACTCCTTTCAATCGAGACCAGGCAGAGCCCGCGCATCCGGCGGGGGCCCTGCCTGGTTTCCCTTTTCTGCGCACAGAGCAGGAAAAACGCCCGGCGGGCGGGGTTTTATCCCCGTCCGCCGGGCGTTTGTGTGGTTTTTGTAAAACAATCAGGTGTAGAACAGGATCCGGGAGTAGCCGGGCACCGGCCAGGCGCTGCGGGGGCAGATCGCCTCGGCGGCGTCCACGGCGGCGCGCAGCGCGTCCATCGCGGGGATGACCTGGTCGTGGTAGGCTTTGGCGCGGGCCAGGCTGCCGCCGTCCACGCTGTCCGCCTTGGCCACCAGAGCGGCCAACTCGTCCGCCGCGTCGCTGATGGCGTCCGCCTGGGCGCTGGCCTGCTGCAGCAGCTTGGTCTCGGCCTTGCAGCGAAGCCCGGAGAAGGCCGCCTGCTTGGCGGACAGGTTGCGGGCGGTGTCGCCGCCGAACTGGCACACCGCCGGCAGGAACAGCTTGCGGGCCATCTCCAGCATGGTCAGCGCTTCAATGTGCAGGATCTTGCTGTAGTGCTCCACCATGACCTCATAGCGGCTGCGCAGTTCGGTGGGGGACAAAACCCCCATATCCTGGAACAGCGCCACGTTCTTGTCCGCCAGCATGGCGGGCATCGCGTCCAGGGTGCTGCGCAGGTTGCACAGCCCCCGGCGCTCGGCCTCGGCCTCCCATTCGCTGGAATAGCCGTTGCCGTTGAAGATGATCCGCTTGTGATCCCGGATGGTGCGGCGGATCAGCTTGACCACCGCCTTATCGAAGTTCTCCGCGCCTTCCAACTCGTCGGCATAGCCCTTCAGTTCCTTGGCCACGGCGGTGTTCAGCACCACATTGGCGTCGGCAATGTTCATGCTGCTGCCCGGCATCCGGAACTCAAACTTGTTGCCGGTAAAGGCAAAGGGGCTGGTGCGGTTGCGGTCGGTATTGTCCTTGGGGAAGGTGGGCAGCACCTCCACACCCAGGTCCACCTTGGCCTGTTCGGGGGCCACATACTCGCTCTTGGAGGCGATGGCGTCCAGGATGGCGGACAGTTCATCCCCCACAAACATGGACACGATGGCCGGCGGCGCCTCGTTGGCGCCCAGCCGGTGGTCGTTGCCCGGGCTGGCCACGGCGGCCCGCAGCAGATCCTGGTATTCGTCCACCGCCTTGATCACCGCCGCCAGGAAGATCAAAAACTGCAGATTGTCCTTGGGGGTGTCGCCCGGGTCCAGCAGGTTCACGCCGGGGGCGGTCAGGCTCCAGTTGTTGTGCTTGCCGCTGCCGTTCACCCCCTCAAAGGGCTTCTCGTGCAGCAGGCAGGCCAGCCCGTGCTTGCCGGCCAGCTTGCGCATCATCTCCATAGTCAGCAGATTGTGGTCCACGGCGATGTTGGCGGTGTCAAAGATCGGGGCCAGTTCGTGCTGGCAGGGGGCCACCTCGTTGTGGCGGGTCTTGGCGCTGATGCCCAGCTTCCACAACTCCCGGTCCAGTTCCTGCATGTAGCTCATGACCTCCGGCCGGATGGAACCGAAATAGTGCTCCTCCAGTTCCTGGCCCTTGGCCGGCGGCGCGCCAAAGAGGGTGCGGCCGGTCATGATCAGGTCCAGCCGGGCCTCATAGTCCTCTTTGCGGATCAGGAAATACTCCTGCTCGGCGCCCACCGTCACCGATACGTGCTGCACATCCTTGCCGAACAGCTTCAAGATCCGGCAGGCCTGGGTGCTCAGCGCGCTCATACTGCGCAGCAGGGGCGTCTTTTTGTCCAGCGTCTCCCCGTTGTAGCTGCAAAACGCGGTGGGGATGCAGAGCACGTCGTCCTTGATAAAGGCGTAGCTGGACGGGTCCCAGGCGGTGTAGCCCCGGGCTTCGCAGGTGGCCCGCAGGCCGCCGTTGGGGAAGCTGGACGCGTCCGGTTCGCCCCGCACCAGTTCCTTGCCGGAGAACTCCATGATGGCGGTGCCGTCCTTCTGGGGGCTCACAAAGCCGTCGTGCTTTTCGCTGGTGATGCCGGTCAACGGCTGGAACCAGTGGGTGAAATGGGTGGCGCCCTGGTCGATGGCCCACCGTTTCATCACGCTGGCGACCACGTTGGCCAGTTCCAGATCCAGCGGCTGGCCGTTCTGCAGGGTGGCCTTCATGCTCTTATAGGTAGCGCTGGGCAGCAGCTCTTTCATCACGTGTTCATTGAACACCTTGCTGCCGTATTCCTCCATTACATTTGCTGCCATTACAATAACCCCTCCATTCTTGCTGCCCGCCCCGCGCGCTGCGGGGCCTTTCCCATGGCATTACCCTTTCATGATAGGACATTTGCGCCGTTCGGTCAAGGGGAATCACACCACCTGGAACAGGAAGAATTTCAGATATTCGGTCTCTTCCACGCCCCAGAGCACCGGATGATCCGCCGCTTGCTGGCGCACCTCGATCTGCCGCAGCTGCCGGCCCGCGTCGGCCGCGGCGCTGTGCAGCATCCTGCGGAACATGGCCTCGGTGGCAAAATGGCTGCAGCTGGCGGTGGCCAGATAGCCGCCCCGGGGCAGCAGCTTCATGGCCCGGTAGTTGATCTCCTTGTAGCCCCGCATGGCGCTGTGGGCGGTCTTGCGGGCCTTGGTGAAGGCGGGCGGGTCCAGGATGATGAAGTCGTAGTCCGCGTCCTCTTTTTCCAGCCGGGGCAGCAGTTCAAACACATCGCAGCAGACAAAATCCATCCGGTCGGAAAGGCCGTTGGCCGCCGCGTTGGCCCGGGCCATCGCCACCGCGCTCTCGCTCACGTCCACGGCGGTCACATGGGCCGCGCCGCCCGCCGCCGCGTTCAGCGCGAAGCTGCCGGTGTGGGTGAAGCAGTCCAGCACGCGCCGGCCCCGCGCCAGCCGGGCCACCGCCCGCCGGTTGTATTTCTGGTCCAGGAAGAACCCGGTCTTCTGCCCATTTTCAAAATCCACTGTGTACCGGATGCCGTTCTCCACAATGCCGCTCTCGGTGGCCCCGCCATCCGCGCCGAACCAGCCCTTGAACAGGGGCAGCCCCTCCTTCTCCCGCAGGGCCGCGTCCTCCCGCTCGTAGACGCCCCGGATGGCCTGGCCGTCGGCCCGCAGCACATCCGCCAGCAGCGGCAGCAGCATCCCTTTGATCCGCTCAACGCCCACCGACAGGATCTGCACCACCAGCACGTCCCCGAACCGGTCCACCGTCAGGCCGGGGAACTGGTCCGCCTCGCCAAAGATCACCCGGCAGCAGTGCCAGTGTTCCGGCTCGATCACCGCCTTGCGGTAGGCCCAGGCGTATTCGATCCGCCGCCGCCAGAACGCCTCGTCGAACTTGTCGTTGGCGTTGCGGCTCACCAGCCGCATGCGGATCTTGCTGTGCAGGCTCAGAAATCCGGTGCCCAGATACCGGCCCTTGGCGCTGCGCACATCCACCAGGCTGCCATTCTCCGGCATCGGGTCGGGGGCTGCGGTGATCTCGTCCTCATAGACCCAGGGATGGCCGCCGGTCAGGGCAGCCTCCGCCTTGGGGGTCACGGTGCAGCTGGGCCAGGGGCGTGTGGTTTTCATATCGGTTCCTCCCGTTGCGTGATCTTTCCTATCCAGTATACCTGTCCTTGCATGGGAGGGCAAGCATTTTTCGGTTGCGAGCCCCGGGCCGCCGGGGGTATAATAAGCAGAGAAAGGGGGGGATGCAGCTGGAGATCGAACGGAAATGGCTGGTGACCGGCTGGCCGCAGGGCCTGCGGGAGACGGTCCGCTTTACCATGCGGCAGGGCTACATCACCGTGCGGCCCACCGTGCGCATCCGCAGCGAGCAGCCGGGCGGCGAGCCGCCGGCCTATGTGCTCTGTTTCAAAAAGGGAGGCGGGCTGGTCCGCCAGGAGATCGAGACCCGGGTGGACGAGGAGACCTTCCGAAAGCTGGAGAACTTTATCGGCCGGCCGCTGATCGAAAAGGAACAGCGCCGGTACGCCCTGCCCGGGGGCCTGCTGCTGGAGGTCAACCGGGTGGACGCGGACCAGCCCGGGGAGTTCTGGTACGCGGAGGTGGAGTATGACACCGAGGCTCAGGCTCTGGCCTGGCAGCCGCCGGCGCAGCTGGCCGACTATCTGACCGACGAGGTGACCGGCCAGCCCGGCCAGAGCATGGGGGCCTACTGGGAGGCCACCCGGGGAGGGGCCGAAGAGGATCAAGACGGCATATATCGGAACTGACAAAAAGGCGGTGAACAGGATGAACGAAGAACAGTTGGCGGCCATCCGGCAGCAGAGCCGGCAGGCCATGGAAGAACTGCTGGCGGCGGCGGATACCGCCCCCGGCGATATCGTGGTGGTGGGCTGCTCCTCCAGCGAGATCCTGGGGGAACACATCGGCCACGGGTCCAGTTTTGAAACGGCGCAGGCGGTGCTGGAAGGGCTGCTGCCGCCCTTGAAGGAAAAGGGGCTGTATCTGGCGGCCCAGTGCTGCGAGCATCTGAACCGCAGCCTGATTTTGGAGCGGGCGGCGGTGACCCAGTGGGAGCAGCTGGTGAACGTGGTGCCCCAGCCCAAGGCGGGGGGGAGTTTCGCCACCGCGGCCTGGCAGGCGTTCCGGGAGCCCTGCGCGGTCTGCCAGGTGAGCGCCGCTGCCGGGCTGGACATCGGGGATACCTTGATTGGAATGCATCTGCGGCGGGTGGCGGTGCCGGTGCGGCTGAGCCTTTCGGCCATCGGGCAGGCCCATCTCACCGCGGCCCGCACCCGGCCGCCCTATGTGGGCGGGGCCCGGGCGATCTACGCGGCCGACCGGCACAGCCAGCAGGGGGAAGGAGGCGCGCAGGCATGACCGAACGGGAAGTATTGCAAGCGAATGTGGAACAGGTCCGTGCCCGGATGGCTGACGCGGCCCGGGCCGCCGGGCGGGACCCGGGCGAGGTGCTGCTCTGCGCGGCCAGCAAGACCCGCAGCGCCGAAACGGTGCGGCTGGCGGCGACGCTGCCCATCGACCTGTTTGGGGAGAACCGGGTGCAGGAACTGGTGGAGAAACAGGCGGCGAACGCCTACGCGCCGAAACCGGCTCATTTTATCGGGCATCTGCAGACCAACAAGGTCAAGCAGGTGGTGGGCTGCGATCTGATCCAGTCGGTGGACAGCGCCCATCTGCTGGACAAGGTGGCCGCCGAGGCGGCCCGCCGGGAACTGGTGCAGCCGATCCTGCTGGAGGTGAACATCGGCGGGGAGGCCAGCAAGAGCGGCGTGGATCCGGCGGATCTGTGGGCGCTGCTGGAGGCGGCGGCCGCTTTGCCGTCGGTGCGGGTGCAGGGCCTGATGACCATTCCGCCGGTGGAGGAACAGCCGGGGGAGGCGCGGCGGTGGTTTGCCGCCATGCGCCGGCTGTTTGACGAGGCCGCCGACCGCTGGCGCGGGGACGACCGGGTGCGGATGGAGGTGCTCTCTATGGGGATGAGCGCCGATTTCGACCAGGCCATCGCGGAGGGCGCCACCCTCGTGCGGGTGGGCACCGCCATCTTCGGGCCCCGCGTGTACAAGATTTAGCCAATATGGGGGTCACAGACCCCCATGCCCCCATTCAGCGGGCCGAATACTCGGCCCGCGGGAAATAGAAAGGCGCAAGGCCCGCGTGAACCCAGAAAGTTCACGCGGGCCTTGCTTTTTACCATATCCCTGAGGGCCGGAGTATTCCGGCCCTCGAGTTCCGGGGGGTATGGGGGGAGATGTTATCTCCCCCCATATTGGCCTAAACCAAAGCGTTCAGCCCGAAGGCCAGCGCCAGGCAGAGGGGCTGGTGCAGCAGGTAGAGCAGCAGGCTTTTGCGGCCGATGGCGGAAAAGGCGGGCCATTCCCGGAACAGCGCGCGCCCGGCGGTCAGGCGCGGGGCGGCCAGCCGCCAGCCGAACCAGCCGCACCAGAGCAGCAGCAGCCAGGGCAGCAGCGGGAAATAATCGCTGGAGACAAACCCCGCCGGCGGGAACCCCAGCAGCGCCCCCGCGTACCAGCGGTACAACCCGTCGGGCAGCCCGGCCAGCACCAGCGGCCCCAGGGTGATGACCCCCGCGCTGACCCGGCGCAGCAGCACAAACAGCACCACGCTGCCCGCCAGGCCCGCCGCCGCCGGAACGCGGCCCAGCGCGCCGCGCAGCGCCCCGGTCAGGAAGATGGCCGCGCCGAGAAAACTCAGGATGCCGAAATGCACCGCCTCCTGGGGAATGACGAGCACCGTCACCGCCGTGATGACGCAGCCCCAGCCGAACAGGACCCCGCCCCGGCGCAGGGGATGCCGGTCAAAATGCAGGCAGACCCCCGCCAGCAGGATAAAGGTGCCGCAGATCAGCCGTTCCCACACCCGCACCCCGGTCAGCCAGGGCCAGCCGGGGGCGTGGCCCAGCACCACATACCAGTCGTAGAGAAAATGATACAGGATCATATTCACCACCGTCACCCCCCGGACGGTGTCCAGCAGGGCATAGCGGGGCGGGCGGGCCGCCTGTTCCATGGCGCGTTCTCCTCCTTTTTCGCAAAAAACCGGGGCCGCCCGCGGGCGGCCCCGGTGCTGTTCGCGGGGATTATCCGTTGTTCTTTTTGCCCTTCAGCTGCTTCATCCGCAGATCGTGGTTCAGGATCCGCTTGCGGATACGCAGGCTCTCCGGGGTGACCTCCAGCAGCTCGTCCGGCGCCAGGAATTCCAGGCAGCCTTCCAGGCTGAACTTGCTCACCGGCACCAGCCGCAGCGCGTCGTCCGAACCGGAGGCGCGGGTGTTGGTCAGGTGCTTGGTCTTGCACACGTTCACGCTGATGTCCTCGCCGGTGGGGGTGTAGCCCACCACCATGCCTTCGTACACCTTCTCGCCGGGGGTCACGATCAGGGTGCCGCGGGCCTGGGCGTTGAACAGACCGTAGGTCACCGCCTCGCCGGTCTCGAAACTCACCAGGCTGCCGGTGTTGCGGCAGGTGATATCCCCCTGCCACTCCTCGTACCCGTCAAAGATGGTGTTCAGGATGCCCTCGCCGTGGGTATCGGTCAAAAACTGGCTGCGGTAACCGAACAGGCCCCGGCTGGGCATGCGGAACTCCAGCCGCACCCGGCTGCCGATCGGCTCCATCTGCTGCAGGATGCCCTTGCGCGCGCCCAGCGCGGTCATCACCGCGCCCTGGTAGTCGGTGGGGGTGTCGATGACCACCCGCTCCATAGGCTCCATGGTCTTGCCGTTCTCCACATGGGTCAGCACCTTCGGGGGGCTCACCTGCAGCTCGTAGCCCTCCCGGCGCATGGTCTCGATCAGGATGGACAGATGCATCTCGCCCCGGCCCATCACCCGGAAGGAATCGCTGGTAGCGGAATCCTCCACCCGCAGCGCCACGTCCTTCAGCAGTTCCTTGTGCAGCCGGTCCCGGATCTGGCGGCTGGTCACGTACTTGCCCTCCCGGCCGGCGAAGGGGCTGTCGTTCACCGCGAAGGTCATCTCCACGGTGGGATCGTTGATCTTCACAAAGGGCAGCGGCTCCACATGAGCGGGATCGCACAGGGTGTTGCCGATGGTCACATCAGGCAGACCGCTGAAGGCCACGATATCGCCGGCGTCGGCGCTCTCGATGGGCTCCCGGCCGTTGGCCTTGAAATCATACAGCTTGGTGATGCGGCCCTTGAAGCTCACGTCCTGGTTGTGCCAGTCGCACACCTGAACGTCCTGGCCCACCTTGAGCCGGCCGTTCTGGATGCGGCCGATGCCGATGCGGCCCACGAAATCGTTGTAGTCCACGCTGGAGCAGAGCATCGAGAAGGGCGCGTCCGGATCGCCTTCCGGGCACTTGACGTACTCCAGAATGGTGTCGAACAGCGGCTTCAGATCGGTGCCGGGCGCGTCCGGGCTGTAGCTGGCGGTGCCGGCGCGGCCGGAGCAGAACACCATCGGGCTGTCCAGCTGTTCGTCGGTGGCGCCCAGGTCCATCAGAAGCAGCAGCACCTCGTCGATGACCTCTTTGATGCGGGCGTCCGGCCGGTCGATCTTGTTCACCGCGATCACCAGGCTCAGGTTCTGCTGCAGCGCCTTCTGCAGCACGAAACGGGTCTGGGGCATGCAGCCCTCGGCCGCGTCCACCAGCAGCAGCACGCCGTTCACCATCTTGAGCACCCGTTCCACCTCGCCGCCGAAATCGGCGTGGCCCGGGGTATCCACAATGTTGATCTTGACCCCGTTGTAGACGGTGGAGCAGTTCTTGGCCAGGATCGTGATGCCGCGCTCCCGCTCGATGTCGCCGGAGTCCATCACCCGCTCGGCCACCTGCTGATTCTCCCGGAAAGCGCCGCTCTGCTTGAGCATCTGGTCCACCAGGGTGGTCTTGCCGTGGTCAACGTGGGCAATGATCGCAATATTGCGCAGGTCTTTGCGTTCCATTCCTGTATTCCTTCCTCTATTCTCTATTTTATACATAGTTTGCCATCGTAACGTTACTTATACTACGGCACCGCCCGGCCTTTGTCAAGAAAACGGGAAAAACTTTTCTTTCTGTGTCAAAAACCGTCCCGGGCATTGCCGCATTTTTGTGGAACGCGCGCCGCGCTTTCAGGGAAAAACTGCCGGTTTGCGGGAGTTTCGGGCGGTTCTGCGGGCTGCGGCAAAATCCGCCCCACGCCCCCCTCTATACTTATGCGGTGAGACGGCGGAAGATGCCCGCCGTCTCAAAACCGATACAGCGGGGGAGGAGATCGAGGATGCAAAAGATCAGCAGGATCGTGCGGGTACAGGCGGGGCGGATCACACCGGTTCTGTGGCGGCTGGCGGCCGCGCCGGGCGGCTTTGTGCTGGCGGGGGCCAGCTTGTTCGGGGCGGTGCACCCGCTGGGTCTGGCGCTGGTGCTGGGCAGCCGGGGCGGGGCGGCGCTGCTGGCCGGGGCGGGGGCGGCGCTGGGCTGCGTGTTCCTGCTCCCCGCGGCCGAGACCGCCCGGTATCTGGGGGCGCTGGCGGCGGCCGTCGCGGGCCGGCTGCTGGTGCGTCGGCCCTCCGCCTTCTGGCCCGCGGCCGCGGCGGGCTGCGGCACCCTGCTGCTGATCCAGCTGCTGCTGGCCGCCTCCGGGGTGGGCGGCGCCGCCGACTGGGCCGCCGCCGTGGGGGATTGCGGGCTGGCGGTGGCCTTTGGCTGGGCGATGCGGCGGGGCGCGGCCTCCGACCCGGCCAGCCTGCTGCCCTGGGCGGCGGCGGGACTGATCGGTCTGGAACAGTTTTCCTCCGGGCTGTTTCAGCCGGGGGTGCTGGCTTTCTGTCTGCTGGGGCTGCTGCCCGCCAGCCGGGGCCGTGTGCGGGACACGGCGGTGCTGGCGGTGACCGGCGGCGCGGCGCTGGGTGCGGCGGGCAGCCCCCTGGCCTTTGGGCTGATGGGCCCGGCGGCGGGCTGCCTGGCGGCGGCGGTGTTCGCCCCCGGGGAGAGCGCGGGCTGCGCGGCGCTCTTCTTCGCCGGGTCCATGACCGGGGTACTCGCGGCCCCCACCCTGGGGCAGGCGGCCCAGCTGACCGCCTGTGCGGCGGGGGCCTGCGTGCTCTTTTTCCTGCTGCCCCGGCGGTTGCGGGAAGCCTTTCCCGGTACGGCGGCCCCGGCGATGGCCGAGGGAGAGCGGCCGGCCCTGGCCGGGGCAGGGGCCCGGCTGGTGCGGGTGTCCGACACGCTGGAAGAGGTGGCCCAGCTGGTCAATCAGGTCTGTGAGAAGCTGCCAAAAAAGGGAGAAAGCTACAACTGGGTGGTGGATCACGTGGCGGAGGAGCTCTGCCGCAGCTGCGCCAATCGGGAGGTGTGCTGGGTGGCGGGCTACAGCACCACCATGGACGGATTCTACCAGCTGAAACCCATTCTGGAGCGGCAGGGCCGGGCGGCGGTGGAGCAGCTGCCGGGGCAGTTCTGCCGGTGTGTGCATCCGGTGGAGTTGTGCGGCGCGGCCGGCCGGGCCTACGCGCTCTACCGCAGCCGCCGGGAGGCCCGGGTGCAGGCGGGGGCGATGCGGGCCGCCCTCACCGAGCAGTACGGCGCTATGGCCGACGCGCTGGCCCGGATCGCGGACGAGCTGAACCAGGGCCTGTCCACCGATGAGGGCAAAAGCCAGCGGGTGGCCGGGTGGTTCGCCTCCTGGGGGCTGGAGCCGCTGGAATGCGCGGTGCAGCTGGATCTGGCGGGCCGGATGCAGGTCACGATCACGGTGTCCCGCACCGCCTTCACCGCGGCGGAACAGCGGGAGATCGCCGCCGAGACCGGCCACATCTGCCGGCGGATGCTGGGCGCGCCGGAGATCGTGCACCGGCGCACCCTCACCACCCTGACGCTGCGGGAACAGCCGGTCTTTGTTCCCCGGTTCGCCCTGGCGGGGCGGGCCGCCAGGGATGGGGTCAGCGGGGACGCGGCCGACCAGTTCTGCGACGCCTTCGGCAGCGCCCACATGCTGCTCTGCGATGGCATGGGCACCGGCCGTCCCGCCGCGGTGGACGGCAATCTGGCCGCCCGGCTCACCGGGCAGCTGGTGCGGGCGGGCTTTGGCGGGGAGGCCGCCGCCCGGCTGGTGAACGTGGCCCTCTCCCTCAAGAGCGAGGAGGAGAGCGGCGCTACCCTGGACCTGTTGTCGGTGGATCTGTACACTGGCAAGGGGATGGTGTTCAAGGCGGGGGCCGCGCCGGGCTTTGTGGTGCGGCAGGGCAAGGCCAGCTGCCTGGACGGTCCCAGCCTGCCGGTGGGGATTCTGGACAAGGTGGTCAGCCGCCGTCAGCCGGTGACCCTGGCCGAGGGGGACCTGGCGGTGCTGCTCAGCGACGGGGCGCTGGCCGACGGCCCCGCCTGGGTCACCCAGCAGCTGGAACTCTGCGCCGCGGTGGGCAACACCCCCCAGGAGGTGGCGGACATCCTGGCCGAGATGGCCGCCGCCCGCCAGCGCCCCGGGGTGCCGCCTGATGATATCACGGTGGCGGTCATGCAGCTGGAGAGGGCGGTGTGAACGGGCCGTGCGTTTTGGGCCGCT
>CALXIA010000005.1 GCA_944388245.1 uncultured Gemmiger sp. | reverse complement strand
CGGTTCCAGGTGGTGCACCGGCCCAACAGCGGCCCCAACGCGGCCCGGCAGGCCGGCCTGGAGGCCGCGAAAGGGGAGTGGCTCTGCTTCATCGACGCGGACGATCTGCTGCGGCCGGAGTATCTGGTCCGGCTGCTGGCCCTGGCCGGGGAACAGGGCGCGCAGGCTGCCGCCTGCGGCGTGCAGCGGTTTACCGGCGCCTGCCCGCCGCCGGTGCCGGCCGGCGAGGCCGCGACCGAGACCCTCACCGCCGACCAGGCGCGCCTGGCTTTGTTGTGGGGCAGGCGGCAGATGGCCTGGGGGCTGTGGAACAAGCTGTACCACCGCAGCCTGTTCGCGGATTTCGCTTTTCCGGTCACGGTGCGACACAACGAGGACCTGCTGGCCAACTGGCGGCTGCTGGGCCGCTGCGCGCGGGTGGCCGTCACCGAGTGGCCGGGATACGGATACCGGCAGCTGGCGGATTCCGCCAGCCACCGGCTGCCCGGCGCGGCCGCCCTGGCCGACCATCTGACGGTGGCCGATACGATCCTGGCCGAGGCGGCCGGTACCCCGCTGGCGGAGGCTGCCCAGGCCTTTCACTACGAAAAACTCCTGTTTGTGGACAGTATGGTGCTGCGCCAGCCCGCCGCGGCGGAACTGGCTCCGCTGCACAAAGCGGTGCGCGCCCGGCTGCGGGCGGGATTCTGGCCGGCGATGGGGAACAGGCGCCTGGCCCTCTGGCTCAAACTGTCGGCTCTGCTGACCCTGACCGCGCGCCCGCTCTACCGGGCCCTCTGCCGCCGTTTCCTGCCCGGCGGACGCTGAATCGAAAGAGGCGCATCCATGAAACTTCTTCTGATCGTTGACCGGGTGGACCATCCCAACGCGCCCAACCCCCGGCTGGCCGCCCGGGTGGCGGCCGAACTGGCCAGGGCCGGCCACACGCTGCATCTGCTGGAACTCACCGACGGCGCCAGCGCGCCCCTGCCCGCCCCCTGGGCGCAGCGGCGGTTTGCCCTGCCGTTTGCCGACGAGGCCTGCATGAACCGCTGCCTGGAATACGGCAACCCGGGCGGTTCGCCGGCGCCGGTGCGTCTGGCGCGTCTGGCCTGCCACCCGGCGGCCGCCCTGGCGGCGGTGCGCGCGCTGGCGCTCCACCAGCCCCGCCGCCCGGCCGCTGTCTGCCGGGAACTGGAACGGCGGGACGCTGCCGAAGCATACGACTGGATGATCGCCCTGGCCGCCCCCTTTGACGGGGCAATGGGTTTGTCCCGCGCCCGGCTGCGGGCGAAAAAAGCGGCCTGGTGCATGGACCCCTACGCCATCGACCATCCCGCCGACCCCACCCCCGCCCGGGAACAGGCCCTTTACGCCGGGCTGGACCGGATCTTTATCACGGCGGTCATGGCCCGGCAGCTGGATCAGCCCGGCTGCGTGCTGGCCGGGGCGCGGGCCAGGACCCGGGTGCTGGAATTTCCCAGCCTGACCCCGCCGCCCCAAACGGAACCGCGCCCGCAGGGGGAGTGGCTGGACTGCCTGTTTGCCGGCAGCCTGTATCCCACCCTGCGCACCCCGCACTACGCGCTGGCGCTGTTTGCCGCCATGAACCTGCCGCAAACGCGGCTGCATTTTATCGGGCCCGGCTGGGAACAGTATCCCCCGGATACCGCTGCCGCCGCCCGGGCCGTGCTGGGCCAGCGGCTGACCATCCAGGGCCCGGTGCCCCCCGAGGAGGCCGCCGCCCGGATGGGGCAGGCCGATGTGCTGCTGCATCTGGGCAACGACAACACCACCCAGGTGCCCAGCAAACTGTATGAGTATTTCGCCGCGGGCAAGCCGGTGCTGGCGCTGCTCAAGCGCCGGGACGATCCGGCCCGGGAGCCGCTGGCCCGCTGGCCGCTGGCCTGTGTGGTGTATGAGGACGAGGGCACCGGCCCCGCCGTCTGCGCCCGGGTTGCGGCTTTCCTACGGGAAACGGGACGGGCGCGTCTGCCCTGGCCCCGGGCGGCGGAGCTGTTCCGGGCCAACACCCCCGCGGCGGTGGCCGAAACGCTGGCCGCCGGGCTGCGAACAGAGGAGGATCCATGAAGGTACTGTGGCTTGTGAACATCACCCTGGCGCCCGCCGCCCGGGCGCTGGGGCTGCCCACCCCGGTAGGCGGCGGCTGGCTGGACGGGATGCTGGGCCAGCTGCACGGCCGGATGGAACTGGTGGTCGTCTCGGTGAACGCCGCCGTGGGTCCGCAGGCCCGGCGGGTGGAGGCTGACGGGGTGGTGTTCCGGGTGCTGCCCCAGGGCGAGCCGGGCGATTTTGCCGCCCTGCTGGCGGAGGAGCGTCCGGACCTGGTGCAGCTGTGGGGCACCGAGTACCCCGGCGCGTCCGCCCTGCTGGCGGCGGCCGGCCCGGCCCGCACCCTGGTGACCATCCAGGGGCTGATGGGCCCCTGCGCCGCCCATCTGCTGGACGGGGTGCCCGCGGCCTACTGCGGCTCCACCGCCGCCCAGCGTCTGGTGGACCGGGTGGTGCCCGGCGGTCTGCTGGACAAGCAGCAGGCCTGGTTCAACGCCCAGGCAAAACGGGAGGCCGCGCTGCTGGCAAAGGCGGCCCATGTGAGCGGCCGCACCCCCTGGGACCGGGCCCAGCTGGCCCGGCTGGCCCCCGGCGCGGACTATTCTGCCTGCGGCGAGATCCTGCGCCCGGGCTTTTATACCGCCCGCTGGCCGGGTGCGCCGGCCAAACCGGTGGTGTTCCTGTCGCAAGGCAACTACCCGCTGAAAGGGATGCACCGGCTGATCCAGGCGCTGCCGCCGGTCCTGCGGCGTTACCCGGATCTGGTGGTGCGGGTGGCCGGCTGGCCCCCGCTGGACAAGGGCCCGCTGCTGCGGCCGGTGATCCGGTGGATGTTCCCCTATCAGCGGTATCTGCAGGACCTGGCCCGGCGGCTGGGGGTCGCCCACGCGATCCAGTACACCGGCCCGCTGGATGAGGCCGGCATGCTGCGGGAGATGCGGGCCGCCAGCCTGTTTGTGCTCTGCTCCTCCATTGAGAACAGCCCCAACTCGCTGGGAGAAGCGATGCTGCTGGGGATGCCCTGCGTGGCGGCCGATACCGGCGGGGTGCCGGGCATGGCCACCCACGAAAAGGAGGCTTTGCTCTACCCGCCGGCGGATCCGTCCGCCCTGTCCGCGGCATTGCTGCGGCTGCTGGACGACCCGGACTATGCCGCCGGTCTGGGCCGCGCCGCCCGGGCCCGGGCCCTCGTCACCCACGACCCGGCACAGAACGCCCGGCGGATGGAATCCATCTACCACGCCCTCATCCAGGCAAACTCCGCTGAAACCGCGCCGCTGGTCACCGTGCTGGTCACCACCTACAACCAGGAACGGTACATCCGCCGCGCGCTGGACAGCGTGCTGGCCCAGCGCACCGATTTTCCCTTTGAGGTGCTGGTCAGCGAGGACGCGGGCACCGACGGCACCCGGGACATCCTGCGGGAATACGCCGCCCGGGACAGCCGGGTCCGGCTGCGGCTGCGGGAGGAAAACGTGGGCATCAGCCGCAACTGGTACGAGGGGCTGTGCGCCGCCCGGGGGGAATACGTCTGCACCCTGGAAGGGGATGACTGGTGGCTGCGCGAGGACAAACTCCAGAAACAGGTGGATTTCCTGCGCGCCCATCCGGACTGCGCGGCAGTGAGCCATCGCATCCAGGAGATCGACGACGAGGGCCGGCTGTACCGCTGCCTGCCGGACGATCCCCGGATCCTGGGCCGGGAGGTCACGGTGGAACAGTTTTTGCAGGGGATCACCTTCTCCTGTACCGCCTGCATGACCCGGAACCTGTTCCGCGTCCCGGACCCGGCCCGGGAGGCATACGTGACCGCCAACCGCAGCATTGCGGACTTCGCCCTCTGCCTGTTGTATCTGAGCGCGGGCCGGGTGTTTGTGCTGAACGAGGCCCTGGCTGCCTACCGGGTGGCCGGTACGGACGCGAATCACCAAAACTACAACGCCACCACCACCGCGGTGCAGAAGTACCGGGACCTGCTCCAGGTGGTGCGGGCCAGCGAGACCTATTTCCATGGCCGGTACGACTTCACCCGCTTTTTGTGCGCCGGGACCTTCTATCCCTTCTGCGATCGGCTTCGGCTGGGGGGCGCGGGGGCGTTTTTGCGGGAGATGGGCCGGCTGCCGGTCAAGGCGAAACTGGCGTTCCCGTTTTATTTTCTCGGAAAATGCGCTGTGCTGGCGGTGCGCCGCCTGACCGGCCGGGGAGGTGCCGCATGAACGCCCCGAAAATCAGCGTGATCGTGCCGGTGTACAACGCCGCCGCCACCCTGGACCGCTGTGTGGAGAGCGTGCTGGGCCAATCGGTGCCCGGCGGGCTGGAACTGATTCTGGTGGACGACGGCTCCCGGGACGCCAGCCCCGCCCTGTGCGACGGCTGGGCCGCCCGGGACGATCGGGTTCGGGTGATCCACCAGCCCAACGGCGGGCCCAGCGCCGCCCGCAATGCCGGGCTGGACGCGGCCCGGGGGGAATACCTGGGCTTTGTGGACGCGGACGACCGGCTGCTGCCCGGCGTATATACCGCCGGCCTGGACCGGATGGAACACGAACAGCTGGACCTGCTGGTTTTCGGGTTGGAGCGGGCCAGCGGCTGCCGGGAGACATTGCCGGAACTGACCGTTTCCAGCCCGGCAGGGCTTGCGCCCCAGCTGGAGTATCTGCTGGTGGATACCGGTCTGATCGCCCGCCCCGGCAACAAACTGTACCGCGCCCGCCTGATCCAGGCCGAGCCGGCGGTGCGGTTCGATCCGCGGCTGACCATCAACGAGGATCTGCTGTTTCATCTGCAGCTGCTGCCCCGCTGCGGCGGCATCGCCCTGCAGGCCGAGCCGGGCTACTGGGTGGACGATCTGGTGGAGCAGTCGCTGTCCCACCGGGGCCGGGCGGACCTGCTGGACGCCGAGACCTACACCCGCCCGGCCTTCCTGGCGGCGCTGGCCGCCGTGGGGCTGGACGAAGCCGGGCGGCAGCGGATGCTCACGGCCCGGCGCATCAGCGTGTACACCATCCAGTTCTGGCTGCTGGCCAGCCGCCCCTGCGGGGTGGGGGTGGCCGGCGCCGCCCGCCTGCTGCGGACCATACTGGGCTTTGGCCCCGCCCGCCGGGCGCTGGCCGCCCGCCTGGCCGCCGACCCCAACCGGCTGGCCGCCGCGCCGCTGCGCCTGTGCGTGGGGCTGCGGCTGGCGCTGCCGCTGGCGGCGCTGTTCCGGTTTCGCCATCCGGGCTGAACCCCGATAGGATAGGAGGATCCCATGCCCCTGATCAGCATTATCACCACCGTCTACGACGCGAAAGAATATCTGCCCCGCACCATCCAGAGCATCCTGGCCCAGACACTCACCGATTTTGAACTGATCCTGGTGGACGACGGCAGCCCCAACGGCTGCGGGGAACTGTGCGACGAGTGGGCCGCCAAGGACAGCCGCATCCGGGTGATCCACAAGCCCAACGGCGGCCCGGCCAGCGCCAGCAACGCCGGGCTGGACGCAGCCCGAGGGCAGTATATCGGGTTTGTGGATTCGGACGACCGGATCGACCCCACGATGTACGAGAAATTGTACGCGGCCCTGACCGAGGCCGGCTGCGCCATGGCGGGATGCAACGCGCGCTGCATCGACGAGCGGGACAATCCGGTGGAGCGCACCGTGCGCGCCGCCCGTCCCGGCCGGCAGGATGCGCTGGAACTGTTCCGGGATGTGTTTCAGAACGGCGGCATGTACGGGATGCTCTGCTGGAACAAGCTCATCGACGCCCGGCTGTTCGAGGGGCTGCGGTTCGACACCTCGCTGCTGTACGGGGACGACTGCAACATCCTGCACAAGGTCTACAACGGCCAGCAGATCGTGTGCCTGCCGGATGAGTTGTACTTTTACCGGGAACGGGCGGGCAGCCTGACCGCCGCCCGGTTCCACCCCCGGATGCTGGACGATCTGCTGGTATATAAGATGTGGTACGAGTATCTGCTGGCGCTGCCCGGGCGGGAGGACCTGGCCCAGTGGGCGCTGGCCCGATATTGGCAGGTGTTCTATATCCGGTATGTGCAGGCCCGCCAGTGCGGCCCGCTGACCCCGGCCGCCCGGGCGGCCTTCGCGGCCCATCTGCCCGCGCTGCGCGGGCTGCGAAAGGCCATCCGCGCCTGCCCGCATATCTCCCGGGGCGAAAAGCTGCGGGCCGCGCTGTTCTGCCGGGACCCGGAACTGGTCTACCGGGCCGCCGCGGCCTGGGGACGCCTGGCGGACAAAGGAAAAGGAGGTCGCCATGCCTGAGATCAGCGTGATCGTGCCGGTCTACGGGGTGCGGGAGTATCTGCCCGCCTGCCTGAAAAGCCTGACCAGCCAGACCTTCCGGGATTTTGAACTGATCCTGGTGGACGACGGCAGCACCGACGGCTCCGGCGCGATCTGCGACGCCTGGGCCGGGCGGGACGGCCGCATCCGGGTGATCCACAAGCCCAACGGCGGGCTGTCCAGCGCGCGCAACGCCGGGCTGGACCGGGCCAAGGGCCGGTATATCGCGTTTGTGGATTCGGATGATACCGTTTTGCCGGACTATCTGGCTTTTTTGTATTCCGCGATCCAGCGCAAGCAGGCCGACATGGCCATCGCCGCGGTGGAGGACGTGGACGATTCGGGCGCGCCGCTGTCCGCGCGGGTGGTGACCGCCCCGGCGCGGGAAGGGGTGTTCAGCGGCCGCAGCCTGTTGCCTTGTCTGTACCGGCCCAGCGGCGCCTATTACGTGGTGGCCTGGAACAAGCTGTACGCGGCCTCCCTGTGGCGGACGCTGCGCTACCCGGAAGGGCGCAACAACGAGGACGAGGCGGTGATCCACCGGCTGCTGCTGGCCAGCCGCCGGGTGGTCTGCAGCGGGCGGGTGGTCTACCATTACCGCCTGCGGCCCGGCAGCATCTGCCGCGCCGGGGTGTCGCCCTCCAGCTTTGACGGGGTGGACGCGCTGTGCGACCGGTATTCCTTTCTGGTGCTGCACGGCCTGCCCGCCGCCCTGTGTTCCCAGACGCTGGCGGCCTGCTGGCGGCGCTATCTGTCGCTCTGCGCCGACATCGACCCCGCCACCGCCGACCTGGCGCTGCGCCGGCGCTGGCGGGCAACCGCCGCCCGGATGCGTCCGCTGGCCCGGGCGGTCCCCGGGTGCCGCCAGCTCACCCTGGCGGAAAAGGCCCAGTGCCTGCATCTGGCCATGAAGCATGTGTAATGCGCTTTGGCTTGACTTATCCCATGAAATCGGGTATTTTGTATGGTGGAAAGGCAGGTTTCAAGGCTATGCAGTATCGGCTGTTCGACATCCGCACGATCGAGACCCCCGGTGAGGGCTACCTGAGTTTTTTTGAGGGCGGCACCGAGCTTCCCTTTGAGATCAAGCGCATCTATTACATCCACGGCACCTCCGCGGGGGTGATGCGGGGCGGCCATGCCCACCGGCAGCTGCGGCAGCTTCTGTTCTGCCCCTATGGGCGGGTGCGGATCCTGCTGGACGACAGCCGCGAAAAAGCCGAGATCCTGCTGGACAGCCCGGACAAGGGCCTGTTGCTGGACAGCGGCCTGTGGCGGGAAATGCTGTGGGAGCAGAGCGATTCGGTGCTCTGCGTGGCGGCCAGCGAACACTACGACGAGGCCGATTATATCCGTGACTACGACCAGTTTCTGAACTGGTGCAAGGAGGCTCACAAGGAGTGAAGATCGAGTTTAACGTGCTGGACCGGCAGTACCGCCAGTTCCAGGACGAATACGAGGCGGCGGCGCTGCGCGCGCTGCGCAGCGGCTGGTATATCCTGGGCAAGGAACTGGAATCCTTTGAACAGGAGTACGCGGCGTTTAACGAAAGTCAGTACTGCGTGGGAGTGGGCTGCGGCCTGGACGCGCTGGTGCTGGCTTTTCGGGCGTTGGGCGTCGGCCCCGGGGACGAGGTGCTGGTGCCGGCCAATACCTTTATTGCCAGCGTCATGGGGGTCACCCTGAATGGGGCCACCCCTGTTTTTGTAGAGCCGGACGAATACTACCTGATGGACCCCGAGCGGGTGGCCGCGGCCGTCACCAGCCACACCCGGGCCATTCTGCCGGTGCATCTGTACGGCCAGATCTGCGACATGGACCCGATCCTCGAGGTGGCCCGCCGCCACGATCTGTTTGTGGTGGAGGACTGCGCCCAGGCCCACACCGCCCGCTACAAGGGCAGGATGGCCGGCACTTTTGGCGATATCGGCTGCTTCAGCTTTTTCCCCACCAAAAATGTGGGCGCCTTCGGGGACGCGGGCTGCATCGTGACCGACGACGCTGAACTGGCCGACCGGGTGCGCACCCTGCGCAACTACGGCAGCAAGGTGAAGTACCACAACGAACTGGCCGGCGGGGTCAACAGCCGGCTGGACGAGATCCAGGCGGCCCTGCTGCGGGCCAAGCTCCCGCATGTGGGCGAGTTGATCGCCCAGCGGGAATCAGTGGCCCGGCGGTATCTGGCCGGCATCCGGAACGACCGGGTGGTCCTGCCCGCGGTGCGTGAGGGCTGCGGCCATGTGTGGCATCTGTTTGTGGTGCGCACCAAGGACCGGGCGGGCCTGATGGCCCATCTGGAAGCCCGGGGCGTGCACGCCCAGATCCACTATCCCATCCCGCCCCATCTGGCCCCCTGTTACGCGGAGTTGGGCGGAAAGCCCGGCGATTATCCCCTTGCCGAGGGGTACGCCGATCAGGTGGTGAGCCTGCCGCTGTACAACGGCATGACCGACGAGGAGGTACAGTATGTCATTGACGCCGTCAACAGCTGGCGCTAAGCCCAAGCTGTTTCTGGTCCCGCCCCCGAGCCTGCCCATACCCGCCACCCGCGGCGGCGCGGTGGAGGGGCTGATCACCCAGCTGATCCGGGAGAACGAGGTGCAGCAGCGGCTGGACCTGGTGTGCGTGAGCGTGCCCCACGAAGCGGCGCAGGAGCAGGCGGCCCTCTATCCCCATACCCGGATCTACTATCTGCCCCACAAGGACGGGCGGGGCCTTTGGGGGCCGGTGTGCGGCATGATGCGCCGGCTCAACCAGCCCGCCCCGCTGGACCCCTGGTTCAACCGGGTGGCCAAGCTGGTCAAGGAGGAAAACCCGGACCTGGTCATCGGGGAGGGCGGCAACCTGCTGGAGCTGGCCCAGATCAGCCGTCAGGTAGGGCGGGACCGGATGCTGGCCCATCTGCACATGCAGACCCAGTGCACCCCGCAGATGGAGTCGGTCTACGGCGGGATCATCGCCATCAGCCGCTATGTGGCCGAACAGTGGAAACCCACCCGGCCCATGGCCATCCATTTGATCCCCAACTGTGTGGATGTGGCCCGGTTCTGCCCGGGCGGCAAGCCGGAAAAGGCCAAGGCCCAGGAGCTGCGGACCAAGCTGGGCTTTACCAAAGAGGATTTCGTGGTGCTGTTCTGCGGGCGCATCTGCCCCGAAAAGGGGATCCACCGGCTGGTGGAAGCGGTGCGGCTGTGCCAGGACCCGGCGGTCAAGCTGCTGGTGATCGGCACCCCGTTCTTTGATGAGGAGAACGACTCGGCCTTCTTTGCCCAGCTGCGGCAGAGCGCGGCCGATCTGCAGGCCCAGGGGCGGATCGTCTTTACCGGCTTTTTGCAGAATGACGCGATCCCCGACTACTACCGGGCGGCCGACGCGGCCTGTTTCCCCGCCCTGTGGGACGAGCCCGCCGGCATCACCGCCATCGAGGCGATGGCCTGCGGATGTCCGATCATTGCCGCCCGTTCCGGCGGGATGCCCGAGTACCTGGAAGGGGTGGGCGCGCTGATGATCGACCGGGACGAGATCGTGTACGGCACCCTGACCGCGCCCCGCCCGGAGACAAAGCCCATGGCCGAGGCCATCGCGGACGCCATCCACTATCTGCGCATCCATCCCCGGATCCGGGCGCGGATCGGCAAGGCCGGGGTGGAACGGGCGCAGGCGTTCAGCCGGCAAGCCTATTATGAGTATTTCTGCCGGCTGGCCGGTGCGTCGGCCCCGGCGGCGGAGGAAGAGCCGTCCGCCGAGCAACCGGCCCGGACGGAGGAAAATTGACAGGCAGCCCGGCTGCCGGACAGGAGAAGCCTTTCATGACAGCAGAACCCTGCATATCGGTCATCATGCCGGTCTACGGCGCCGAGCGCTGGCTGCGCCGGGCGGTGGACAGCCTGCTGGCGCAGACGGTCACCGACTTTGAACTGATCCTGGTGGACGACGAGAGCCCGGACAGCTGCGGCGCGATCTGCGACGAATACGCCGCCGCCGATCCCCGGGTGCGGGTGATCCACCAGAAAAACAGCGGCTGCGCGGGCGCCTCCAATACCGGGATCGAACAGGCCCGGGGCCGCTGGCTGATGTTTATGGACGACGACGATCAGGTGTCGCCCTTTCTGATGGAGTACGCGCTGGATGAGGCGCAGGCCCATCCCGGCGACTTTATCCTGTGGAAATACTGTATGGGCGCCGACGGCCTGATGACCCGGCGGGAGGAACAGGCGGCCCGTCGGGTGACCCTGTACACGCCGCAGCAGCTGGGGCATCTGTATATCCACGGCTGGTTCGGGGCCACCTGGGCCATGCTGTTCGACCGCCGGCTGCTGCAGGAGAATGGGCCCCGCTTTGACACCACCCTGCGCAACAGCGAGGACCTTCCCTTTGTGTTCCAGTATGCCCGCACGCTCTTTACCCGCTACCCCGAGGGACGGATCCGCATGCTGGAGGACGGGCTGTATTTTTACGACAATGAGGACAAGGCCGGCAGCCTTTCCCGGCAGTTTCCGCCGGGCTTTTGCGACAACTGGTGCCGCACCTTTGATTTGACCCTGGCCGAGGCGGAGGGGTTCTTCCACATCCCTCCGGCGGACAGCTGCGCCATCTACCAGAACTATCTGCGCACCATCGGGGTGGGGCTGTACTCGATCCTCTGCCTGGAGACCGGCCCTCTGAACGAGCGCCGGGCCCGCGCCCGCGCGTTCCTCGCCGGCCCCCGGGCGGACCGGCTGCGCCGGGTGTTCCGGCAGAGAAAATATTTTTCTTTGTACTATTGGCCGCTTCGTCTGCGCTGGCTCAAGCCCTTTGCGGTGCTGGGCCGGATGCAGGAGGAGAACCAGGGCCGCTACCTGACCTGGCAGTATCGGGGGCAGGCGGTCCACGACCTGCTCTATGGCCGGATTCAGTAAGGAGGGCGTTCTGTGCCGCTGTTTTCCATCGTCATTCCGGTGTACCGGGGGCAGGAGTATCTGACCGGCTGTGTGGAGAGCCTGCTGGCCCAGCAGATGGGGGATTTTGAAGCGCTGCTGATCGACGACGGCAGCCCCGACGGTTCCGGCGTGCTCTGTGACGAACTGGCCGCCCGGGACAGCCGCCTGCGGGTGATCCACAAACCCAACGGCGGGGTCACCAGCGCCCGGAACCGGGGCATAGAAGAGGCCCGGGGCCGCTGGCTGCTGTTCCTGGACCAGGACGACCGGTTTTATCCGCACACGCTGCGGCTGATCGCCGCCGCGCTGGACGCGGCGCGCCCGGGCGAGTTGATCAGCTGGCCGCTCAGCACCTGGCCGGATGTGCGGGAGCTGACGGGGGAACCCTATACCCGGTTCTCTCTTTCGGAACTGGGCCGGTTTTATGCCTGGGGCACCACCCACTATGTCTGGACCAAGCTGTTCGATCTGGCCTGGCTGCGGGCCCATCCCGAGATTCGGTTTGACGAATCGATCCAGGACGGGACAGACGATCTGCCTTTCTGCAACCTGTACTGCCGCAGCTGGTTTTCGGCGGCGCCGGCAGGGGGGGTGCTGCTGATCAACACCGCGTCCTACTACTACGAGACCCGGAACGAGAACAGCGTCAGCAACCGGCTGCAGCCGCTGCAGCCCTGGCACCTGACCATGTTCTGGGATCTTTTCACCGCGTATACCCGCCAGTATGGGGTGCCGCCCGCCGACATGCGCCTTGTGCTGCGGCAATGCCTGCGCACTTTGGCCTTCGGGGTATACAGCAGCCGGGAGCCGCAGCACCAGCCGGCGGTGCGGGCGCTGCTGCGGGACCCGCGCCTGCGGGAGATGCTGGACTACATGAAGCGTTACCGGCTGGATTCGCCGTTCTACGGCGCTTTCCGGCTGCGCAGCCCGGGCCTGATACGCCGCCTTTCCGCCAGCGCTCAGGGAACGCACCGCCTGCTGGATCGGATGGACCGGGCGGATCGGCTGCTGCGCCGCTGCCCGGCCCGGCAGTGAGCCGGGCGCCAGCTTGACAGAAATTTTGAAAAGAACGAGGGATACTATGGAACAAACAAGCAAGACAGAGAAGTGGACGACGGTCATCCGCCCCCATACAGGCTGGTTTGACATCAACCTGAAGGAGGTATGGGATTACCGGGATCTGGTGCTTCTGTTTGTCAAGCGCAACTTCATCATCACCTACAAACAGACCATTCTGGGCCCTTTGTGGGTGGTGGTCAGCCCGCTGATCACCAGTGTGATCTTCACGGTGGTGTTTGGCGGGATCGCCCAGATCTCCACCGAGGGCGCGCCCCAGTTCCTGTTTTACATGGCGGGCAACGCGATCTGGTCCTTCTTCTCCACCTGCTTGAGCGGAACGGCCAACACCTTCACCGGCAACGCGGGCCTGTTCGGCAAGATCTATTTTCCCCGTCTGGTGCAGCCGATCAGCCAGGTGCTCACCTCGCTGGCCAACTTCGGCATCCAGTTCTGTATGTTCCTGATCTTCTGGGTGTACTTTTTGCTCAATCCCAGTGTGGAGGGCGGCGTGGTGCGGCCCAATCTGTGGCTGCTGGCGCTGCCGCTGATCCTGCTCATGGTCATGGCCTTCGGCCTGGGAATGGGCATCATTGTCTCCAGCCTGACCACCAAGTACCGCGATCTGGCGGTGGTGGTGGGCTTCGGCATGTCCCTGTGGATGTACGCCACCCCGGTCGTCTATCCCATGTCCCAGCTGGACACCTCGCCCCTTCTGAAGTTTTTGGTGGGGCTCAACCCGATGACCGCCCCGGTGCAGGCCTACCGCTACGCGCTGCTGGGCTGCGGCTCGGTGTCGCTGGGCGCGCTGCTCTACAGCCTGATCTGGACGGCGGCCGTGCTGGCTATCGGCGTGATCCTGTTCAGCCGGATCGAAAAGACCTTTATGGACACCGTGTAAGGAGGGAATCGCTTCATGGAAAACCTGGCAACGACCCGTCCCGAAACGGTGATCAGCATCCGGGACGTAAAGAAACAGTACAAGCTGGGCCAGATCGGCGGCGGTACCCTGACCGCCGACCTGCAGAGCTGGTGGGCCCGGATCCACGGCCGGGAGGACCCCAACACCATCGTGGGCACCGACACCCGGCTGTGGGGCACCAAGTTCATGGCGCTGAACGGGGTCAGCTTTGATGTGCGCAAAGGGGAGGCTGTGGGCATCATCGGCCGGAACGGCGCCGGCAAAAGCACCCTGCTCAAGATCCTCTCCCGCATCACCGCCCCCACCGAGGGGGAGATCTACCTGAAGGGCCGGGTGGCCAGCATGCTGGAGGTGGGCACCGGCTTCAACGGCGAGATGACCGGCCGGGAAAACATCTATATGAATGGCACCATCCTGGGCATGACCAAGGCCGAGATCACCGCCAAGCTGGACGAGATCATCGCCTTTTCGGAGTGTGAGGAGTTCATCGACACCCCGGTGAAACGGTATTCCAGCGGCATGTTCGTCAAACTGGCCTTCTCGGTGGCCGCCCATCTGGACAGCGAGATCATGGTCATGGACGAGGTGCTGGCCGTGGGGGACATGAAGTTCCAGAAAAAGTGCCTGGGCCGCATGAGCGACGCCGCCAGCCAGGAAGGCCGTACCGTGCTGTACGTGAGCCACAACATGAGCACCATCCGCCAGCTGTGCGACCGGTGCGTGGTGCTGGACCAGGGCCGGGTGATCTACGACGGGGACGTGGAAAAGGCCATCGCCCTGTATATGGACAACAGCAATGTGAACGTGCCCCATTACGACCTGGTCAATGTGGGCCGGGCCACCACCGGCGCGGGGGTCCGTCTGCAGCTGCAGAGCCTGGATTTTCTGGACTGTGAGGCCACCGTGTTCCCGAAGGACAAGCCGATCCGCATCCGCATCAAGTGGTATGCCAACGAAAAGCTGAAGGGCGTGAACCTGAAGATGAATCTGCATCGGCGGGATTCCACCCCCATCGGCATCACCCATCCGGTGGACCTTGGCCCCACCGAGCCGGGCAAGACCTACGAGACCACCTTTTCCTTTGATCCCTCCCTGTTTGGCGAGGGCCAGTATTTCTTCTATCTGGACCTGTTTGAAGGGGTGGTGGGCCAGGGGGTCTGCCTGGACAAGCCTAACGTGGAGTTCAGCTTTGAGGTCACCGGTTCGGACCTGCTGGTGCCCCAGTGGCACACCGCCTGGGGCCCCATCCATTTCAAACCGGTGGAGATTACCGAGCAGAAAGAAGTCTGAGCATGGCCGCGAACCGTCTGTTTATCTGCCACACCCAGTACCAGGCGATGGTCAGCGTGGTCAAGCTGCTCCGCGCGAAAGAGGGGGCAGCGGCGGATTTCTGGCTTTCCGCCGCGCTGCCCGCCCGGGAGGATCTGGCCGCCCGCCTGCGGCAGGAGGGCCTGGCGCACCGGACGTTTCTGCCGCAGGATCTGCCGCAGCGGTATCCCGCGCTGCAGCAGACCACGCGGCCGCTTCGCCTTGCTTTGTCCCTCAAACATGCGGCGGCGGCCGGCTTTCCTCTGCGGCTGGGCGGCTATGCCGAGATCTGCCTGTATAACGACTGGAACAGCGCCGGGCGCTATCTGCAGGACCGGGGCGTCCGGTATCTGCTGGGCGAGGATACCTACAACTATTTGAACGGTCCCAACCACTGGATCGACGACCAGGCCGCCGCGCCGGACTTTGCCCGGCGGCAGCGCGCCGGCGCGGGGTACCTGTTCTGGGGCGCCTACCGGGGCGTGACCGCCCTGGAGGTGGCGAACCCGGCGGTCGTGCCCTACTACGCCGGCCGGCTGCGCAAATTTGACGTGTTCGCCCATCTCCGGGATCTGGACAAGGCCGAGCGGGCGACGCTGCGCCGGGTGTTTGCCGGGGGCGAGATCCCGCCGGTAGGCCCGAACAGCTGCCTGTTTCTCTCCCGGGGCTACTACGCCGACCGGGAGGTGTTCTGCCAGGAGGATCAGGACCGGTTGTGCCGCTACATTGTGGAAAAGTACGCCGCCGGCCGGCAACTCTTTATCAAGACCCATCCCCGGGACGAGACCGACTACCAGGCCCTGTTCCCCGACGCGGTGGTGCTGAACCGGTTCATGCCCGCCGAACTGCTGGACTACTGCTTTGACGTGCGGTTTGGCCGGGCGGTGGGCTTTTATACCAACGCGGTGCGGAACATCCACTGCGCCGACGAGATCATCGACATTCAGGACATCAATCTGGCGGATTTCCGCACGCCTCCGCCGGAACAGGAAAAGGGGTAAGCAAGCATGAAGATCATCGGAGTGATTCCTTCCCGCTACCAGAGCAGCCGGTTCCCCGGCAAGCCGCTGGCGGACATCTGCGGCAAACCCATGGTCTGGTGGGTCTACCACCGGGCCTGCAAGGTGGCCCGGCTGGACGAGGTGTATGTGGCCACCGACGACGAGCGGATCGAATCGGTCTGCCGCCAGTACGACATTCCCTGCGTCATGACCAGCACCCAGCACAAGAACGGCACCGAGCGGCTGGCCGAGGTGGCGACCAGGATCGTGGCCGACATCTATGTGACCATCCAGGGGGACGAGCCCCTGCTGGAGCCCGCCACCATCGACAAGGTGCTGGACGTGATCCAGTCCGAGCCGCAGATCCCCTGCGCCACCCTCAAGACCCCCTACCACAACCCGGTGGACGTGATCAACGGCACCACCCCGAAGGTGGTCTGTGACGTGAACAACGACATTCTCCTGTTCACCCGCAGCCCGGTGCCCTATCCCAAGGCCGCGCTGGACTACATCATCTACAAGCCCATCGGGGTGTATGCCTTCAAGCGGGAGACCCTGCTCTACTACGCCACCCTGGAGATGGGCCCGCTGGAGCGCGCCGAGGAGATCGAGCTGCTGCGCCTGGTGGAACACGGGGTCAAGATCCGTATCGGCGTGGTGGACTCCGACACCGTGGCGGTGGATACCTACAAAGACCTGGAACGGGTGCGGGCCTACATCGCGGCCCACCCGGACCGGGTGTAAGGAGGCAGTATGGACGCACCGATGCTCTGGATCGCCGGCCCCTGCGTGATCGAGTCGGAAGCGCTGGTCATGGAGGTAGCCCCTCGCCTGGCCCAGATCGCGGACCGGCTGGGGCTGGACCTGTACTTCAAGGCCTCCTTTGACAAGGCCAACCGCACCAGCCTGGCCTCCTTCCGGGGCCCCGGGCTGGAGAAAGGGCTGGAGATCCTGCAAAAGGTCAAGGACCGGTACGGTCTGAAGCTGGCCACCGATATCCACGAGCCCTGGCAGGCCGAGCCGGTGGGCCGGGTCTGTGACCTGGTGCAGATCCCGGCTTTCCTCTGCCGGCAGACCGATCTGCTGGTGGCCGCCGCCCGCACCGGGCGCAAGGTCAATGTGAAAAAGGCCCAGTTCCTGGCCCCCTGGGATATGGCCAATGTGGTGAACAAACTGGTGGAGAGCGGCTGCCAGGACCTGATGCTCTGCGAGCGGGGCACCAGCTTCGGCTACAACACCCTGGTGGTGGATATGACCGGCATCCCGGAGATGAAGAAGCTGGGCTGGCCGGTGGTGTTCGACGCCACCCACAGCGTGCAGAAGCCCGGCGGCAAGGGCAGCTGCACCGGCGGTAACCGGGCCTATGTGGAGCCGCTGGCCAAGGCGGCGCTGGCCGCCGGGGCGGACGCCCTCTTTATGGAGGTGCACCCCGACCCGGACAACGCCCTCTCCGACGGGCCCAACATGGTGCCGCTTGCGGAACTGGAACCCATGATGGAGCGGCTCATGCGGGTATACCGCGCCGTGCGCTGAGGAGGGCCCATGAACGATACCGAAAAACTGGCCGACGCCCGCCGGGTCTTTGACGTGGAGATCGAGGCGCTGCGCCGCACCCGGGACGCGCTGGACGAAACCTTTGTGCGGATCCTGGACCTGGTCACCGGCTGCAAGGGCCGGGTGATCCTGACCGGCATGGGCAAGCCGGGCCACATCGCCGCCAAGCTGGCGGCCACCCTGGCCAGCCTGGGCACGCCCTCCTTTCATCTGCATCCCGCCGAGGCGCTGCACGGGGATCTGGGCATGGTGGGCCCGCAGGACGTGGTCATCGCCATCAGCTACAGCGGCGAGAGCGAGGAGATCACCCGCATCCTGCCCAACATCCGGATGATCGGCGCCACCCTGGTGGGGATCACCGGCAATCCGGACTCCACCCTGGCCCGGGCCTGCGACGTGGTGCAGGTGTTCCCGAAGTTTGACGAGGCCTGCCATCTGGGCCTGGCGCCCACCTCCAGCACCACCGCCACCCTGGTGTACGGGGACGCGCTGGCGGTGGTGGCCAGCGGGGTCTACGGCTTTACCAAGGAGAACTTCGGCATGTACCATCCGGCGGGGGCGCTGGGCAAAAAGCTCATCTGCCGGGTGGGGGACATCATGTTCACCGGCGCTGCCAACGCGGTGATCGGCGCGGACGTGACCTTCAAGGACGCCATTGTGGAGATGAGCCACAAATCCCTGGGCATCGTGACCATGGTGGACGGGGAAGGCCGGATGGCCGGCGTGCTCACCGACGGCGATCTGCGCCGCCTGCTGGAAAAGGGCGTGGATGTGTACAGCCTGCAGATCCGGGACGTGATGACCACCCAGCCCACCTGGACTACGCCGGATACCATGGCGGTCAACGCGCTGCAGATCCTCAAGGCCCACCGGTTCGGCGCCATGCCGGTGCTGGATGAGAATCGCAAGGTGGTGGGCACCATCACCCTGCAGGCCATCCTGGCCGCGGGCATCATTCTGTAACCGAGGGCCGTCCGGCCCGGAAAGGGACCTTGTATGGACTACCATCCTCTGCGCCTCCTGGTGCTGGACGTGGACGGCACCCTCACCGACGGGGGCATCTATATGGGCCCGGACGGGGAGGTGTGCAAGCGCTTTTCCGCCAAGGACGGGCTGGGGCTGAAACTGCTCCAGGCCGCCGGGATGGAACTGGCCATTCTGACCGGCCGCCGCAGCCAAATCGTGGAACGCCGGGCCGCCGAACTGGGCATCGCCCGGGTGGTGCAGGGGATCGGGGACAAGCCCGCGGCCCTGCGCCAGCTGGCCGCCGCGGCCGGCGTGTCCCTGGCCGAGACCGGCTATATGGGGGACGATCTGAACGACCTGGCCGCGATGACGCTGTGCGGTGTGCGGGCCTGCCCCGCCGACGCCGCGCCGGAGGTGCGGGCGGTCTGCCAGTTTGTCGCCACCCTGCCGGGCGGGCAGGGGGCGGTGCGCCAGTTCTGTGAGGCCTGGCTCAAGTCCGCCGGGTTGTGGGAGCAGGTCAGCCCCCGCCCGGTCACGGCCCAATAGCCGCGCGCGTTTTGCGCTCCGCTTTGGCGGGGCGCTATTTCTTTTTGCGGGTATCTATGGTATACTGTTCCTAACCACGACCTGAAGGAGAATCCTGCGGATGAACCGTGTTGTATCTGTTCTCAGGCGGTATCGCCGGCCGCTGGGCATTGCCGCGCTGGCGCTGATCGGCCTGGTGGTGCTGTTCTGCGTGTGGCTCACGGCGGTGCTGCCCGCCCAGACCAAAAGCCAGACCGTCAAACTGAACGATCGGTACGACCAGACCCTGGCATTGACCGAACCGCTGACCCAGACCTTTACCACCGACCAGCCGCTGGTAGGGCTGGGCTTTCAGCTGCGGGCGCAGGGTGCCTGTTCCGGTACGCTGCGGCTGGAATTGTACGATGACGAGACCGGCGCGCTGCTCAGCACCAGCACCGGCGACCTGGCCTATCTGGTGCCGGAGGGATATACCACCCTGGGGCTGGACACCCCGGTGCCGGCAAACACCGCCGGGCGGTATCGGCTGGTGCTGACCGCCGAATACGCCCCGGGCAGCGCCGAGGCTGCCGTGGGCTTCGGCCCCGACGGGCTGGACGGGCTGCTCTATCTGGGGGAAAGCCCGGTGTCGGGCAGCCTGGCGCTGCTGGCGGTCACCGAGCAGATCGGCGGGTTTGTCTCGGCCTATTTCTGGGTTTTCGGCCTGCTGGCGGTCGGGCTGGTCTGCCTGTGCGCCACGGCCTGCACCGGGCCGCGGCCCTGGCCGCTGCACCGGGTCTGCCTTGTGCTGGTCCTGGCGCTGGGGCTGCTGTTCACCATGCTGCTGCCGCCCTATGCGGCGCCGGATGAACAGTACCACATCAACCAGGCGTTTACCCTGGCCTCCCGGATATCCACCCACCTGGCGCCGGACGCCTATCCCATCGGCGCGGTGCCGGTGCAGGAGACCTTCCGCCGGGCGGATGACCAGGACCCTCTTGTGCAAAATGCCGACACCAATGTCTTTACCTGGCGGCAGTATGTGCGGCAGCTGACCTCGGTCAGCGGTTCGGCGCTGGGCCAGATCGAATATTATAACGAGTTGCAGGCCAGTTTGGACAATACGCTGTACCTGTGCAGCGGCCTGGCGGTGCTGCTGGGCTATGTGCTGCACCTGGGATTTGCCCCCACCCTGTTGCTGGGCCGCCTGGCCAATCTGATCGCCTTCGCGCTGCTTGCCGCCTGGGCGGTGAAACGGGCGCCGTTCGGCAAACGGGTCTTCCTGGCGGTGGCGCTGCTGCCCATGACCCTGCATCTGGCGGCCTCCTTCAGCCGGGACAGCCTGCTGCTGGGCCTGCTGCTGGCCTTTACCGCGCTGGTGCTGGACGCGGCATACGGCCCGGCCCCGCGGCCGCATCCCGCCCGTCTGGCGGTTCTGGCCTTGCTGGCGATGCTCATTGCCCCCGCCAAGATGGTCTATCTGCCCCTGGCCGGGCTGGTTTTTCTGATCCCGGCCGGGCGGATCGGGCGGTACAGCCGGTGGTATAAGGCCGGCGTATTGGTGCTGGCGCTGCTGGCCTTTGCCCTTTCGCCGGAGAACCGGCTGACCTTGCGGGGAATGTGGACCACCGAAGCGCCTGCCGCGGCTGCCCAGGTCCAGGCCGAAAGCGTCCCGACCGATCAGACAGCGGAAGAACCGGAGGATGCGGCCGGCCCCACCCAGGGCCTGGTGGCGGAACAGGACAAAGTGACCTACAGTGTCGGCTATGTGCTGCAGAATCCCGGCACCACCCTGAAACTCTTTGTCAACACCCTGATCGAAAACACCGACCACTATCTCCGGGGCCTGGTAGGGGGCAGCCTGAGCTACTATACGCTGGACCTGGCCTGGGGCTGGGTGCTGGCGCTGTACGCCCTGCTGGCGGCGGCGGTGCTGGGGGGATCTTCTCCCCTTTCCGGGCCGGGGCGGCTGTGGACCGGGGCGCTGGCGCTGGCGGCGCTGGCGCTCACGGTGGGCGGCTGCCTGCTCTGGACGCCGACCTACTATACCACCCTGTACGGCCTGCAGGGGCGGTATCTGCTGGGCTTTTTGCCGGCGGCGCTGGTGGCGCTGCGGCCGGCCCGCGCCCGGCTGGAACTGGGCGGACCCCATGCGTTGGCGCTGACCTTTGCGCTGGTGGACGCCGGCGTGCTGCTGAATGTATTCCTTGCGGTTCTTGCCCGGTGACCGGGCCCACAATAGAAGGAGAACTCTATGTACGACTATCTGGATGTGCCGGTGATCATCCCTTCGCTGGAACCCGATGACCGCCTTTCCCGCCTGCTGGAGGAGATGCGCGATGCGGGCATCCGCCGGATCCTGCTGGTAGACGACGGCAGTTCCGAGACCTACCGGCCATACTTTGACAGCGCCGAGGCACAGGGCTGCACGGTGCTGCGCCACGCGGTCAACCTGGGCAAGGGCCGCGCCCTGAAAACGGCCTTCAACCATTGCCTGAACACCTGGCCGGACGCCCCCGGCGCCATCACCGCCGATTCCGACGGGCAACACTCGGTGCCGGACATCCTGCGGTTCATGCAGGAAATGTGCGCCCATCCGGACAGCCTGCTGCTGGGCTGCCGGGATTTTGACGATGCGGGGGTCCCTTTCAAAAGCCGCTGGGGCAACAAGATCACCTGCTTTATGTTCCGGTCGCTGTGCGGGGTGTCGGTGAGCGACACCCAGACTGGTCTGCGCGGGGTGCCCACCGCCTTTATGCGCCGGCTTATGAATGTGCCGGGGGAGCGGTTCGAGTTTGAGAGCAACATGCTCATCGAGACCAAGGACCGGCTGCCTATCCGGGAGCTGCCCATCCAGACCATCTACGATTCCAAGGAGAACCATTCCTCCCACTTCCATCCGCTGCGGGATTCCGCCCGCATCTACGCGATCTTCGGGCGGTTTTTGTTCTCCAGCCTGTCGGCCAGCGTGCTGGACCTGGCTCTGTTCACCCTGTTGCTCTGGCTGCTGGGGCGGCTGTTCACAAACGCCACCGCCGCCATCTTCTTCTGCACGGCGCTGGCCCGGGTCTGTTCCGCCAGCTACAACTATTACCTGAACCACCGGGTGGTCTTTCACAGCCAGGCCGGGCACCGGCAGGCCGCGGTGCGGTATTGTGTTCTGGCACTGGTGCAGATGCTGGCCAGCGCGGGCCTGGTAAGCCTGATCGCAGTGCGGCTGCTGGGCAATCCGGCCGGGGCCGAACTGCCGGTCAAGATCCTGGTGGATATGGTGCTGTTCTTTGTCAGCTTCCAGATCCAGCGGGAGTTTGTCTACAAAAAGAAAGCTTGAGTGTTGCCGATGGATCTTTGCTTTTTCAGCGCCCAGTATCTGCCCACGGTGGGCGGGGTGGAGCGGTATACCTTTAATCTGGCCCAGCGCTGCGCGGCGGCGGGGCACAAGGTGCGGGTGGTCACCAGCGCGCTGCCCGGGCTGCCCGATGCGGAGACCGACGCCCACGGGATCCGGGTGATCCGTCTGCCGGCGTGGCCGCTGCTGAACGGCCGGTTCCCGGCGCTGCGGCCGGTCAAGGCCCGCCGCCTGGCGGAGCGGGAACTCTGGGCCGTGCCGCCGGAATTCTGCCTGATCAACACCCGATTTTACCCGGCCAGCCTGTGGGCGGCCCGGCAGTGCCGCCGCCGCCGGATCCCGGCCGCAGTGGTGGAACATGGCAGCGCCTATCTGATGACCGGCGCGGCCCCGGTGCGATGGGCGGGAATGCTCTATGAGCATCTGGCCGCCCGGCTGGTGTACCGATGGGTGCCCCATTTTTACGGGGTGTCCGGGGCCTGCTGCCGCTGGCTGGAGCATTTCGGCATCCGGGCGGAAGGCTGTTTGTACAACGCGGTGGACCCGGACGAGCTGCGGGCGCTGGCCCGTGGGGCAAAGATCGACTGGCGGGGCAGGCTGGGCCTTCCTGCCGATGCCCTACTGATCGCCTACGCGGGCCGGGTGCTGCCGGAAAAAGGGGTCGAAGCAATGGCCGACGCGCTGCCAGCCATCCGCGCGGCGGTGCCCGGCGCGTCCATGGTGCTGGTGGGGGACGGGCCGTTGCGTGCGCCGCTGGCGGCACGGCGGCAGCCCGGGCTGTATCTGCCCGGCCCTGCCCCCTACGCGGATACCCTGGCGCTGCTGGCCCAGGCGGATGTTTTCTGTATGCCCAGCCGGTCGGAGGGATTCGCCTGCACCGTGCTGGAGGCCGCCGCCCTGGATTGCCCCATCCTGACCACCGCCACCGGCGGCAGCCCGGAATTGATCACCGGGCCGGACTGCGGCACCCTGCTGCCAGACCGGCGGCCGGAAACGGTGGCCGCCGCCTGCGTGGCCGTGCTGCGAAACCCGGCCTGGCGGCAGACGGCCGCGGGCAACGCCCGGCGCAATCTGGAGGCCCGCTTTACCTGGGAGGCGACGACCCGCCGTTTCCTGGCACTGGCCGAGGAATCTACGAAAGGGACCTGTGAATGAAACTGCTGATCGTGATTCCTGCCTTCAATGAGCAGGAAAATATTGTGCGGGTGGTGGATGACCTGATCGCCCATTACCCCCAGTTCGATTACGTGGTGGTCAACGACGGCAGCCGGGACCGCACCGCGGCCCTCTGCCGGCAGCACGGCTATCGTCTGATCGACCTGCCGGTGAATCTGGGCCTGGCCGGCGCGTTTCAGACCGGCCTGCGCTACGCCGCTGAGAACGGCTATGACTGTGCGCTGCAGTTTGACGCGGACGGCCAGCACCAGCCCGCCTACATCCAGCCCATGCTGGATGCGCTGGAAGAAGGGGCGGATATTGTAATAGGAAGTCGATTTTTAACTGTCCGTAAACCCCGGAGCCTGCGGATGGTGGGCAGCTATCTGATCAGCTGGGCCATCCGCCTGACCACCGGCCAGAAGATCTGCGACCCCACCAGCGGGATGCGGATGTTCAACCGGGAGATGCTGGAGGAGTTCAGCACCAATCTGAACTACGGCCCGGAACCGGACACCATCAGCTATCTGATCAAGAATGGCGCTGCGGTGCGGGAGATCCAGGTGGAGATGCGGGAGCGCATCGCCGGCAAAAGTTATCTGAACTTTGTGCGCAGCGTGGAGTATATGGTGAAGATGGGCCTTTCGATCCTGTTGATCCAGTGGTTCCGCAAACGGGACACCGACAGCCCTTACGCCGAAAGGAGCGTGTGATCCATGGTGGATATCAGTTGGCAGATCCGGCTGGTGCTGGTGCTGGGCAGTCTGCTTACCGTGGGCTTTGTGCTGCGTCGGGTGCGGCAGGCCCGGATGCAGATCGACGACAGCATTTTCTGGCTGCTGTTTGCCTTTGTCATGCTGGTGCTCAGCCTTGTGCCCCAGGTAGCCTATTGGGTGTCGGATCTGTTCGGGTTCCAGAGCCCCATCAATGTGGTGTATATTGCAATTATTTTTATACTTTTAGTAAAACAGTTCTTCATGAGCATCCAGCTCAGCCAGATGGACTCAAAACTCCGGGCGCTGACCCAGAAGGTGGCCCTCAACGAGGAAAAGATCGAGCGGGAAAAAGACGATTTGTAATATGGCCGCAGATGTGGTATACTGTTTAAGATACTATTAACCGAGATGGAGCGTGATCTGTATGGCGTTTGAGCCCAAACTTACCTATAAAGGCCGTCCCCTGGTCCGCAGCAAGAATGAGATCTACTACGGTAGCCTGAGCGATCCCTATGTGGTGTTTATGCAGGTGCTCACCACCAAAGAGGAGAACGGCGCGCAGGTGGCGGACAAGATCCATGTGGTGCTGCTGTCCACCAACGCATCCAAACCTCTTCCGGAGCGCATCGTGAAACAAAGCTCCAAATCCGGGTTGTACACCGCGCTGGAGATTGGCACCATGTGGCTGGAACGGGCGCTGAAAGAGGCCCCCGCCAAGGCGGAACCCGCCAAGAAGTGATCGGCAAAAAGGCCGCCGCCCCGATATGGGGCGGCGGCCTTTTGTATACAAGCGCTTAGTGGGTCAGGGCGCCTTCCGGCAAGGGAACGCCGCTTTGCAGGTATTCGTCCTGCCGGGCGCTGAACAGCACCGTTTCCAGATAGGCGGTGTCCGCGTCAAAGCCCCAGTCGGTCAGCAGCCGGTCGCTCTTTTCGTCCGGCCCGAGGAACACGATATAATCGTATCCGTAGCAGATCGTGTCCAGATCCGGGGCGTCATACTCATACTGCCAGAAATCCAGCGTGTCGCTGTTGAATACATAGCGGGCCACAAATCGGTCTCCCCAGCCGTCCACCGGCGCGCCGTTGGTGTAGAACAGATACCGGGCGCCCTCCGGCAGGGCGTACTGCGCCTTCAGATCCAGCCAGCGCTGTTGTTCGCTGTGCTGGTGATAGGCACGGCTGTACAGCGGGGGCGTATCCCCCCAGACCAGCGCCAAGGCAAGACACGCCAGGGTAAAGGCGGCGGATGGCAGCCAGCGCGCCGCCCGCCGCCCGCCTGCCGGGGCGGTGTACAGCGCTATGAGCAATCCACAGCCCAGCACCAGCAGGGAAAAGGTGAGAGAATACCGCCCGATGCTGGCCAGTACCAGCATCTCGGCGGTGGGCATGGAGAATATATAGGTGGCTGCCAGCCCGCCGGTATACAGAACCAGGCTGCCCACGATCTCGGCGGCCAGAGCGGCTGCCTGCCGCCCCCGCAGCCGGCCGGCGCGCCAGAGCGCCAGCACCAGGATCAGCGTCAGGACCGGCGCGCCCCAGTACACAATATTCTCCCAATAGCGCAGATTCAACCAATAAGCGGTGAAGGCCTGCCAGAATTGCGCCAGTTCCTCACTGGTCTTGCCGGTCAGGTTGTTCCAGTAGGCCGCCGCGTCCACCGCGTGTTTGCTCTCCATGCCAGCGGGGAAAACCAGCCGCACATGCTGCCCCCACAGGTACCAGAGCAGCGTCGGCGCGCCCCAGACCGCCAGCACCCCGCGCAGCCGGGCGCCCGCCTGCCGGTTCAGCGCCAGGATCGCCGCGCCTGTGAGCAAGGCCAGAAATACGCCGCTGTTTTTGGTTATGGCCAGAAACCCAAGAACAGGCGCTGCCAGCAGAGCGGCCTGCCCTGGCTGGCCGGCACGCCGCTGCCAGAGCGCGGCGGCCAGCGCCGCCAGCGCCAGCAGGGTCAGCAGACCATCCACCATCAGGGTACCATAGACGCTGTTCAGCGCAAAGACCATCAGGCAGAATCCGGCCGCCGCCACCCCTTGCGCGGCGGTCTTGCACAGCGCGCCCAGCGCCAGCGCGCAGGCCAGGGCAAGAAATCCCTGCGCCATGAGCATGGTCCCGTCGGAAAAGCCCACCGCGTTGCAGACAAATTTGATCCACAGGGCGGTGGCGGGGGGATAATCCACATATTCCACGGCGGTGTTGGCCACATTGGGCAGCTGGCCGTTGGTGATCAGGCTCTTGGCCAGAATGGCCCAGTGGGCAAAATTGTCGTGGCCCTGCACCAGCGCGCCCCGCAGCAGCAGCACCGTCCAGCCACAGGCCACGGCGTATACCACCATAGCCGGGCAGAGCAGCGGGCGCAGCGCCGCCAGCCGGTGGCGGAACAATTCCCAGGCCAGCAGCCCCAGCCCGCCGGCCAACAGCAGCAGCTGAACCGGCCACAGCACGTTCAGCAGGGCCGCCAGATACAGGATACAGCCGGCGGAACAGAAGGTGATCGCCGGGGCCAGCGCCAGGGGCAGCGCCCACCGGTGATTCAGCCACAGCCACCAGCCTGCCATGCAGAGAAAAAACAGGCCGGTGCGGGCCAGCGTCAGCACAGAACTCATCTTGTGATACCTCGCCTTTTCTTTCCGGTCACAGTGCGTGAACAACAAAAAACGGCGCGGACACCGGGTGTCCGCGCCGCCGTCGCGCACAGGGGTGTGGGCGGAAACTTATTCCTCGTCTTCGTCCTCGCCACCGCAGCACTCGCACTCGCCGTCGCAGCTTTCAAACTCGATCTCAAAGTCCGCGCCGCAGTTGGGGCAGCTCAGATCGCCGCTCAGCAGGGTGTCTTCGTCCACCACGGTGGTCTCGCCGCAGTTGGGGCAGGTGAGTTCGTAGGCGGCGTCCTCGCCGTCGTCCTCGTCCTCCTCCTCATCCTCGTCGCCGTAGACCGCGCTCTCCAGGCTGTCCATATCCTCGTCAATGGCGTCCAGCTCGTCGTAGGCCTGCTCCAGATCCTCATACACCTGGTCCATATCGTCGTCCAGTTCGGTGACCTTGGCGCACAGATCGTCCAGCAGATCGGCAACGGCGGCCAGCACCTTGCCCTCCTTGGATTCGGTGTCCAGCTGCAGGCCCTCCATCAGGCCCTTCAGGTAGGCGGCTTTTTCTTTCAGTTCCATCGTATGGTACCTCCTGCGCGCAAAGCGCGCTGTTTGTGGGATGTTTCCGATAAAAACAGGGCGGCGGCGCCAGGCCGCCGCCCCGGATGCGCAAGAAAAATCAGGCGCGCTCCATATACTCGCCGGTGCGGGTGTCGATGCGGATCATATCGCCCTCGTTGATGAACAGGGGCACACGGATCTCAGCGCCGGTCTCCAGCTTGGCGGGCTTCAGGGTGTTGGTGGCGGTGTTGCCCTTGAAGCCGGGCTCGGTCTCGGTGACCTGCAGCACCACAAAGTTGGGCGCCTCAATGCCAAACACATTGCCCTTGTAGCTCAGCACCTTGACCATCTCATTCTCCTTGACGAACTTGAAGGAATCGCTCAGGTCCTTCTCGTTCAGGGGCAGCTGCTCGTAGGTCTCGGTGTCCATGAAGTAGTACAGGTCACCGTCCTGGTACAGGTACTGCATCTCACGCCGCTCGATGAAAGCGGTGGGGAACTTGTCGTTGGGGTTGTAGCTCTTCTCGGTCACGGCGCCGGTGATCACGTTCTTGGTCTTGGTGCGCACAAAAGCCGCGCCTTTGCCCGGCTTCACGTGCTGGAACTCCACGACCTGGAGCACGTTGCCGTTCTCTTCAAAGGTGACGCCGTTGCGGAAATCGCCAGCAGAAATCATAAATTGAATCCTCCCAAATATCGAATAAAGTCTTGCGCTTTGGCATATCTACAAGTATTTTACCTGATGCACGGGTATTTTTCAACCCTTTTCCGGGCAGAAATCCCCGCTTTTTGCGCCAAAACGTCCGGGTGTTGACGGGGCGCGGCGCGCTGGGGTAAAATGGAAAGACCAGGCCGCCCGCGGCGCGGCCCAACCCGGAGAAGGAGAGACGCTGCGTATGCTGTTCAACTCGCTGAAGTTCGCGGCCTTTTTCCCGGCGGTGACGCTGGGCTACTTTGTGCTGCCCCATCGGCTGCGGGCGGTGTGGCTGCTGGCGGCCAGCTACCTGTTCTATATGTGCTGGAATCCCCGCTACGCCCTGCTCATGCTGGCCAGCACCGCCATCACCTGGGCCGCGGGCCTTGCCATGGAAAAAACGGTTCACCGCAAAGCGGTGCTGGCGGTCTCCCTGACGCTGAATCTGGGGATTTTGTTTGTATTCAAGTATGCCTCTTTCCTGCTGGAAAATGTGAATGCCGCCCTGGCGGCCTTTGGCCATGCCCCGGTGCTGGCGGGCTTTTCGGTGCTGCTGCCGGTGGGCATCAGCTTTTATATCTTCCAGGCGGTGGGGTACACCATCGACGTTTACCGCCGTCGGCTGCCTGCCGAGCGGAGTTTTCTCTACTACGCTCTGTTTGTGAGTTTTTTCCCTCAGCTGGTGGCCGGCCCCATCGAGCGCAGCACCAACATGCTGCCTCAGCTGCACGAAAAACACCGGTTCGACTATGAACGGGTCAAGTCCGGCCTGGTGCAGATGCTGGGCGGATATCTGGAAAAGATGGTCCTGGCCGACCGGCTGGCGCTGCTGGTGGACGCGGTCTGGCGGCAGGAAAGCCCCGGCGGCGCGGCGGCCTGGCTGGCGGTGTTCTTCTTCGCGCTGCAGCTCTACTGCGACTTTGCCTCCTACAGCGATATTGCCATCGGCGCGGCCCGGGTGATGGGCTTCGAGTTGATGCGCAACTTCGACAGCCCCTACCTGGCCCCCACCCTGGGCCAGTTCTGGGACCGCTGGCACATCAGCCTGTCCAAATGGTTTCAGGATTATCTGTATATTCCCCTGGGCGGCAGCCGCAAGGGGCTGGCGCGCACCTGTATCAATCTTCTGATCGTGTTTCTGGTCAGCGGGCTGTGGCACGGCGCGGCCTGGACCTTTGTATTCTGGGGCGCGGCCCATGGGGTGTACAGCGTGATCGCCCGGCTTACCGCCAGCCTTCGGGCCCGGGTGCGGGCGCGGCTGGGCCTGCCGGGCTGGCTGCACCGGATTTTAAGCACCGCCTGGGTGTTCTTGTTCGTCAGCCTGACCCTGGTGCTCTTCCGGGCCGACAGCCTGCCCGCGGCCGGGCGGATGTTCGCCGGCCTTTTGCGCTGGAACACCCCGCTGGACTGGTTCGCCTTGGGGCTGGACAAGCCGGATTTTGTGGTGGCGCTGGCCGCCGTGGCGGTGCTGTTCCTCTTTGATCTGCTGCGGGCGGCGGGCGGCCCGATACGGGACCGGTTCCTGGCCCGGCCGCTGTGGGTACAGTGGCCGGTGCTGCTGGCCGGTCTGCTGGCGCTGGCGGTGTTCGGCATGTACGGCGAGGGCTATGTGGAACAGCCCTTTATCTATTTCCAGTTCTGAAAGGAGGGGCGCCCATGCTGCGCAATCTGCCCCGGCCGCTGCGTCTGGCCGCCCGTCTGGTGGCGTTCTGCCTGCTGGCGGCGCTGCTGCTCTGGTACGCGGACGCGGTCCTGACCGAAAAATCCAGCACCTTCTGGGGCCTGTACGACGAGCCCCGGGATACCATCGACGTGCTGTATGTGGGCGGCAGCCACGCCAACGCCGCCATCTCCCCGCTGCAGATCTACCAGCAGCAGGGGTTCACCGGGTATGTGGCCTACAGCTGGAGCCAACCCATCTGGACCAGCTATTATTATATTAAGGAGGCCCTCAAGACCCAGGATCCCCAGGTGGTGGTGCTGGATACCTTTGGGCTGGTGTATGGCAACACCTACATCGAGGCCCCGCTCATCGACGCCACCAGCGACCAGTTCAGCCCCCGAATCAAGCCGGGGCTCAACCGGCTGCTGCTCACCGTGGCCATGAGCCGCTGCCAGGTGACCCACAAGCCCTTTTACCAGTACAATTCCCTGCTGCAGTTTCACACCCGGTGGAAATCCCTCACCGCCCAGGACTGGACCTGGCCCTTTGTGAGCCATGAAAACCTGGGCAAGGGCTTTGGCCCGATCTATACCACCGAGGTGTTCCGGCAAAGCCAGCCCGCCGCCATCACCGAACAGGCCGGCTACGCCCCGGCAGAGGAATACCTGTACAAGATCATCGAACTGTCCGAAAAAGAAGGATTCCAGCTGGTGCTGGTGGACCTGCCCTACATCGCCACCGAAACCGAGTACGGCATCTATGCACGGGCCCGGCGCATCTGCGAGGAAAACGGGGTGCCCTACCTGAGCTATCTGCTGGATGAGACCGCCGCCCAGGCGGGCTTCGATTACGGTACGGATATGGCGGAACACGCCCACGTAAACTACAAGGGGGCGGCCAAACTCAGCGCCCATCTGGGGGCCTGGCTGGCGGAAGAGTACGATCTGCCCGACCACCGGCAGGACGCGGCCTACGCCCGCTGGAGCGAACTGGCCGAGACCGAGCGCCGGGACCTGCAGGACGGGGACCTGGCCATGACCCACGAGCCGCTGGCATTGCTGCAGAAGGCGATGGATGAGCGGTATCTGTTGGTGGTGCAGACCCAGGGGGATCTGACCGGCGCGGATGGGGCGGCTCTGGCCGCGGCCTTTGACGCGGTGGGCATGGACGGCAGTATTTTTGCCAGTTCCACCGCCCATGCTCTCTATGTGTTTGAGGGGGGAGAGATGCGGTACGGCCAAGTGGCCGAGGGGGAGACCCTGGCTTATACCTGGACCAACGGGCCCCATACTGTGGAGACCGACAGCCGCCCGGACGGCGCGTCCTGCCGGTTGGACGGGGAGGAGATCGGCCGCGACCGGCCCGGCGTGAACATCGCGGTGGTGGACCGGCAGACCGGCGAGCGGGTGCAGAGCATCAGCTTCAGCACCCTGCACAGCTATGCCGCCTTTACGGAATGAGAAAACCGGCCTTTGTGCCGGCGACAGATAAGGAGAAGAAACTTCTATGTGGTTTTATGACACGACCGTTTATCAGATCTACCCGCTGGGCCTGTGCGGCGCACCTGCGCACAACGACGGGCAGATGGTGCCCCGCATCCGCCGGCTGGAGACCTGGGCGCCGCATATCGCGGCCCTGGGCTGCGGCGCGGTGCTGCTGAATCCGGTGTTTCAGAGTGACGCCCACGGCTACGACACCCGGGACTACCACACTCTGGACTGCCGTCTGGGCGAAAACGAGGACCTGGCGGCGGTCTGCAAGACCTTCCACGACGCGGGGCTGCGGGTGCTGCTGGACGGGGTGTTCAACCATGTGGGCCGGGGCTTCTGGGCCTTTGAGGATGTGCGCCGCAACCGGGAGGCCAGCCCTTACAAGGACTGGTTCCATATTGATTTTGGCGGCAACACCGACAAAAACGACGGCTTCTGGTACGAGGGCTGGGAGGGCCACAACGATCTGGTCAAGCTGAATCTTCGCAACCCGGCGGTGGTGGAGCATATCTTCTCGGCCATCCGGAGCTGGGTGGAGCAGTTTGACATCGACGGCCTGCGGCTGGATGTGGCCTATTGCCTGGATCTGGATTTTCTGCGGCAGCTGCGCGGGTTCACCGAAACCCTCAAACCGGACTTCGCGCTGCTGGGCGAGGTGGTGCACGGGGACTACAACCGGTGGATGAACGACGAGATGTGCCATTCGGTCACCAACTACGAGTGCTATAAGGGGCTGTATTCCAGCTTCAACTCCATGAATATGTTCGAGATCGGGCACAGCCTGGCCCGGCAGTTCGGGCCCGAGCCCTGGACCCTGTACAAGGGCCGGCACCCCTATTCCTTTGTGGACAACCACGATGTGACCCGTATTGCCAGTATCCTGACCGACCCCGCCCATCTGCCGCTGGTCTATGGGGTGATGTTCGGGATGCCCGGTGTGCCCAGCGTCTACTACGGCAGCGAGTGGGGCGTGCAGGGCCAGAAAACCCCCGGCACCGACGCGCCGCTGCGCCCGGAACTGGAAGCGCCCCAGTGGAACGCCCTCTGCGACGCCATCGCCGCCATGGCCAAGGCCCGTACCAGCAGCGAGGCGCTGCGGTATGGCAGCTATCGGAATGTGGTGCTCACCAACAAGCAGATCATCTTTGAGCGGCGCACCGATTCCGAGCGGGTGCTGGTGGCGGTGAACGCCGACGGCGAGCCCTGGACCGCCCACTTTGACGCGGGCTGCGGCCAGGCGCAGGAATTGCTCACCGACACCCGGCACGATTTTGGCGGCGGCAGCACCCTGCCGCCCTACAGCGTGCAGTTCTGGAAGATGGAGCGATAAAAGGCCAATATGGGGGAGACAACGTCTCCCCCATACCCCCTGGAAATCGCGGGCCGGAATCCTCCGGCCCGCAGGATGGAGGGCTGGGGGACTGGTCCCCCGGATCGGCAAAAGAAAAGGGACACGCATTGCAGCGTGTCCCTTTTGTCTTTACAGCAGCGCTTCCACCGCGTCGGCGGCGCCGTCCAGGTAGTCGCCCTCAAAGGATTCGATCACGCCCTGGTCGGCGTTCTGGGCCAGCTTGGGGTCAATGGGCATCTTGGCCAGCACCTTCAGCCCGTGCTTCGCGGCCACCTCGTCCACATGGCTCTCGCCAAAGACGCTGATCTTTTTGCCGCAGTCCGGGCAGACGATATAGCTCATATTCTCCACGATGCCCAGAATGGGAATGTTCATCATCTCGGCCATCTTCACCGCCTTGGTCACGATCATTCCCACCAGTTCCTGCGGGCTGGCCACCACGATGATGCCGTCCACCGGCAGGGTCTGGAATACGGTCAGCGGCACGTCGCCGGTTCCCGGAGGCATGTCCACGAACAGGAAGTCCACATCCTTCCAGATGACCTCCTGCCAGAACTGCTTCACCGCCCCGGCGATCACCGGACCCCGCCAGACCACCGGGTCTTCCTCGTTGTCCAGCAGCAGGTTCACGCTCATCACGTCAATGCCGGTGCGGCTCTTGATGGGCCAGCAGCCGTTCTCGTCCGCCAGCGCCCGGCCGTGGATGCCGAACAGCTTGGGGATGGAAGGACCGGTCACGTCCGCATCCAGCACCCCCACCGAATAGTCGCGCCGGCGCAGCAGGGTGGCCAGCATGGCGCTGGTCATGCTCTTTCCCACACCGCCCTTGCCGCTCACAACGCCGATCACCTTTTTGATATGGCTCAGCGGATGGGGCGGCTCGTGCAGATCCTGCGGTTGATTGCGGCTGGCGCAGTTGGACGAGCAGCTGCTGCAGTCATGGGTACATTCGCTCATGGTTTGCTCTCTCCCTTTTTTATGCATTGGTTTTTCTGTACAGGGCCAGACGGCCCGCAAAATCGGGTCATACCCGGGCCACGAACCCGGTCACCAGTTCCTCCAGCACCTGGGCGCGGCGGTTGGCGATCTCGATCACCTCGTCCCCGTCCAGCTTCTTTTTCTCGATGCCGGCGGCCATGTTGGTGATCAGGCTCAGCGCCACCGTGGGCAGGCCGCAGTGGGCCGCGGCGATGGCCTCGGGCACGGTGCTCATGCCCACCGCGTCGGCCCCCAGGGTGCGGAACGCCCGGATCTCCGCCGGGGTCTCGTAGCTGGGGCCCATGTAACCCAGATACACGCCGGTGCGCAGGGCGACCCCCTGCTCGGCGGCCACCTGGGCCAGCAGCGCCCGCAGCGCCGGGTCGTAGGCGGTGGACATATCGCAGAAACGCGGGCCCACGCTGTCGTCGTTGGGGCCGGTCAGGGGATTGGCCCCCATAAAGTTGATGTGATCCTCAATGAGCATCAGGTCCCCCACCGAGAACTCCAGATTCACGCCGCCGGCCGCGTTGGTCAGCACCAGGGCCCGCACCCCCAGCGCCTTCAGCACCCGCACCGGGAACGCGATCTCCTGCATGGTGTGGCCCTCGTAGAAATGCAGCCGCCCCTGCATGCAGATCACGGCCTTGCCGCCCAGCCGCCCGGCCACAAACCGCCCGGCATGCCCCGGCGCCGTGGAGGCCTTAAAGCCCGGGATCTCGCCATAAGGCAGATACACCGGCTGCTCGATCTTGTCCGCCAGCCCGCCCAGGCCGCTGCCCAGCACGATGGCGATCTGCGGACTGAACCCCAGCCGCTGACGGATCAGGGCGGCTGCGGCGTCAATTTCCTGCCGCATAATCAGGCTCCTTTCCTGCTTCGCCGGAACACCCGGCGTTTGTATACCGCTTTAGTATACCACAAACCTCTCCCGGTTACAATCCGGCCAAAAAGGTGGCAGAACTGTGAAAAATGCCCGATTCCCGGCCGGGAACTTCCCCGGGGCAAACACAGCGGTTTACAGGCCGGTCCGGATTTTGTATAATAATAGGAAAGACCTGTTCGGGGGTTTGTATCGCGGGGCCGCCCTGACTCCGCAAGGGAGGCGTTCGTATCAATGGCTCAGGATCGCAGATCGTCCGGCGCGCCACCGCGCCGTATGCAGCTCAGCCCGGCGGCCCGGCGCGCCGCCGCGGCCCGGCGGCGCAAACGCATCCGCCGCAACCGGATCGTGTTCGGCTTGCTGGTGCTGGCGCTTGTGCTGGTGGTGGTGCTGGGGGTGCGCGCGCTGCTTGCTGTGGGCAAGGGCAAACCGGCGGACACTTCCGTTCCGGACTCCTCCGCCGCCAGCGCGCCGGCCGCCACCCCCGCGCCGGCGGTGACCACCAGCGTGGATTTTACCGACGCGCGGATGATCCTGGTCAACAACAATATGGGCCTGCCCGATGGGTATACCGTCGAGACCCAGGTGGGCGACGCGGCCACCGGCAAGGAACTGCAGACCGAGGCTGCCCAGTCCTTTGCCGCCATGCAGGCCGCCGCCCAGCTGGAGGGGGTCAGCCTGATCCTGCAGTCCGGTTACCGGTCGGTGGAGTACCAGCAGGGATTGTTTGACCAGCAGGTGGAAAAAATGATCAAGACGGGCCTGGATGAGGAACAAGCCCGGGAACAGGCCAAGACGGTGGTGGCGGTGCCCGGTTATTCCGAGCATAACACCGGCTACGCCGCCGACATCCTCACCGAAAGCTACCGGATCATGGACTCCGGCTTTGCCGATACCGACGCCTATGCCTGGCTGGTGAAACACGCCGCCGAGTACGGCTTCATCGAGCGGTATCCGGAGGATAAGTCCGCCATCACCGGCATTATCTTCGAGCCCTGGCACTGGCGGTATGTGGGGGCGGAGAACGCCGCCGCCATCCAGGCCTCCGGCCTGTGCCTGGAGGAGTTCTGGGCCACCTATGGCAGCGCCGCCCAGGATACCCCCGTGCCGGAGAGCGGTTCCGCCTCCGCCGACGGGGATCCCGCCTCGTCGGCCGCCTGACCCCCGCTGTTCCCGACGCCGGTGTGCCATCGCCCCGGCGTCTTTGTCCTGCCGCAAGGCCACAATATTTTTTACCAAGGAGCAAACGCAAGTGGAACGTAGTATGCTGGCGCCCGGCGTGTATCTGAACACGATCGACGCGCAAAAATTCAACCGCTGCAGGATCAGCCTGCACTTCCGGTTCCCGGCCCGCCGGGACCGGGCCACCGCCCATGCCCTGCTGCCGCTGGTGCTGGACCGGGGCTATGCCGACTGCCCCGATATGACCGAGCTCTCCCGCCGGCTGGCGGGGCTGTACGGGGCGGACCTGTCGGTGGATCTGACCTCCAACGGGGCGGACCGGGTCCTGTCGGTGAGCGTCTGCGGCATCCGGGACGCTTTCGCCCTGGACGGGGAGGACCTGACCGCCCAGTACGCCTCCATCGCCCTGGGGGTGGCGTTCCGCCCCTATCTGGTCAACGGCTGCTTTGACCCCGAAGCGGTGGAGATCGAGAAGGACAAGCTGAAAAAGCGGCTGCAGGCCGAGATCAACGACAAACGGCTCTACTGTGTGCGGCAGGCCCGCCGCAAGTTCTACGGCGACGCGCCGGAGGGCATCGAGCGGGACGGTTATCTGGAAGAGGTGCCCGGCGTTACCCCGGCCGAGCTGTACGAGGCCTATCAGGAGATCCTGCGCACCGCCACCCTGGACGTGATGGTGCTGGGGGCCGATCCCGCGGCGGTCTGCGCCCAGCTGGAACAGGCGCTGGCCGGCATCCGGCGGGAGCCCGCGGCCCTGGCGGGCCCCAGCGCCCAGCCCCGGGGCCTGCCCCGGCACTTTGTGGAGAAACTGCCCGGCGTGACCCAGGCCAAACTCTGCATGCTCTTCACCAGCGCCGCGCCGCTGGCGGCAGAGGAGATCGACGTATGCCGCCTGGCCATGAGTCTGTTCGGCGGTTCCACCACCAGCCGGCTGTTTCTGAACGTGCGGGAAAAGCAGAGCCTGTGCTACTATTGCGGCTCCAGTTTGCAGAGCATGGTGGGCTGCATGACGGTGGACAGCGGGGTGGAGCCCGCCAAGGCCGAACAGGCCCAGGCGGCCATCCTGGCGGAACTGGACCGGCTCTGCGCCGGCCCCATTGAGGACGAGGAACTGGAGGATTGCCGCCGCGGCCTGCTCAGCGGGCTGGAATCGGTGGGCGACAGCCTGTCCGGTCTGGAAAACTGGTATTATATGGAGATCTGCCGGGGCGGCGAGGTGCGCACCCCGGCCCAGTCCGCCGCCCGGCTGCGGGCGGTCACCCGGGATCAGGTGCGCGCGCTGCTGGCCCGGTTCAGCTTCTCGGTGGCCTATCTGGTCACCAGCCCGGAAGGAGGCGCCGACCATGCGTGATCTGACCCAGGTGCTCAAGAGCGCCGCCGCCTGCCAGAGCAAGGTGCTGCCCAGCGGGCTGACCCTGCTGGTGAAACCCATGCCCGACTACAGCGGCGCCCACGCGATCTACGCCACCCGCTTCGGCTCGGTGGACGCCAGCTTTACGCTGGACAAACAGGACGGGCGCGGCCCGGTGCGGGTGGACCTGCCCGCCGGCGTGGCCCATTTCCTGGAACACAAGATGTTTGAAAGCGAGGAGGGGGACGCCTTCGCCCTCTACGCCAAGACCGGCGCCAACGCCAACGCCTACACCAGCTTTGACCGCACCAGCTATATCTTCACCGCCACCGGCAAGATCGACGAGAGTCTGGACGTGTTGCTGGGCATGGTGGGCAAGCCCTATTTCACCGAGGCCACCATCGCCAAGGAACAGGGGATCATCGGCCAGGAGATCAAGATGTACGACGACAGCGCCGACTGGCGGCTGCTCACCGGTCTGTGCCAGTGCCTGTACGCGGCCCATCCGGTGCGCAGCGACATTGCGGGCACGGTGGAGAGCATCGCCCGGATCACACCGGAGATGCTCTACGCCTGCGCCGACGCCTTTTACCAGCCCGCCAACATGGTGCTGGCGGCGGCGGGCAACATCACGATGGAACAGCTGGAGGCCGCCTGTGCCCGCGCCGGGCTGAATGAGCCCCGCACCCCCTTCGCGGTGACCCGCCTGCGGGCGGAGGAGCCCCTCGCGGTGGCCCGGCAGCGGCTGGAGTTTTCCATGCCGGTGGCCAAGCCCTGTCTGGGCATCGGCTTCAAGGAGACCCCCTTGCCGGAGGGGGTGGCCGGGCTTCGGGGGCGGATTTTGTGCGATCTGCTCACCGAACTGATCGTGGGCGGCACCACCCCGCTCTATCGCCGCCTGTACGACGAGGGGCTGGTGAACCCGGAGTTCGACGGGGATTTCCTGGCGCTGGACGGCTGTCTGTGCATCCTCTTTACCGGCGAGAGCGACGAGCCGGAGCGGGTAAAGGATATGCTGCTGGACGAGATCGACCGGCTGCGGGCCGAAGGGGTGGACGAGGAACTGTTCCGCCTGAACAAAAACCGGATGTACGGCGAACTGATCCAGGACCTGGAGCAGATCGAGGACACCGCCAGCGCGCTGGCCAACAGCTTTTTGCACGGCTACACGGTGTACGACGAGCTGCAGACGCTGGCCGACCTGACCAAACAGGATGTGGACCAGGCGCTGCAGACCATGCTCAGCCGGGAGCGCTGCGCCACGGTGCTGATTCATCCCACGGAGGTAAACGGATGACCAATCTTGTGGAATTTCCCGGCCTGGGTCTGGAGCTGACCATCAGCCGGGTGGCCTTCACCATCGGCAGCCTGTCCATCTACTGGTACGGCGTCATCATTGCCGCCGGGCTTTTGCTGGCAGTGGCTTTCGGGATGCACTACGCGCCGGATTTCGGCATTGACAAGGACCGCTTTATGGACGTGATCCTGATCGGCGGGGTGCTGGCCATCGCCAGCGCCCGGGCCTATTATGTGATCTTCGCGCCATTCAAGTATGAAAGCCTGTGGGAGATGATCAACCTGCGGGACGGCGGGCTCGCCATCTACGGCGCGGTGATCGGCGCGGCGGTGTTCGGCGGGCTGGCCTGCCGCTGGCGGCGGCTGCCGCTGCTGCGGGTCTTCGATGTGGTGAGCATGGGCTTTTTGATCGGGCAGGGGATGGGCCGTTGGGGCAACTTCTTCAACCAGGAGGCGTTCGGCACCAACACCACCCTGCCCTGGGGCATGTACAGCGCCGCCACCCAGAGCTATCTGGAGCGCACCCAGGCGGAACTGGCCGCCCAGGGGGTGGTGGTGGATCCCACCCTGCCGGTGCACCCCACCTTTTTGTACGAGAGCATCTGGTGCTTCGCGGGGCTGGCGCTGCTGTGGAGCCTGAGAAAAAAGCGCCGCTTCGACGGGGAGTTGGCCCTGTGGTACGCCGCCTGGTACGGCGCGGGCCGGTTCTGGATCGAGGGGCTGCGCACCGATTCCCTGATGACCCCCTTCTTCGGGCTGCGGGTCAGCCAGGTGGTGGCGCTGGTGAGCGTGGTGGCCGCCCTGATCCTGCTGGTGGTGCTGCGCCGCCGGTTTGCCGGGCGGGAGTACCGCATCCCGCTGGCGGTGGACCTGACCCGGCAGGCCGAGTGGGCCCGGGCCTGGAAAGCCCACACCGGTGAGGAGTGGGTGCCCGGCGAAACGGAGAGCCTGCCGGCCACGGCCTCCCACGCGGAGTTTGTCGAAGCGACCAAACGGATGAACGAGCGGTTCGATCTGAGCCGCATGGAGACGGCGGTGCAGGCGTGGCAAGCTGCCCGGGCACCGGCTGATGTTCCCACCGAAGAGGAGAAAGGAGAGCAGAGCGATGGCGGCACGGATCATTGACGGAAAAGCGCTTGCCGCGCAGGTAAAAGCGCGGGTGCGCGCCGGCGTGGAGGAATGTGTGCGGCAGGGGGTGCAGCCCTGTCTGGCGGTGCTGCTGGTGGGGGACGACCCGGCCAGCGAGGTCTATGTGCGGGGCAAGGCCAAGGACTGTGAGGAGTGCGGCATCCGCAGCCTGGTGGAGCGGCTGCCCGCCGACACAACCCAGGCGGAACTGCTGGCCCGGCTGGCCCAGCTGGCCGCCGATGACAGCGTGCACGGTATCCTGGTGCAGCTGCCCCTGCCCGCCCAGATCGACGAGCGGGCGGTGATCGAGGCCATCCCGCCCCAAAAGGACGTGGACGGCTTCACCCCGGTGAACGTGGGCCGTATGATGATCGGGGAGAAGTGCTTTTTGCCCTGCACCCCCGCGGGCTGCCTGGAGATGCTGGACGCCGCCGGGGTGGATCCGGCCGGCAAGCGGGCGGTGGTGATCGGCCGCAGCAACATCGTGGGCAAGCCGGCGGCCATGCTGCTGCTGGCCCGCAACGCCACCGTCACCATCTGCCACAGCCGCACAAAGGACCTGGCGTCCATCTGCGCCCAGGCTGATATCCTGGTGGCGGCGGTGGGCCGGCCCCGCTTTGTGACCGGCGAGATGATCAAGCCCGGCGCGGCGGTGATCGACGTGGGCATCAACCGGGACGAGAACGGCAAACTCTGCGGCGACGTGGATTTTGCCGCCGCGGCCGAAAAAGCCGGCTGCATCACCCCGGTGCCCGGCGGGGTGGGCCTGATGACCCGGGCCATGCTCATGGTCAACACCCTGCAGGCCGCCCGCAATACCCTGTAAACCCGTTTCGCAGGCCCGGCCTCGCCGGGCCTGTTCGTTTGCGCAAGGAGGTGCGCCCGTGACCCTCTCCGACAAGACCCTGCGCCGGCTGACCCTGGCCGCCGCCGTGGTGTTCCTGGCGCTGGCCGCCGTGGGCTGCACCGGCCTGCTCTGGTACGATGAGCAGTTTTCGGCGGTGCTGGCCCGGCACAGCTGGGCCGAGCTCATCGCCCTCACCGGGCAGGACGTGCACCCGCCGCTCTACTACCTGCTCTTGAAGGCCCTCTGCGCTCTGCCCGGGGCGCTCTGGCCGGAAAGCTACCCCTTCCTGTGCCAGGCGGTCAGCCTGCTGGCCTATGCCGGGGCGCTGGCGGCGGCCGGGCTGTGGGGCGGGCGGCTGTTTGGCGCGCGGGCTGGTCTGCTGGCGACCGTCTGTCTGGGCTGTATGCCCGCGCTGCTGGACTATGCCGCCGAGGCCCGCATGTACAGTTGGGGGCTGCTGTTCGTGCTGCTGGGGGCGCTGTGCGCGGTGGAGTGGCTCCGCGCGCCCCGTCCCCGCTGGGCGGTGGGCGCGGGGGTGCTGGCCGCCGCCGCGCTCTACACCCACTACTGGGCCGGCGCCGCCGCCGGGCTGACCCTGTTCTGCCTGGCGGTGCTGGCGCTGCTTCGGCGCCAGCCGCGCCGCTGCGCCGGCCTGCTGGCTGCCGGTGTGGGGGCGCTGGTCCTGTTTGCCCCCTGGGTCCCGCTGTTGCTCCGCCAGATGGGCGGCACATCCTCCGGCGGGAAAACGGTGCCGCTTTCGCTGTATCTGATCCGGCAGTATCTTGAGTTCGTCATCTCCAGCGGCTGGGGGCCGCTCACCCTGCTGGGGCTGCTGGCGGTGGGGGCCGGGGCAGTGGGCTTCGCGCTGCGCGGCCGGGCCGACGGCCCCGCCGCCGAGGGCTTTGCGCTGGCCGCGGCCGCCGCCCTCACCCTGCTGCTGGGCATGGCGGCCCAGCAGCTGCTGCACCCCACCCGGGTGATCTTTCAGGGCCGGTATCTGGTGCCGGCCCTGGGGCTGCTCTGGCTGGGGATGGCGGCGCTCTGGGGGCGCTGCCTGCCCAGGCTGCTGGCCGCCGGCGTTTTGGCGGTCTGCCTGGCATACGGCGCGGGAAATGTGGCCGCCGTCTGGGCGCAGGCGGGGCAGGAACGGGCGGATTACGCCCGCCTGACCGAAGCGCTGGCCGCCGTGCAGCCGGGGGAGCCGGTGCTGGCACAGGGCTATTACCAGGCGGCGCTGGCCGCCTGCTATCTGCCGGACAACCCCCGGGTGAGCCTGGGGGAGGAGACCGGGATGCTGGCCGGGGTGTTCGGTTTGTCCGGCGGGGACCCCACCGCCTGCCGCTGGCTGGTCTGCGCCTGGCTGCCGCAAGAAGAACTGGACAGGCTGGCGCTGGCCCCGACCGGCGCGCAGGTCTGGGTCCGCGCCCGGGAGGACCGGTATCTGTTTACGGCGCTGGTGGCGGCCGGGTCGGGCCAAACCGCCTGAAACCGCGAAAAAATCCCGGTTTTCCTCTTGCAATCGGCTGGGGGTTGTGGTATAGTAGTAAAGCCGCATGGTCTGGGCTCTGCAAGTGGTGTGCGCACCCGCCCTAGGTACCAGCGAGTCTCAAAGAAATGAGGATACCAATATGTACGCAGTGATCGTTACCGGTGGCAAACAGTACCGTGTGCAGCAGGGCGACACCATCTTCGTGGAGAAGCTGGCTGTGGCCGAGGGCGAGACCGTCAACTTCGACCAGGTGCTGGTCGTGGGCGAGGAAGGCAGCGCCAAGGTGGGCGCGCCTGTCGTGGACGGCGCCTCTGTTGTGGGCAAGGTCATCAAGAACGGCAAGGGCAAGAAGCTGAACATCATCACCTATCGCCCCAAGAAGGGCAGCGCCCGCCGTATGGGCCACCGTCAGCCCTACACCAAGGTGGAAATCACCGAGATCAAAGCCTAAAGAAGGAGGAAATGTACCATGGCACATAAAAAAGGCGTAGGTTCTACCAAAAACGGCCGTGACTCCGAGTCCAAGCGTCTGGGCGTGAAGCGTGCCGACGGTCAGTTCGTCCTGGCCGGCAACATTCTGGTTCGTCAGCGCGGCACCCACATCCATCCGGGTGAGAATGTGGGCAAGGGCAGCGACGACACCCTGTTCGCTCTGGTGGACGGCAAGGTCAGCTTTGAGCGCATGGGCCGCGACCGCAAGAAGGTCAGCGTCAAGCAGTAATCACAAGCGAAAGGCCGGGCCCAGCGCCCGGTCTTTTTTGTCGAAAGGAGGCGCAACGCCTGTGGCAAGCAATTTTGTGGATGTGGCCCGCATCGTCATCAAGGCCGGCAAGGGCGGCGACGGCGCGGTGAGCTTTCACCGGGAGAAGTTCGTGGCGGCCGGCGGGCCGGACGGCGGCGACGGCGGCCGGGGCGGCAACGTGGTCTTTGTGGCGGACGACAACCTGTCCACCCTGATGGATTTCCGCTATAAGCGCAAGTATGCCGCCCAGCCGGGCGAAAACGGCTCCGGCAGCCGCTGCACCGGCAAAAACGCCCCCGATCTGGTGATCCGGGTGCCCCGCGGCACCGTGATCCGGGACGCGGCCAGCGGCCTGGTCATGGCCGATATCTCCGGCGACGAGCCGGTGGTGGTGGCCCGGGGCGGCAAGGGCGGCTGGGGCAACACCCATTTTGCCAGCCCCACCCGCCAGATCCCCCGCTTTGCCAAACCCGGCCTGCCCGGGGAGGAGTTTGAGGTCCGGCTGGAGCTCAAACTCATTGCGGACGTGGGGCTGATCGGGTTCCCCAACGTGGGCAAATCCACCCTGATCTCGGCCATCAGTGCCGCCCGCCCCAAGATCGCCAACTACCATTTCACCACCCTGACCCCCGTGCTGGGCGTGGTGCGGGTGGGGCCGGAGGCCAGCTTTGTGGCCGCCGATATCCCCGGCCTGATCGAGGGCGCCAGCGAGGGCGTGGGCCTGGGGCACGATTTTCTGCGCCATGTGGAGCGCTGCCGTCTGCTGCTGCATGTGGTGGACGTGTCCGGCTGTGAAGGCCGGGACCCGAAGGAGGATTTCGCGCGCATCAACCACGAACTGGCCAACTTCAGCGCCGAACTGGCCCAGCGGCCTCAGATCGTGCTGGGCAACAAGTGCGATATCGCGACGCCGGAACAGATCGACGAGTTCCGCGCCTTCATCGAGGGCCAGGGCCTGACCTTCCTGCTCATCTCCGCCGCCACCCGGCAGGGGCTGGACGGGCTGCCCGGGCTTGTGTACGAGCGGCTGAAGGAACTGCCCCCTGTGCAGGTGTACGAGCCGGAGTTTGTGCGCAGCGAGACCCCGGCGGATCCCCGCGCCTTTACGGTGGAACAGGAGGCGGAGCACGTCTGGCGTGTGGACGCCCCCTGGCTGGAGCGCATCCTGGAGGGCAGCGACGTGGAGGATTACGAGAGCCTGCAGTACTTCCAGCGGCAGTTGGGGGAGAGCGGCGTGCTGGATGAGCTGGTGCGCCGGGGCGTGCAGGAGGATGATACCATCAAGATCGGGGAGTTTGAGTTCGACTATGTATTCTGATCGGCAGGACAACGCCGGGCTGTTCGCCCCCGGCGGCGGGGTGGACATCCACGAACAGTCCCCTTTGAGCCTGGCGTTTGTGGGGGACGGCGTGTGGGAACTGCTGGTGCGCCAGCGCCTGGTGGAGCGCACCCGCCTGCAGCCCGGCCGGCTGCACAGCGAGGCGGTGAAGTATGTCTCCGCCAAGGCTCAGTTCCAGGCGCTGGCTTTGCTGGAACCGCTCCTCACCGAACAGGAGCGCAACGTGGTGCGCCGGGGCAAAAACACCAGCAAGGCCACCGTGGCCAAGCATGCCACCCCGGAGGAATACCGGGCCTCCACCGGTTTCGAGGCGTTGTTGGGCTGGCTGTTTTTGCAGGGCCAGGGCGAACGCATCTGGCAGCTGTTTGAGACCGTCTGGCAGGCGGGCGAAACGGAAAAGGGCTGACTCCCTTGACAAAAACGCAGCGCCCGCGATCGGACCGGTCAGATCTGACCGATACAGCCCGATCGCGGGCGCTGCCGCTGTCAGGAGAGGAACTTACTTGTTCCGGCCGCAGTCGGTGCTGCGGGTGCCCACACTGTTGGTGCTGCCGGTGGTCTTGTTGGTGCTGCGGCTGCCGGTGCGGTTCTCGCCGTACTGTTCCTTGGTGTTCTGGGCGTTCTTCTGGGTATTGGCGCTGGTCTTGCGATTGTCCATGTTTGTTTCTCCTTTCAGGCGGGGCGCCTTGTGCGGCCCGTCTGAGGATAGTGTTGCCCCGCAAGGGGCGGATATGCACAAGGAAGGTGGTTTTTTCTGGCAGGCGAATATTTTTATCAGCGGGAACAGGCGCTGCTTGGTCCCCGCTTTTCCCAGCTGCTCACCCCCGCTGCCGGCACGGCGGCCCGCGGGGTCACGGTCAACACCCTGCGGGGCGCCGTGGAGCGGTTCGTGGCCGGGTGCGGGCTGCCGCTGCGGCCCTCGCCCTTCTGCGCGGAGAGTTTTTTTGTAGACCTGCCGGAGTTTCACCCCGGCCGCCATCCCTACCACCACGCGGGGGCCTTCTATTCCCAGGAGCCCAGCGCCGCCGCCCCCGCCGCCCTGCTGGAGGTGCGGCCCGGCATGAAGGTGCTGGACGCCTGCGCCGCCCCCGGCGGCAAGAGCAGCCAGCTGGCCGCGGCGCTGCAGGGGCAGGGGCTGCTGGTCTGCAACGAGTATGAGGCGGGCCGGGCCGCCATCCTGCGGGGCAACCTGGAACGGATGGGGGTGGCCAACGGGGTGATCACCAACGAGGACACCGCCCGCCTGGCTGAGGCTTTCCCTGCCTTTTTTGACCGGGTGCTGGTGGATGCCCCCTGCTCCGGCGAGGGGATGTTCCGCAAGGAGCCCCAGGCCCTGACCCAGCACAGCGAGGCGCTGGTGCGCCAGTGCGCCGCCCTGGGGGCGCAGATCCTGGAAAACGCCGCCAAGATGCTGGCCCCCGGCGGGCTGCTGGTCTACTCCACCTGCACCTTCGCCCCCGAGGAGGATGAGGGCCAGGTGGCGGCTTTCCTGGCCCGCCATCCGGAGTTCGCCCTGGAGAGTTGCGGCGACGCCTTTGGCAGCCCCGGCGAGGAAAACCGCACCGGCGGGCTGCCGCTGGATGTGGCGGCGGTGCGCCGGATCTGGCCCAGCCAGGGGGGTGAGGGGCATTTTATGGCCCGGCTGCGCCGGCTGGACGGGCCGGAAACGCCCCCGGTGCGCCCGGCAAAATCCGCTCCGATCTGTAAAGAATGGATAAATTTCGCCAAAGAGTATTTTCCAAAACTGGCCGACCGGCCGGCGCTGCCGCGGGGGGACAGGCTGTTCCTGCCGCCCGCTGTGCCGCTGCCCGCCGCGGCCAAAAAGCTGCGCATCCTGCGGGCGGGGGTGGCAGCCGGCACGGTGCGCAAGGGGCGCTTTGAGCCGGAACACCACCTGTTCACCGCCTTCGGCGCGGCGTGCCGCAACCGGCTGGACCTGCCGCTGGCAGACGAACGTGTGGAAGCCTACCTGCAGGGGCATCCCGTGCCCGTGCCCGAGGCCGGGAACGGCTGGTGTGCCGTATTGGTGGACGGCTACCCGCTGGGCGGGGCCAAGGTGAGCGGCGGAATGGCAAAAAACCACTATCCAAAGGGGTTGCGGCTGCTGGGATCGGTTGAAATCGGCCCAGGGCTGTGATACACTATATTAGTTAAGACACTATTGGCAGGCGTGCCTGCCCAGAACGCCCTGTGGGGCAGATAAACAGGAGGATTTCCATGTCGGGACACAGTAAATGGAACAACATCAAGCGCAAGAAGGAAAAGACCGACGGCCAGAAGGCCAAGGTGTTCACCAAGGTGGGCCGCGAGATCTCGGTGGCCGTGCGTGAGGGCGGCGGCGACCCGAACTCCAACGGCAAGCTGCGGGACCTGATCGCCAAGGCCAAGAGCCTGAACGTGCCCAACGACAACATCCAGCGGATCATCAAGAAGGCTGAGGGCGGCGAGAAGGAGAACTACGAGTCCATCACCTACGAAGGCTACGGCCCCTGCGGCATCGCCATGATGGTGGAGACCTTGACCGACAACCGCAACCGCACCGCGGCCAACCTGCGCCACTACTTTGACAAGTTTGGCGGCAATCTGGGCAACATGGGCTGTGTGGCCTTTATGTTCACCCAGAAGGGGGTCATCGTGCTGGACGGCGAGGGCCTGGACGAGGAAAAGACCATGGAGGACTGCTTCGACGCCGGCGCCGAGGACTTTGATATGGGGGACGACGTGGTGGAAGTGACCTGCGCCCCGGACGATTTCAGCGCCGTGCGCCAGGCTCTGGAGGACAAGGGCTACAACTTTATCTCCGCCGAGGTGGAGATGGTGCCCTCCACCACCAGCGCCATCACCGACGCGGACAACCAGAAACTCATGGCCAAGCTGCTGGACGCCCTGGAAGAGGACGACGACGTGCAGAACGTCTGGCACAACCTGGAGAACGAGGAAGACCTGGACCGCTGATCCGCTATCCACAAAGGAGGGTTGCCTGTGAGCGCAACACAGATGGTATGCCCGTTCTGCCTGTCCAAGACCCAGGCGGGGCGCGCGGCCTGCCCCTTTTGCGGCAAAAGCTTTGAAAACCACAACCCGCCCGAAGCGCTGCCCTTCGGCACCGTGCTGGCCGGGCGGTACACACTGGGCCAGCATCTGAACACCGATGGGGAGGGCGTGCTCTACGCCGCGGTGGAGAATACCGCCGGGCTGCGGGTCGTCATCAAGGAGTATCTGCCGGTAACCCTGAGCCAGGGCCGCAACGCGGCCGGCGAGGTGGAGCCCAAAGCCGGCAGCGAGGTGCTGTTCAAAACCACCCGGATGGATTTTGCGGATCTGTACCGGGCGATCCAGCGCATCACCCCCGCCACCGGCCTGGTGGCGGTGCTGGACGTGCTGGAGGAAAACCAGACCGTCTACGCGGTCACCGAGCAGATCCAGGGCACACCCCTGTCGGAGTATCTGTCCCTGCGGGCCAGCGTGCTGCCTTTGGCCGAGGCCCGCAGCCTGATGCAGCCCATCATGGAAGGGGTGGCCGCCCTGCATAAAGCGGGGCTGGTGCACCGGGGCGTCTGCCCGGACAACATCCTGCTCACCGAGGGGGGCGTGGCCCGGCTGACCGGCTATGCCACCCTGGGCCTGCGCCGGGCGGGCAGCGAGCTGAAGCCCCAGCTGTACGACGGCTATTCCGCGCCGGAGCAGTACAAGCCCCAGGAATTTGAGGGGCGGTACACCGATGTGTACGGTCTGGCGGCGGTGTTTTACCGGCTGGTCACCGGCGCGCAGCCCCTGTCCGCGGTGCAGCGCCAGGTGCGGGACAGCCTGCTGCCGGCCTCCCGGGCGGAAAGCCGGGTGCCGGGGTATGTGTCCTCCATCCTGTCCGCGGCCATGCGGCTGGTCCCCGCCGAGCGGATCCAGACGGTGCCGGAACTGATGGGGGCGCTGGCCTCGCCGGCCGCCGCCGACGCGCTGATGGGCCGGGAGAAAAAGCAACCGTCGGTCACCCTGGACACGCGGCATCTGCTGGCGATCTCCCTGGGGGTGATCGCGGTGCTGGCCATCGTGCTGGCGGCGGTACTCATCGGCTGGGGCAGCCGCACTCCGCCCCCGGACAGCAGCGCGCCCAGCAGCACGAGCCAGCCCGCAGAGGAACAGCCGATCTCGATCCCGAACTTTGTGGGCCTGCAGTACAGTTCGGTGCAAAGCAACACCGAGTACGCGGCCCGGTTCCTGTTCACCCTGGAGGAGGCGTACAGTTCCGAGTATCCGGAAGGCGCGATCATGGACCAGAGCCCGGAGGCGGGCACCACCGTCACCGACGAGGAACCGGTCGTCAAGCTGACCATCAGCAAAGGGCCGGAACTGACCGAGATGCCCAACATCATCGGCTTTACCCGGGAGAACGCGGAACAGGAACTGAACAGCCGCGGTATCCGGTTCAGCCTGCTGATGCTGACCAACAACGGCGAGTACGCGGCCAACTGCGTGGTCAAGACCGACGTGGAACCCGGCGCCAGCATCGACGTGGAAAAAACCATCGTCAATGTGTATATCGCCCAGGAACCCGCCGCGCCGGCCACCCCGGCCCCCACGGCGGAACCCACGCCGACCCCCGCGCCGTCGCCCAGCCCGACGCCGGAAACGCCCTGAAAACCCATTCAAACAAAGGCACCCGTCGCAACAGCCGTTGCGACGGGTGCTTTTTGCTTGTCTTTGGCAGGAAAACGAAATCAGCTGCGCAGGGTGACCCCCATGCCGTTCAGCTGCTTCAATACCTTGCGTACCGCCGTGTCCACTTCCTCGTCGGTGAGGGCGCGGTCGTCCGCGTGGAAGGTCAGGGTGAAGGCCAGGCTCTTCTTGCCCGCGCCCAGCCGGTCGCCCCGGTACAGGTCGAACAGGGCGGTGTCGGTCACCAGCTTGCTGGCGCCGCGGATGCAGGCCTCGATCTCGCCGCAGGCCACCGCCTCGTCGCAGACCAGCGCCAGGTCCCGGCGCACGGGGGCGAACTCGCTCAGCGGCTTGTACCGCACCAGGGCGGGCACACAGCCGGTGAAGGCTTCCCAGTCCAGTTCGGCCAGGTAGATGTTCTGGCCGGCCTTCTCGTCCTTGGCGATCTTCAGTTCGGCGGTCACCTCGTTGGCCAGCTTGCCGAACACGCCGACCTTCACATCGCCGCACCACACCGAGGCGGTCATGCCCGGATGCAGCCAGCATACCTGGTCCCGCTCGTACCGTAGCGCCACGCCGAAGGCCTGGCCGATGGCCTCCATCAGCCCTTTCACGGTGAAGAAGTCCTCCTCCGGGCCAAATACACCCAGGCAGAGGGTCATCCGCTCCTTGGGCAGTTCGGTCAGCGGCAGCTGTTTGGGCAGGTACACGTTGCCCATCTCAAACAGCCGGCCCGCACCGTTGCCCTTTTTCAGGTTGTCCACGATCACCTTGAGCATGGAGGGCGCAAGCAGGGTGCGCATGATGGACAGATGCACGCTGATCGGGTTCAGGATGGGAATGACCCGGCGGGCCAGGTCGTCGGCAGGCAGATGCAGCGCATCCAGATCGGCGGGGGAGTAGAAGGCCAGGGTGGAGGCCTCAAAGCAGCCCTGGCCGCAGAGCAGCCGTTTCAGCTTCATCTGGGCCTTCTGGGCGGCGTTCAGCCCGCCGGTGGTCACCGCCGCGGTCTTGAGGAAGGTGGGCACCAGATGGTCGTAGCCGTATTCCCGGATGACCTCCTCGGCCAGGTCGGGATAACCCTCGATGTCCTCCCGGTAGCGGGGGGCGGTCACGGTCCAGACGCCGTCCTTCTCCTCCACCGTGAACTCCAGCCGCCGCAGGATCTCCTTCATGGCGTCGGCGGGCACCTCGATGCCCAGCACCCCGTTGATCTGGGCGGGGGTCGCTTTCACCACGGTGGGGGCGGGGGTGTTCTCCCCGCCGCAGTCAAAGCAGGTGGGGGTGATGTCGCCGCAGTCCAGTTCCTGGATCAGGTGCAGGGCCCGGCGCAGCCCCAGCTCGGTGCTGTACTGGTCCACACCCTTTTCGTACCGGGCGCTGGAATCGCTGCTCTGGCCCAAAGCGCGGCTGGTCTTGCGCACGCAGTCCCGGGCGAAGGTGGCGCACTCGAACAGCAGCTGACGGCTGTCGTCGCTGATGCCGCTGTTCAGCCCGCCCATCACGCCGGCCAGAGCCACCGGCTTTTCCTCGTCGCTGATGACCAGGTTGTTCTCGGTCAGGGTGAACTCCTTCTCGTCCAGGGTCACGATCTTCTCGCCGGGGGCGGCGCGGCGCACGGTGATGTGGCGGCCGGCCACCTTGTCCAGGTCAAAGGCGTGCATGGGCTGGCCGATCTCCAGCAGCACATAGTTGGTGATGTCCACCACGTTGCTGATGCTGCGCAGCCCGGCCAGCGCCAGATTGCGGCGCATCCAACGGGGGGAGGTGCCGGGGCGGATGTTCCGCACATAGTGGGCCAGATACCGGGGGCACAGATCCGGCGCGTCCACCTGCACCCGGATGCTCTCGTCCCCTTCGCCGGTCACGGTGTAGTCGGTGGCGGGCATCTTGAGCGGCTTGCCCAGCAGAGCCGCCACCTCCCGGGCCATGCCCAGGATGGACTGGCAGTCCGGCCGGTTGGAGGTGATGGACAGGTCAAAGATGGTGTCGTTCAGCCCCACCACGCCGCAGATGTCCGCGCCCAGCGGGGTGTCCTCCGGCAGGATCAGCAGGCCGTATACCTCGGCGCCGGGGTACAGGTCCTCGGTCAGGCCCAATTCCTCGCCGGAGCACATCATGCCGTTGCTCTCCACCCCGCGCATCTTGCGCTTTTTGATGGTGATGCCGCCGGGCAGGGTGGCCCCGTCCAGCGCCACCGGCACCTTGGCCCCCGCAAAGATGTTGGGCGCGCCGGTGCTGATGATCAGGTCATGGCCGTACTCGTCGCCGCAGTCCACAGTGCAGACGTGCAGATGGTCGGTGCCCTCCTGCTTTTCCATGTGGGTGATCTGACCCACCACCACCCGGGAGATCCCGGCGGCCAGGTCGATCCGCTCCTCCACCTCAAACCCGCAGGAGAACAGCCGCTTTTCCAGTTCTTCCGGGGAGATGTCGATATCTACGTATTGTTTCAGCCAGCTGTAAGGCAGTTTCATGGTGTGGCGCCCTCCTTATTCCTGGAACTGCCGCAGAAAACGCAGATCGTTTTCAAACAGCAGGCCGATGTTGTTGATGCCGTACTTGAGCATGGCGATCCGTTCGATGCCGATGCCGAAGGCGATGCCGGAGTACACGTCCGGGTCCACGCCGCAGTTGGCCAGAACCTTCCGGTTCACCACGCCGCCGCCCAGCACCTCGATCCAGCCGGTGCCCTTGCACAGGGGGCAGCCCTTGCCGCCGCACTCACAGCAGCTCACGTCCACCTCTACGCTGGGCTCGGTGAAGGGGAAGTAGCTGGGCCGCAGCCGGGTGCGGGAATTCTCGTCAAACAGGGCCTGCACCAGCTTGTCCAGCATGCCCTGCAGATCGCACAGGGTGATGCCCTTGTCCACCACAAGCCCCTCCATCTGGTGGAACATGGGGCTGTGGGTGGCGTCGCTGTCGCTGCGGAACACGCGCCCCGGCACCAGCACCTTGATGGGGGGCTTCTCCGCGTCCATGGTGCGGATCTGGCCCGGGCTGGTCTGGGTGCGCAGCAGCAGATCGTCGGTCACATAGAAGGTGTCCTGCATGTCCCGGGCGGGATGGTTGCGGGGCACGTTCAGCCGGGTGAAGTTGTGGTCATCGTCCTCGATCTCGGGCCCCTCGTACACCTCAAAGCCCATCCCGGCGAACACGTCGATGATCTGGTTTTTCACCAGGGTGATGGGATGCAGCCCGCCCAGCGGCCGCATCTTGGCCGGCAGGGTGATGTCCACCGCCTCGGCGGCGTTGCGCCGGGCCAGTTCCGCCGCCTCGATGCGGGCGGAGGCGGCCTCGTAGTCGGCGGTCAGCTTCGCCTTGCAGTCGTTGATGATCTTGCCGGCGGCGGGGCGCTCCTCCGGGGCCACGTTGCGCAGTTCCTTCATCAGGCCCGCCACCTTGCCGTTGCGGCTCAGGTACTCCTGCCAGAAGGCGGCCAGGCTCTGCCGGTCCTGCGCCGCGGCCAGGGCCGCGCCGGCCTGGGCGGTCAGCTGGTCAATGATCTGTTGCATGATTCTTCTGCTCCTTCCGTTGTGCCGCGCGGGGCGGCGTGTTCGGGCGGGGAGCAAAACAAAACGGCCCCGCCCCTGTGCATCAGGGACGAAGCCGGTAAAAGCTCCGCGGTACCACCCGGATTTCTGCTCAAAACACCTCGAGCAAACACTCGTTGTCCCGCTAACGGGGGAATCCGTCCCCGCCTACCAGCGCGATCGCCTTCAGCCGGGCCGCTCAAAAGGGAACTTCGCCGCCGCTCGCCGCAGGGCCCTTGCAGCCGGGGGACCCCTCTCTGTGCCGGGAAACCAGCGGGTACTTTCCTCTGTCAACGCGTTTGACAAAGCCGATTATACCACGGTTTTTCCCGGTTTGCAAGGGGGCGGCGGCTGTGGTATACTACAAAAAATGAAAGGGGGCGTCGCCATGATCGCGGGCATCGGGGTGGATGCGGTGCGCATCGACCGGCTGCAGACCAGCCTGGCCCGGCCGGCCTTTGTCCAAAAGGTGTTCGGCCCGCAGGAGCGCGCCCTGCTGGAGGATACCGCCCCGTCCCGCCGGGCCGAGCGCGCGGCGGGATGCTGGGCCGCAAAAGAGGCGTTTCTCAAGGCGGCCGGGCGGGGGATCGGGGGCTTCGCGCTGGCCGAGATCCAGGTGCTGCGCCGCCCGTCCGGCGCGCCCTATTACCAGCTGAGCGGCGGGGCACAGGCCTGGGCGGAGGAGAACCGGCTGCTGCTGCATCTTTCCATCAGCCACGACGGGGGAATGGCGATCGCGTTTGCGGTGGCGGAAACGGTATAAACCCTGCCCGGCCGGGGCATACTCTCCCTGACCAAAAAATTTTCAGGGAGGGTTTCGTACATGGAAGTGCATCGCGGAGAGGTTTTTTACGCGGATCTGAGCCCGGTGGTGGGTTCGGAACAGGGGGGCATACGCCCGGTGCTGATCCTGCAGAACGACATCGGCAACCGGCACAGCCCCACGGTGATCGCCGCGGCGATCACCTCCCGGCAGGACAAGAACCGCCTGCCCACCCACATCGGGCTGAAAGCGGGCCGGGGCGGCCTGACCAAGGACAGCATCGTGCTGCTGGAGCAGATCCGTACCCTGGATAAACGCCGCCTGCGGGAGCGGGCGGGCCGGCTGGACCCGGAGGATCAGCAGCGGGTGGACCAGGCCCTGGGGGTGAGCGTGGGCCTGACCACCAGTTGAAAAAGCGAAACAAGCGGGGAGGCGCGCCTCCCCGCTTGTTGTTATTTGGCCACCATCTTGTCGGCGGCCTTGTACACGTCGCCGCAGCCCATGGTGATCACCAGATCGCCCGCTTTGGCGTTGTCTTTGATATACTGCGCGGCGGCGTCCAGGCTGTCCACCACCACCGCGCCCGGGATCAAGGCGGCCAGATCCTCCGACTTCACGCTGCCGTCATCCACCTCCCGGCTGCCCATGATGGGGGTCAGCACCACCCGGTCGGCCAGGCTCAGCACCTGGGCGAATTCCTTCAGCAGGCTGCGGGTGCGGCTGTAGGTGAAGGGCTGGTGGACCGCCCACAGGGTGCCGGTGGTCAGTTCCCGGGCGGTCTTGAGGGTGGCCCCCACCTCGGTGGGATGGTGGGCGTAGTCGTCCACCACCGTGGCGCCGTTCACCTCGCCCTTGATCTCAAAGCGGCGGCCCGCCCCGGTGAAGCTGGCGGCGGCCCGTTCCGCGTCGCTGGGGCACAGCCCCACCAGCGGCACGCAGGCGGTCATGGCCAGGGCGTTGTAGATGTTGTGGTAGCCCGGCGCGGCCATCCGGATGTGGGCGTAGGGCTCGCCAAACTCCCGCACGTCAAACTCATAGAAACCCGGCTTGTACTCTCGCACATTCTCGGCCTTGTAGTCCGCGTGCCGTTGGATGCCGAAGGTGCGCACGTCCCGGTCGATGCTGGTCATCACCTGCATGGTGTTCTCGTCGTCCGCGTTGACGACCACCGCGTGGCTGGCCAGCAGGGCAAATTTGCGGAACGCCAGTTTCAGGTTGCCCATGGTGCCGTAACAGTCCAGATGGTCGTTGTCGATGTTCAGGATGACGGCCACCGAGGGGGCCAGCCGCAAAAAGGTCTCGGCAAATTCGCAGGCCTCCACCACGATGTTCTTCCCGTGGCCGGCCTTGCCGTAACCGCCGATCAGCGGCAGTTTGCCGCCGATCACCGCCGCCGGGTCCCGCCCGGCCAGTTCCAGCATGGTGGTGATCAGGCTGGTGGTGGTGGTTTTGCCGTGGGTGCCGGCCACGCAGATGCTGCGGGGGTACAGCCGGCTCACATAGCCCAGCATGACGCTGCGCTCCACACAGGGGATGCCCCGCATGTCGGCCTCCTGCAGCTCCACGTTGTCCTCGTGAATGGCCGCCGAGTAGACCACCATGTCCGCCCCGCGCACATTTTCCGCCGCGTGCCCCATATAGATTTGGATGCCCATGGCCCGCTCGCTGTCGATGATGCTGCCCTCGTTTACGTCGCTGCCGGTGATGGTAAATCCTTTGGACGCCAGGATCTGCACCAGCGGAAACATCCCGCTGCCGCCGATGCCGATGAAATGCAGGCGGGATACCCCCGCCAAAAGGTCTTTGTTAAACCCGCTTGTGATCGCCATTCCCACAAACCACCTTTGGCCATGTATTGGCAGGCCGTGCCTGTCTTGTATTTCATTATATCATTATTAAGTACAGAAACAACCACTCCGGGCAAATTTTTGCTATAATGAGAACCACACCGCCGCGCCGCGGTGGTATTTCACGGAGGTGATCCCATGCCTGAATCCGCCCTCACGCCCGCCTGCCTGCCGGAGGGGTTCTGCGCCCGTCCCGGTTCGGAAGGCCCCGTACTGGGCTGTACCGGGGCCCCCGGCCCCTTTTTCACTGAGGACCCGATACGCGCGCTGCAACTGATCCGCCTGGCCGCGGAGAGCGGCGCCGCCGCCGACTGGGACTGCTTTGCCGCCGCCATGGACGCGGCCCCCAGGCTGGTCCATGCCGACCCGCTGCTGGTGCGGGACGAGCTGAACCGTGCCCTTACCGGCCCCTGCCCCCAGGCGCTGGCCCCGCTGGTACAGGCGGGCGGCCTGCGGGGCGTGGGGATCCGGGGCTGTGCCTGCCTGCATCCGCTGGCCCAGGCGCCGTCCGGGCTGCTCAGCCGCTGGTGGCTGTTTCTGCGATTGTGCGGGGCCGACGCCGAACAGGCCGCCCGCCGCATGAAGCTGGGGCAGAGCTTCTGCCAGGACTATGCCCGGCTGGATGAACTGTTCCAGGGCGGGCCCCCGGCCGACCGGCTGGCCCTCAAACGCTGCCTGGCGGACGGCGAACCCCTGCCCGGCGACGAGATGGCCGCGCTGTTCGGGCTGCTGGCCCCCGGTTGGGATCTGGTGGCCGGGCTCTACCGGGAACTGGTGATGAGCCGGGAGCCCTTCCGGGTGGAGCAGCTGGCCGTGACCAGGGCGGAACTTCTGGCCGCGGGGGTCGGCGCCCGCAAGGCCGGCAAGGTGCTGACCCTGTTGCTCAAGGTGGTGGTGGAGCAGCCACAGCTGAACGTGGCGCCGGTGCTTGCCCAGCTGGGCCGCAGTCTGGCCCGTTTTCTCTGATCCGGAACCAAAACACGCCGCGGAAGGCCTCCGCGGCGTGTTTTTTTGCGCACCACCGGCCGTTGCCCGGCATAGCATGGGGCATACGTGGACGGAGGGATGCCAGATGAACAAGCGATTTGCGGTATTGGGTGAGGACGCGCGGATGCGGGCTGCCGCCCGGGCGCTGGCCGGGGCGGGCCAGACCCTGGCGGAGCCGGAGAAAGCGGACTGCATCCTGCTGGGGGTCCGGCTGGGGGAAAATTCGCCCGACCTGGCGCTGGCGCTGGCCCGGGCCAGACCGGGAACGCAGCTGTTTGGCGGGGCGGTAAGTCCGGGCGCGGCGGCGCTGGCCCGGGCGGCCGGATTTGTGTTGCGGGATTATATGGAGTGGGAGGAACTGGCAGTGCTCAACGCCATTCCCACCGCCGAGGGCTGCCTGGCCCTGCTGCTGCAGGATCGCCGCAGGACCCTGTGGGGTTCGCCGGTGCTGCTGCTGGGCTACGGCCGGGTGGGGCAGGCGGTGGGGCGCCGTCTGTTGGCGCTGGGGGCGGCGGTCACCGCGGTGGACCGGTGCCCGGCCCGCCGGGCGGCTGCCCGTGCGGACGGCTGCCGGGCGCTGGACGCCGACCGATTGAGCGAAGCCGCCGGCGGGGCGGACACGGTGGTGAACACCGTTCCCGCGCCGCTGGTGGACGCATCGGTGCTGGCCCGGCTGGCCCCGGGGGCAAAGGTGGTGGAGCTGGCGGGCCACGGCGCGGCGGATCAGGACGCCGCCGCCCGGCTGGGGGTGCGGCTTGTCCCGGCGCCCGGCCTGCCGGGACGATGCGCGCCGGACACGGCGGGAGAATTTATAGCCCAGGCCGTGCTGTCCATACTGAAACAGGCGGAACAAGAGGAAAGGGGATAGCGACGATGGAACAACAACGGACGGTGGTGTTTGCCATGTGCGGCAGCTTCTGCACCTTCGATAAGGTGATCGTGCAGGTGCGCCGACTGGTGGAACAGGGCTTTCGGGTGTTGCCGCTGATGAGTTTTGCCGCGGCCGGGATGGATACCCGGTTCGGCACAGCCCGCGGCTGGAAGGACCAGCTGCGGCTGATCACCGGCCATGCCCCCATCGAGACCCTCCAGGAGGCGGAGCCGCTGGGCCCGAAAAACATGGCGGACGCGATGATCGTGGCCCCCTGCACCGGGGCCACGCTGGGGCGGCTGGCCAACGGCATCAGCGATACGCCGGTGACCCTGGGGGTCAAGAGCATGCTGCGGGGCGGCAAGCCGATTGTGCTGGCGGTGAGTACCAACGACGGGCTGGGGGCCAGCCTGGTGAATCTGGGCACCCTGCTCAACCGCAAGCACTATTATCTGGTGCCGATCAGCCAGGACGCGCCGCTGAAAAAACCGGCCAGCCTGCAAAGCGATTTCACCCTGTTGCCGGACGTGCTGGAATCCGCCTTGCGGGGCCGCCAGTTTCAGCCGGTGCTGCTCACCTGAAACAAGGCCGGAACGCGGCGCGTTCCGGCCTTGTTTTATCCCTGCCGGCAGGCCAGGATCCGCCGCTCGGTCACGATCCAGCCCACCGGCGCGTCGTGGGGCTCGGCGGGCAGAAACGGGGCGATCAGCGCCTCGGGGCAGAGCACCGCCCCCGGCGCGGCGCACCGGGCAAGAAACCGGTCGTAGTATCCGCCGCCCCAGCCCAGCCGCACGCCGTCCGGCGCGGCGGCCAGGCAGGGCAGCAGCACAAGGTTGATCGTTTCCGGCGCGGCGGCCGGGGCATCGGCGGGCGGTTCCGGGATCTCCCAGGCGCCCGGCACAAGCTGTGCCAGGCTGCGCACCGGCGCCGCCTCCATCCGGCCCGGTCCGGTCACCCGGGGCAGATACAGGGTCTTGCCGCCGTCCAGCGCCAGTTCCAATACCGGGCGGGTATCCGGTTCCCGCGCCGTGCCGCAGAACGCGAACACCGCCCCGCTCCGCTGCCAGAGCGGCCAGCCGGCCAGCTGCCGGGCCATGCCCTCCCCCAGCTGGCGGCGCTGCGCCGGTGTCCAGCCGGCCCGCAGCTGCCGGGCCAGCGCCCGGGCGCGGGCTTTGTCGGTACAGCCTTCCATCGCTTTTCCTCCCCTGCTTTTTTATCCAGTGTACCAGAAAGAAACTTTTTGCGCCAGCAACGATGAATTTTTTACCGATATCTTGCTCTGCCTGCCCGGGGGGCGTATAATAATACAGTTACTACAATTTTGTGCCCCAAAACGGGAGCCGGTTTGTCAAGAGGAGTCAACGTGACCAGAAAACGACTGTTGGGGGCGCTGGCCGCACTGTGCGCGGCGGTCAGCCTGTGCATGCCTGTGCGCGCGGCAGAGGACGCGCCGCCCGAAACGCGGGGGGACGTCTATGTGGTGATGGACGCGGACACCGGCCAGGTGGTGCTGGCCAAAAACGCCGACGTGCGCCATTACCCCGCCTCGATCACCAAGATCATGACCCTGGGCCTGGCGCTGGAAAAGGCGCAGGGCAATCTGGACGTGCCCCTGACGGTCAGCTATGACGCGGTGCACTCGCTGTACGGCACCGAGTCCAGCCACATTGCCCTGATCGAGGATGAGCAGGTCAACCTGGAGGATATCCTGTACGGGGTGGAGATGGCCTCGGCCAACGACGGGGCCAACGTGCTGGCCGAATATATCGGCGGCAGCATCCAGGGCGGGGTGGATGCCATGAACGCCCAGGTGCAGGAACTGGGGCTTACCGGCACCCACTTCACCAGCCCGCACGGTCTGCAGGACGAGAACCACTATACCACCGCCTACGATATGGCCCTCATCACCCGCTGGGCGCTGACCCAGCCCCAGTTTACCACCATCTTCGGGCGCAGCGAGACCTGGACGATGGAGCCCACCAACAAACAGCCCGAGCAGCGGCAGTTTTCCATCAGCGATTGGATGCGGCTGGGCGGTAAGTATTACCGGGAATACGCCAAGGGAAGCAAGACCGGCTTTACCAACGAGGCAAAGAACACCATGGTCACCTACGCGGAACAGGACGGCATCCGGCTGATCTGCGTGGTGCTGGGCTGCCCGCAAAAGTACGACAAGTTCGTGGACGCCTGTGCCTTGCTGGACTACTGCTACGAGAATTTCTCCCGGGTGGAGTACGCGGCTCCGGCCCAGACCCTGCAGGTGCCGGTGAGCGGCGGCGGCGGAGAGCTGGGAAGCATCACCGTTTCGCCGCCCAGCGGCACGGTGCTGCTGCACCAGGCTGTGAGCGCCGATCAGCTGCAGTTTGACTATGAACTGCCTGCCCAGTATGTGCTGGGGGCGGAGTTCGCGCCGCAGGTTCACATCACCCTACCGGATACCGTCACCGCCCAGGCCACCGATCTGGGGCGGCTGGACCTGGACAGCTCCGGGCTGGAGCAACTGCTGCAGAACAGCACCTATGTGGTCAAACCGTCCTTTTCCCAGGCGCAGCTTGCCGGGCCGGGTCTGAGCCTGGGGGCGCTGCCCGTGGCGTTGGCCGTGCTGGTGGCGGCGCTGGCGGTGGGCTGGATCTGGTGGCGCCGGCAGGAGAAGCGGCGCCGCGTCCGGGAGGCACGCCAGCGGCTGCAAAGCAGCGGCCGGCCTTCGCCCAGCGGCTGGGACCGGCCGGTAAGTCGCCCGGAGAGCGGCCACCCGGTGCGCACCCTGCCCCGGCGCTGATCCCGCCCGGCTCTTGCCCCGCGGCGCGGAATACGGTATACTATATCCGAGTACGGGCTTTTGCCGGCCCGGTTTCCTGTAGAACAAAAAAGATCGAGGTGCTTATATGGCCAAGTTCACCTTCACGAAAACCGCGCTGCCCGGCGTCCTGGTCATCGAACCGACCGTTTACGGCGACGCGCGCGGCTATTTCATGGAGACCTATCAGAAGGACGAGTTTGCCGCCGCCGGTATCGACCGGGAATTTGTGCAGGACAACCAGTCCAAAAGCCGCCGCGGCGTGCTGCGCGGGGTGCATTTCCAAAAGGAGCACACCCAGGGCAAGCTGGTCCGGGTGACGCTGGGCGAGGTGTTCGACGTGGCGGTGGACTGCCGGCCGAACAGCCCCACCTTCGGCCAGTGGACCGGCGTGACCCTGAGCGCCGAGAACAAGAAGATGTTCTATGTTCCCGAGGGCTTTGCCCATGGTTTCCTGGTGCTCAGCGACGAGGCGGAGTTCTGCTACAAATGCACCGATACCTATTGCCCCTCCGCCGAGGGCGGCATCCCGTACGATGACCCGACGGTGGGAATCCAGTGGCCGGACTGCGGCTGCGCCTATCTGCTCAGCGACAAGGACAAACAGCATATTCCCTTTGCGCAGCAGAGTTTCAGCTGGTTTGAAAGGTGGTAACCGCCTGTGGTCAACCTGAAAAGCTATTTTGTCGGGTTCTGGCGTTACCGGTATCTGCTGTATAACCTGATCAGCCGGGACTTCAAGCTGAAATACCGCCGCAGCGTGCTGGGCGTGGCCTGGAGCGTGCTCAATCCGCTGCTGATGATGCTGGTCATGTGGGCGGTATTCGGCGGGCTGTTCCCCGATCTGCGGGGCGGCGACATCGTCAACTACCCGATCTTTTTGCTCTGCGGGCAGCTGCTGTTCAACTTTTTCCGGGAATCCACCACCCTGGCCATGTCCAGTGTGCTGTATAACGCTCCGCTGCTGCGCAAGGTGTATATCCCCAAATATATCTTCCCGCTGGAAAAAACCTGCTTTGGCTTTGTCAACTGCTGTTTTTCCTTTATCGCGCTGATCCTGGTGATGCTGTTCACCCTGAGCCCGGTGTACCTGACCCTGCCGCTGGCGCTCTATCCGCTGCTCACCCTGTTTGTGTTCAGCCTGGGGGTGGGGTTGGTGCTGGCCACCATGACCGTCTTTTTCCGGGATGTGATGCACATGTGGGAGGTGTTCACCACCGCTCTCATGTACTTCTCCGCCATCTTCTACGATCCCGCCATGATGAGCGGCTGGGTGCAGCGGTTCATCCAGTTCAACCCGATCTACTGGTATATCACCGGGTTCCGCCGGGCGGTCATCAACGGTGAGGGCCTGTCCCTGAACATGGTGCTGGTCTGCGGCGGCTGTGCGTTGGCGGCGCTGGCGCTCGGGCTGTGGGTGTTCAAAAAAAATCAGGACAAGTTTGTCCTGTATCTGTGAGGGAGTTCCCGATGGAGAACAATCAGCCGATCATCTCGGTGGACCATGTGTCCATGCGCTTCAACCTGTCCAAGGAAAAGCACGAGAGCCTGAAAGAATATTTTCTGGCGCTGGCCAAGGGCCGGCTCCAGTTTGATGAGTTTTACGCCCTCAAGGATGTGTCCCTCCATGTGATGCCCGGCGATTTTTACGGTCTGATCGGGCTCAACGGCAGCGGCAAAAGCACCCTGCTCAAGGTTATCAGCGGGGTGTACCGGCCCAGCGCCGGCAGCTGCCGGGTCAACGGCACCATTGCTCCGCTGATCGAGTTGGGCGCCGGGTTCGATATGGACCTGACTGCCCGGGAGAACATCTACCTCAACGGCACTGTGCTGGGGTTCACACCCAAGTATATTGATTCCAAGTTCGACGAGATCGTGGAGTTCAGCGAACTACGGGAATTTCTGGACGTGCCGCTGAAAAACTATTCCAGCGGTATGGTGGCCCGCATTGCCTTTGCCATTGCCACCATCACCAAGCCGGATATCCTGATCGCGGACGAGATCCTGTCGGTGGGGGATTTCCTGTTCCAGCAGAAATGCGAGGCCCGGATGCAGCACCTGATGAGCGGCGGCACCACCGTGCTGCTGGTCAGCCATTCCATTGAACAGATCGAGCGGATGTGCAACAAGGTGGCCTGGATCGAAAAGGGCCGGGTCAAGATGGACGGCCCCACGGCGGAAGTTTGCGCCGCCTATAAACAGACTACGAAATAAAGGATAGCCAAGGGACCCTGTCTCCCTTGGCTGTTTTTGAAAGGAGCCCTTTCCATGCCCAACCAGGAACCCCTGCCCGCCGATGTGGCCCGGGCCGATTCACTGGCGGCCATGGCCCGCCGTCTGGCCAGCCCTGCCCACCTGGCCCAGCTGTGCCGCTGGTGCGCCCGGGTGGCCCGGGAGGAGGGGGCGCAGGCACTCTGGCGGGAGATCGATTTCCGGCTGCGTCTGGCCCTTCACCGGGACACCTGGCGCTATCGGGCCGATCTGCCCACCCGCCGCCAGCTGCGCCACCAGCGGGCTGCCGGGGTGCCGGGCGGCCCTGTCATCAGCGTCTGCGTACCGCTGTACAACACACCCGAGCGGTTTCTTCGCCAGCTGATCGGCAGCCTTCGCCGCCAGAGCTGGCCCCACTGGCAGCTGGTGCTGGCCGACGCCTCCGACGCGGATCACCCCGCCCCTGGCCGCATCGCCCGCAAAGCTGCCGCCAAGGACAGCCGGATCCTCTACACAAAGCTGGCGGAAAACGGCGGGATCTCCGCCAACACCCGGGCGGCGCTGGCCCTGGCCACCGGGGACTGGATCTGCCTGGCCGACCACGACGATCTGCTCTACCCCAACGCCCTGTACGAGGTGGCCCGCCGGGCCGCCGGCGGGGCCGACCTGGTCTACTCCGACGAGATCGTGCTCACCGCCGACCTGCGCCATCTGGTGGATTACCACTTCAAGCCGGATTTCGCCCCGGACTATCTGCGGGGCTGCAACTACATCACCCACCTGGCCGCCTTCTCCCGCGCGCTGCTGGAGGCGGCGGGCGGCGGCCCCGATCCGGCCTACGACGGCGCCCAGGACTACGATCTGCTGCTGCGCCTGACCGAACAGGCCCGCCGTGTCGAGCACATTCCTCAGGTGCTCTATATCTGGCGCAGCCACGCCGGCTCCACCGCCCAGAGCATCGAGACCAAGCCCTACGCCCTGGCGGCGGGCTGCCGGGCGGTGCAGGCCCACCTGGACCGGGTGGGCCTGCCGGGAACGGTGCGCGCCATTCCCGGCTGCCCCGGCGCCTACGAGACCGATTACGCCCTGACCGGCACACCGCTGGTCAGCGTGCTCATCCCCAGCAAGGACCATGTGGAGGATCTGTCCCGCTGCCTGACGGCCCTGTACGACAAGGCCGGGTACGACAACTTCGAGGTCCTGGTCATCGAGAACAACTCCGCCGATCCGGCCACCTTCGCTTTCTATGAAGAAGCCAGGGCCCGCTGGCCCCGGCTGCGGGTGGTCACCTATGAGGGGCCCTTCAACTTCTCGGCTGTCAACAATTTCGGCCGCCGGTTTGCCGCCGGGGAACACCTGCTGCTGCTCAACAACGACGTGGAGCCCCTCACCGACCGGTTTCTGGACCGGATGCTCCAGTTCAGCCAGCGGCCGGACGTGGGCTGCGTGGGGGCCAAGCTGTTCTACCCGGACGACACCATCCAGCACGGCGGGGTGTTCCTGGGCATTGGCGGAACCGCCGGTCACAGCCACAAAAGCCATCCCCGCGCCTCCGCCGGGGATCTCTACCGGCTGGCGGTGCCCCAGAATCTCATGGCGGTCACCGGGGCCTGCCTGATGGTCAAGACGGCCCTCTACGACGCCTGCGGCGGCCTGGACGAGAGCGATTTCGCGGTGGCCTACAACGACATCGACCTGTGCCTGAAACTCTGGCAGCAGGGGTATACCAACGTGTTCACCCCCTTTGCTCAAGGGTATCACTACGAGAGCAAGAGCCGGGGCCTGGACAACACCGGGGAGAACGCCCGCCGTTACGAAAAGGAAAAGGCCGCCTTTATCCGAAAATACGGCAGCCTGATTCAAAAAGGGGACCCCTACTACAACCCCCATTTCAATCTGCTGTTTGAAAACTACGGCCTGAAATAAGCCTCGAGGAGGACCTTCATGAACCAACGGATCAAGCGCATTCGGGAACTGTTCGGCTACGCCTGGCAGCTGCTGCGGCAGGACGGGCCCGGCCCCATGCTGCGGCGGGGCGCGGGCTTTTTCCGCCGGCGTTTTCTGGGCAAAAAGGCCCGGTATCTGCCCAAAAAATCGGTGCTGGAGGCCCAGCGAGCCCACCCGCTGCCCGGCGCGCCCCTCATCAGTGTCTGTGTGCCGCTCTACAATACGCCCGAGCCCTTTCTGCGCCAGCTGCTGGACAGCCTGGCCGCCCAGACCAGCCCCGACTGGCAGCTCTGCCTGGCCGACGCGTCGGATGAAGCCCATGGCCGGGTGGGGGAACTGGTCCGGGCTGCCCAGCAGGCGGATGGCCGGGGCCGCATCGACTATGTGAAGGTCGCAAACCAGGGCATTGCCCTCAACACCAACGCCGCCGCGGCGCTGGCGAAAGGGGAGTACCTAGCGCTGGCCGATCACGACGATATCCTGGCGCCCCACGCGATCTGGACGGTGCAGCAGGCAATCCTGCGCACCGGCGCGGCGTTTCTGTACAGCGACGAGGCGCTTTTCCGCACCTCGCCCCGCCGGCCCCTGACCGGCCATTTCAAGCCTGACTACGCCCCCGACTATCTGCTGGCCTGCAACTACATCTGCCATCTGGCGGTGATGAAAAAAGACCTGTACGACGCGGTGGGCGGGGAGCGCAGCCTCTGCGACGGCGCCCAGGACCACGACCTGTTTCTGCGGGTGCTGGAACGGCTGGACCCGGCCCAGATCTGCCACATCCCCTATGTGCTCTACTACTGGCGGGTGCACGCCGGGTCTACCAGCGGCGGGGTGGAGGCCAAACCCTATGTGTCCGCTGCCGCCCGCACCGCTCTGGAGGAACACCTGGCCCGCACCGGGCGCAAGGGCCGGGTGGAGCCGGGGCTGTTCCCCAGCACCTACCGGGTGGTCTGGCAGCTGGATGAGACCCCGCTGGTGAGCATCCTGATCCCCAACAAGGACCACACCGCTGACCTGGAGAAATGCCTGGCCTCGGTGTATGATAAGACGGACTACCCGAATTTCGAGGTCATCGTCATCGAGAACAACTCCACCGATCCGGCGACCTTCGCCTATTACGAACAGCTGCCCGCCCGCCGCCCGAACTGCCGGGTGGTGCGGTATGAGGGGAACTTCAACTTCTCGGCCATCAACAACTTCGGCCGCCGCTTCGCCAAAGGAGAGTACCTGCTGCTGCTGAACAACGATGTGGAGGTCATCGGCGGCGAGTGGCTCACCGAACTGGTCCGCCAGGCCGCCCAGCCGGGGGTGGCCGCCTGCGGCGCCATGCTCTATTACCCGGACGACACGGTGCAGCACGCCGGCATCATCACCGGCCTGGGCGGCTACGCCGGCCACAGCCACAAGTACCGGCCCCGGGGCTCCAGCGGATATATGTTCCGCATGGCCACCGTGCAGGACCTTTCCGCCTGCACCGCCGCCTGCCTGCTGGTGCGCGCGTCGGTGTACGATGCGCTGGGCGGGCTGGACGAGGGCTACGCCGTGGCCTTCAACGACGTGGACTTCTGCCTGCGCATCCGCCAGGCGGGCTGGCGCATCGTCTGGACCCCCTACGCGGAACTCTACCATTACGAGAGCAAGAGCCGGGGGCTGGACGAAAAGGACAAGGAGAAAAAAGCCCGTTTTACCGGGGAGCAGAAGCGCTTGACCGACCGGTTCACCCGGGCGGCCCTCACCGCCGACCCCTACTACAATCCCAGCCTGACGCTGGACCGGGAGGATTTTTCCGAGAGCGCCGATCTGCGCAATCTTCAGGAGGGGCCGCTGCCATGCTGATCGCCTTGCTCTTGTTCGCGGCGGCGGTGCTGCTGGCGGCGGTGTGCGGCCGCAGCCTGCGGCACGCTCTGCCGCTGACCGTTACCGTCGCGGCGCTGGCAGTGTACGGCTGCACCTGGCTGAACCACAAGAGCGCCGCCTATCCGCTGCTGGGGCTGGCGCTGATCGTACTGGCTGTGCTGGCGGTGCTCCAGGCCCGTGGGGGAAGGCTGAATCCTCCGCCCGCCGGGCAGGTCCTGCTGTTTCTGGCCCTGATCCTGCTGCTCTGGGTCGCCACCCGGGCCTGGGTGCCCGCCTTTGTGGACGACCGCCGTCACTGGGCGGCGTTTGCCTCCCAGATGGTAGGGGTGGAGCGGTTCCCCACCGGGATACAAAGCTGCTCTTCCTACGCGGACTATCCGCCCCTCACCGGGCTGTTCCAGGCCTTTTTGCAGCCGGGACGGCGCGCGGTGGATTTCGCTTTGCTGTATTTCGGGCAGCGGCTGCTGTACCTGGCGCTGGTCCTGCCGGTGCTGCCCGGCTGGCCCCGGAACAAAAGCCGCCGGTACAAGGCGCTGTCGGCGCTGGGCCAGGCGGTATTTGCACTGGCGATCCCGGCGCTGTTCAGCCAGTATGCCCCCTACACCCTGGCGCCCGATACCCTGATGGGCTTCTTTATGGCCTGGGCGGTCCTGGCTGCCTGGCGGGTGCGGGAAACGGGGCCGGACGGGTTCGCCTGGCTGGAGATGCTTGCGGCGCTGGCAGCGCTGCCCCTCTGCAAACAGACCGGCCTTCTGTTCGCGCTGATAACGTCCCTCTGCCTGACCCTGCTGCTGGCGCGGCAAGTGCGCCGGGGGGCGGTGGCGCTATGGTGGCTGGTGCCGGCGGCGTCCTGGGCCAGCTGGCAGGTCATCTGCCGCATCCGGGGTTTGAGCAGCTATCTGAGTGAGGAGGCCGGCACGGCCTTCACGCTGGGCAATCTGGCCAGGATGCTGCTGGACCCGCTGTCCTGGTCCGCCACCCTGGTGGGCTATCTGCGCACCCTGGCGCTGGAGCCGATCGACGGAGGCCCGCTGGGTCTGAGCGCACTGGGCTTCACGGCGGTGCTTGCGGTGCTGGGCTGGCTGCTGACCCGCCGCCAGCCGGTCTGGGCGCCCGCCATCCGCCGGGTGGGTCTGACACTTTTGGCGTCGGCGGCCCTCTTTGCGGGGGCGCTCTGCTTCAGTTATCTCTTTCTGTTTGACGACTGGGAGAGGGAGATCTTTTCCGCCTACGCCCGGTATATAAGCCCCTTCTTTGCGGCGGCTGGTCTTTGGCTGTTGTACCTGACCGCCCGGGCAGGGTTCCGCCTGCGCGCTTCCCGCACCGGAAAGCTGGCGGCAGTCTGCCTGCTGATCCTGGCGGTCAGCCTGAACTGGTCCCGGGCCATGGATCTGTTGCCGACCGCCTATACCGAGAATTGGGGGAGCGCCCAGGCGGTCCAGCGGGAAACCGAAGCCCGGTTCCGCACACTGCTGGACTATCTGCAGCGGTACGATCCCCAGGAGGCTCCCATCGTACTGGTGGCCGCCGACGGTACCAACTACAGCGAGCAAGCCCGCTGTCTGGTCTACCTGCTGGCGCCGGCCCGGCTGGATATCGTCTGTCAAGGGGATTATGCGGCGGATGACCCGGGCGGATTCGGCGGCGAACTGGGGGCGCGGATCGAGGCCCGCCGGTATAACCTGTTTTATGCCAGCGACCCCACAGCAGACTGGCTGCCCTACGCCGGCAAGACCGACGACGGCGGCGCGCCGCTGGAGACCGGTGTGGTCTATGCGTTGCAGAACGATTTTCTGCACCGGGTAACGCCGGACGGAGAACAGTTGCATGAAAAATAGGACATAGAGAAAGGAGCGATCCCAGTGATAGAAAACAAAAAGTACAAGCACATTCAACTGGGAAAGGGGGATGTGGGGCGGTACGTATTGCTGCCCGGCGATCCCTTCCGCACCGACCGGATCGCCTCGTTTTTCGACGAGCCGAAGTTGGTGGCCCACAACCGGGAACACAAAACCTGGACCGGCAAGCTGGACGGTGTGCCGGTGGCGGTGACCTCTACCGGTATGGGCGGGCCCTCTGCGGCCATCGCGGCGGAGGAACTGATCCGCTGCGGGGCGGACACCCTGATCCGGGTGGGCACTGCGGGCGCGGTGCGCAGCGACGAGGACTACGACCGGTATGCCGGGGTCATCGTGACCGGCTCGGTGCGGGACGAGGGCACCACCCTACAGTATGTTCCCGCCGGGTATCCGGCTATGGCAAACCGCCAGGTGGTGGCGGCGCTGGCCGAGGCGGCGGCTCAGACCGGCCTGCACTACGCGGAGGGCCTTTCTCATTCCAAGGATTCCTTTTACGGGGAATTGGATCCGGCCTGTTCGCCGGTGGAGGCCCGGCTGCGCCGCCGGTGGGAGGCCTGGCAAAAGGGCAATGTGCTGTGTTCCGAGATGGAATGTGCCGCCCTGTTTGTGGTGGCCTCGGTGCGGGGATGCCGGGCGGGGGCCATCATGAACTGGGGCGATATGGACAAAACCATCCAGATCGCCTGCGATGCGCTGCGCCGGCTGATCGCCGCGGACCGGGAGAAGAAGTAAACAAACGAAAGCCGGGGCGGGAACGCATTCTTGCGTTCCCGCCCCGGCTTTTGTGCCTTTACTTATGCGCCGCCATATCCCGGCTGGCCACCAGATCTGCGCCGGTGCCCAGCAGATTTTCAATCAGTACCTGGCCGCAGTGTACCGGCGCGGTCAGCCGCACCTTGGCGATCTCGTCCATGGCCTGGAACAGCATTCCTTTCGGGATCGCCCGGCTGGTCTTGACCGGCAGGCGGGGGTAGATGCCGCCCTCGATGCAAACCGTGCTGGTCAGCATCCGGGTGGGGTTGCGCAGTTCGTTCTTGCCGTATTCCGCGCCCCGGGGACAGCCGTTCCCGGTCACAGCATAGCCGTTTTCCTCATCCACCTTCAGGTGGCAGCCCTTGGGGCAGACGATACAAATCAATTCTTTCATGCCCTTACACCTCCCGGATACTCAAGGTCAGCGGACCTTGCGCCAGTTTCAGCAGCTGGGGCGGCAACGCCACCCGTTCCATCTCGCCGGGGGCCATGTGCTCCCGCTTGAACCGGGCGATGGTTTTGCCCGCCGCGTCGGTGGCCAGGATCTCGGCCGCCTGGGTCACCCGGTTCACCCGGAAGAACACCTCCGCCGGTTTCGCGAGCGACTCGGTTCGCACATGCTGGGGCACGGTGTAGCTGACCCCGTCGCCGGCGGCCAGCTCCAGCACCGGGCCCTGCGCCTCGGTTCCCTGCACATAGGCGGCCGCGGCCGCGCCGGCCCGCTCACTCTCGGCGGATACATAGTCCACCAGGTCGTGCACATGCACCACGTTGCCGCAGGCAAAGATGCCGGGGATGCCGGTCTCCATGTTCTCGTAGACCACCGCGCCGTTGGTGCGCCGGTCCATCCCGATGCCCGCCTGGCGGGTCAGCTCATTCTCGGGGATCAGCCCCACGCTCAACAGTACGGTGTCGCAGTCGAACACCATCTCGGTACCGGGAACCGGCCGCCGGTCGGGGCCTACCTGGCTCACCGTGACCTGCTCCACCCGGTCGTGCCCCTTGATGTCGGTGATGGTGTGGGACAGATACAGGGGAATGTCAAAGTCCTGCAGGCACTGTACAATGTTCCGGGTCAGACCGCCGGAATAGGGCATCAGTTCCACGCAGGCCAGCACCTTGGCGCCCTCCAGGGTCATGCGGCGGGCCATGATCAGCCCGATATCGCCGGAGCCCAGGATGACCACCCGGCGGCCCACCATGTAGCCCTCCATGTTCAGATACCGCTGGGCCGCGCCCGCGGTAAAGATGCCGGATCCCCGCTCGCCCGGGATGCTGATGGCGCCCCGGGTGCGTTCCCGGCATCCCATGGCCAGCACAATGGCCTTGGTTTCCAGCACCATATACCCGTCCTGGCCGTTGATGGCGTGCACCTGATGGGGCGCGCCGTCCTTGCCCGGCAGGATCTGCAGCACCATCGAGTCCAGCTTGACCTCCACACCGGTTTTTCGCAGCATCTGGATGTAGCGCCCGGCATACTCCGGCCCGGTCAGTTCTTCCTTGAACCGCTGCAAGCCGAAGCCGCTGTGGATACACTGATTCAGAATACCGCCCAGTTCCTTGTCCCGCTCCAGCACCAGGACCTTGCGCACCCCGTCCTCCCAGGCTTTGCAGGCGGCCGCAAGCCCGGCGGGGCCGCCGCCCACTACGATCAGATCATACATCCGCGTTTCCTCCCATCTTGGTCTTTTCGGTCAGGATATAGGTGCCCGCCTGGTCCAGCAGCACGTCGGCCTGGTCCAGCCCCAGTTCCCGGGCGATGATTTCCTGGACGCGCGGCCCGCAGAATCCGCCCTGGCACCGGCCCATGCCCGCGTTGCAGCGGCGCTTGACCCCGTTGATGGTGCAGGGAGGGATCGGGCTGTGCAGCGCGGCCACGATCTCGCCCTCGGTGATGGTCTCACACCGGCACACCACCCGCCCGTAGCGGGGATCTTTCCGGATCAGCGCGTTTTTCTCCTCGGCGCTCAGGTTCTTGAACACGATATGCTCCCGGCCATCCACAAAATCCGGGTCCGGTTCCAGGGCCAGGCCCCGGTCGGCCAGCATGCTGGCTGCCAGTTTGGCGATGGCCGGCGCGCTGGTCAGGCCCGGGCTCTTGATGCCCGCCAGATCGATAAACCCGGGATGCGCCTGGCTCTCCTCAATGATAAAGTCGCTGCGGGTGGTGTTGGCCCGCAGCCCCGCGAAGTTGCGGATGTTCTGCCGCCAGTCCAGCCCGGGCACGCTGCGAACGGCTTTGGCGCGTACCTCGGCCATGCCGGCGGCGCTGTTGCCCAGATCCCGCCGGTCCTCCACGCTCTCCGCGTTGGGGCCGCAGATCAGGTTGCCGTGCACCGTGGGGGCCACCAGCACCCCCTTGCCCTCCGGGCCGGGGCACTGGAAGATGACCCGGCTTACCCGGCCACCCTCGGTCTTGTCCAGCAGATAGTATTCGCCCCGGTTGGGCAGGGTGTGCCAATCGGTGGGTTCCAGCAGATTGTGCACCCGGTCCGCGTCCACGCCGGCGGCGTTCAGCACAAACCGGGCGCAGAACTTGCCCTCCGGCGTCTGCAACTCAAACCCGCCGGGCACCGCCGCGATGGCGGTCACCGGGCAGCTGCGGCGCAGTTCCACTCCGCCGCGCACAGCAGTCTCCGCCATGGCAATGGCAAAACCCCAGGGGTCGATCACCCCGGCGCTGGGGGCCAGCAGCGCGCCGCAGACCTCCTCGCTGAGCTGGGGCTCCAGCGCGCGGGCTTCCTCGCCGCTGAGCAGCCGCAGCCCCGGCACACCGTTTTCACAGCCCCGGTCGTACAGGGTTTGCAGGGTGGCAAGCTGCTCCTGGGTAAAGGCCACCACCAGCGAGCCCACCCGCTTGAAGGGCACCTGCAGCCGGTCGCAGATCTCGCCGGTCAGCCGGTTTCCCTCCACATTCAGCCGGGCCATCAGGGTGCCCGGTTCCGGGTCATAGCCGGCGTGAACAATGGCGCTGTTGGCCTTGGTGGTGCCGGCGGCAATGTCGTTGGCCGCTTCCAGCACCGCCGCCCGCAGCTTGTAGCGGGCCAGCTCATAGGCTGTGGCCGCGCCGGTCACGCCGCAGCCGATGATGATGACGTCATACATACAGTAACCTCCCAACCTTGTGTAACAAAGGACAAAAAAAGAGCAAAGCAAAACAAAGCCCAATGGGGCATTTGTTCGCTTTGCTCTCAAACTCAACAAGCGATTCCGTGTTAATAACAATTTCCAGTATAGCACATGGATCCGTTTTCCGCAAGGGGGGAGGCGGCATGCCGCCGCCTCCCGTCCGTGAAGAGCCTGGTTGTCAGATGAGATAGGTCAGCGTGTTGGTGCAGGAAGCAAGCGCCACAATGGTGCCCATGATCAGACCGCCCAGGTAGGGGTTCTGCGTGGCCTTGTAGATCTTGCGGGAAATAAGGGCGGCAAGCGGGATGTACACGATGATGGGGAACAGCCAGATGCCGATGATCGGGCCGCCGAAATCGTAGGCCTCGGTGATGAGGTATCCGGTGGAGAAGAAGTAACCGTACTGGATGATGCACATCACGATGGGGGCCAGCGCGACCGCGCAGCACTGGATCAGAGTATTGACCCATTCATGCTTGCCGATCTTGAAGTAGTTGAAGCTGTTGACCGAAACGGACAGAGCCACATAGTACACCAGGTAGAACAGCAGGAACTTGGCGGTAACGCCCAGCTTGGCTGCGTCGAATACGCGGATGGTCACGACCCATACACGGAAATCGACCAGGAAGAAGTAGTCGGCCAGGAAGACCAGCCCGTAGGCAGCCACCACGACCAGCAGGGCCAGCAGGATCGTCTTTCCGATCTGGGAAAGCGGCATCTTGATCCCGCGCTCGGCCAGGTCCAGCCCGTGCTTTTTGTTGTATACGTTGTAGGACACCACCATGACCAGGATGGTGAACAGGCCGCACAACAGAGTCCACATCGCGATATAGAAGGTGGCGGGCTGGTTAAAGAAGGCGGGCCGGTTGCTGTTGCACCAGCGGTAGATGGTGGGATAGGTGATAAAGGCGAACAGAGCGCCGGCGCCCAGACCGCCCCAGAACCAGCCCTTGCCGGCTCCGGTGGGGGCGGGCAGCATCACGGCGGCGCCGCCTTTGGCCTTCAGCGAAGCGAAGAAGGGTGCGCGCAGCATCACGATGGCAAAGTTCACCAGGAACATGAAGAACCCAACCAGACCGATCAGGTTGAAAGCGACCTTGATCTGCCAGATCTGGTCGTTGGGATCCAGCTTGACGGGGGCGTCCAGAGAAGCGTTAAAGAACTCCACGCTGGAGGCCACAACGCTCTTGGAGAAGTGGGCCCAGGGATGGATGATCTCCGGATCGTAGACTACACGGATGGCTTCCTGCCCGTCGATCTCCTGGGTGTACAGGGTATAGCTGGCGCGTTCCGGCTGGCCGGTCGGATCGGTGCCGAAATACAGGAAGGACTGGGCGGTGGCCTGATGGATATAGTCGCGGGGGGAAGAATAGCTTCCGTCCGCCAGGCCCGCGCCGTGCATGAACTCATCGTATTTGCAGGCCACGACGCCCGCGTCGCGGCTGCCAAACATATTGAAGTAGGTATCGTCGGCCGTGACGTAGATCCGACGCTTGCCGGTGCCGCCGATCATGGTGTTTTCTTCCGTGTAGATGGGATCGTTGGAAACCAGCAGGCAGGCGGCGATCAGCTGGGTCTCGGCCGCGTTGTCCAGGAAGACCGCCTCACGGGCGGCCTGGGCACCGTTGGAGTGGCCGGTCACGCCGATGCGGGTGGCATCCACATACGGCAGATCCGCCAGCAGTTTGACCGCGTCATACATGCCGTTGGCGTTGTGCTCAGGGTTCCACCAGGTATTCTCCGCCACATCGTCCGAATCGCCGTGGCCATACATGTTGATGGACATGGTAACAAAGCCCCGGCGGGCATATTCGATGTAGTTCAGGTCCTGCATCTCCTTGTTGTTATACCAGCCATGGCTGCATACAATAGCGGGTGCAGGACTTTCCGCTGTCGCGTTTTGGGGGATCAGAAGAAGAGCGTTGAGTTTTACGCCGGACTCGGTCTCCCACGAAATCTCCTTGACCGTGATGGAACCATACCCGCTTTGCACAAAGCTGGCGCCCACAGCGCTTACCAGGCAGAGCACCAAGGCGATACAGAGCCAGAATACCGCGGTGCGTTTCTTTTGCGTTTTCATGTTTCTCCTCCCGTCTGTTTGTGATAAATTGCGTTGGTCTCCCAAACGTTCAGCCGTGCCCTGCGCACTGACCCCGGCTGCATATTTATGCGCCGGACAAGAAAAAAGACGCAAAGACAGCACCCATCTGCCTTTACGCCCACTTTCGCATCTCCGGAGCATTTTGCTGCCTTCATACTACCATCCTGCACAGTTTCACGTCAATAGGGAAAAGTAACTTTGTGGAATAAGCACATAAAAGGGCGGAGGGCTTTGTCGAAATAGCTGTTTTTTTGTTCAGCTGCTTTACTTTTAGCGACGAATCTGCCATAATACCGTTGTCCAGTAGAGAGTGGGAGCGGGGCGAGCGGATGTTCGCCCTGCTCTTTTTTGCTTGTTTATTTTTTATCAATCTTGTTCGGGTTGGGGAGTGTAAGACGTGGAGGATTTATTGTCGAAAAAACAGCGGTTGCTGGATTGCCCGGTGATCGCCGCGGTAAAGGATGAGGCCGGGCTTTCCGGGGCGTTGAGCAGCGAGTGCGAAGTGGTGTTTCTTTTATTCGGCACTGTGTTGAATGTGCCGGACCTGGTGGACCGGGTCCACGCCGCGGGCAAGCTGGCCATTGTGCACATTGACCTGGTGGACGGGTTGAGCCAGCGGGAGGTGGCGGTGGACGGCCTGGCGCGGATCTGCGCGCCGGACGGCATTATCTCCACGAAACCCACGCTGGTGCGCCGGGCGCGCCATCTGGGGCTTCTCACCGTGCAGCGCGCGTTTATTCTGGATTCCATGGCGCTGTCCAATCTGGCCACCCAGTTGTCGGTGGGGAAGCCGGATTTCATTGAGATCCTGCCCGGCATCATGCCCCGGGTGATCACCGAGATCACCCAGGCCACCTCCACGCCCCTGATCGCGGGCGGGCTCATCAAATACAAAGAAGAGGTCATGGCCGCCATGCGGGCGGGCGCGGCGGCGGTGTCCAGCACCTGCCCGGCGGTCTGGGCCATGTAAGCCGGTTTCCAAAACAGCAAGCGCCCGGCGCGGCGCGGTAAATATCCCGAAGTTCTCGTTGATTCAAGCCGAAAAGGAGGCGTCCCACCGTGAAGAAACACTATGTGATCGCCCTGGACCAGGGCACGACCAGCAGCCGTTGCATCCTGTTTGATGAACACCAGAACATCGTGCAGATGGCCCAGAAAGAGTTTACCCAGCATTATCCGCATCCCGGCTGGGTGGAGCATGATCCCATGGAGATCTACTCCAGCCAGTACGGCGTGCTGATGGAGGTGCTGGCGCAGAGTGGGGTCTCCCCGGAGGAGATCGCCGGTATCGGCATCACCAACCAGCGGGAGACCGCCATCGTCTGGGACAAGGAAAGCGGCCGCCCGGTGTACAACGCCATTGTCTGGCAGTGCCGCCGCACCGCCGCCCTTTGCGAAGAACTCAAGAGCGACGCGGAATTCACAAACTATGTGAAAGAGCGCACCGGCCTTCTGGTGGACGCCTATTTTTCCGCTACCAAGATCCAGTGGATCCTGGACAATGTGCCCGGCGCCCGGGAAAAGGCGGAGGCGGGGCAGCTGCTGTTCGGCACGGTGGATACCTGGCTGATCTGGAAACTGACCGGCGGCGCCGCCCATGTGACCGACTACACCAACGCCAGCCGGACCATGCTGTACAACATCCGGGATCTGTGCTGGGACGAAACGATCTGCCGCCGGCTGAACATCCCGATGCAGATGCTGCCCTCGGTGCAGGGATGCAGCCAGGTGTACGGCTATGTGAACATCCAGGGGGTGGAGGTGCCCATTGCGGGTATCGCCGGCGACCAGCAGGCCGCCCTGTTCGGCCAGACCTGCTTTGAGCCCGGCGAGGCGAAAAACACCTATGGCACCGGTTGCTTTTTGCTGATGAACACCGGCGACACCATGTACCAGAGCCGGAACGGCCTGCTCACCACCATCGCGATCGGCATCAACGGCAAGGTCCAGTACGCGCTGGAGGGCAGCGTTTTTGTGGGCGGCGCGGTGGTCCAGTGGCTGCGGGATGAGCTGCATCTCATCACCGAGGCTGCCGATACTGAATACTTTGCCAAAAAGGTCAAGGACAGCGCCGGGGTCTATGTAGTGCCGGCCTTTACCGGCCTGGGCGCGCCCCATTGGGATATGTACGCCCGGGGCGCCATCCTGGGCCTGACCCGGGGCGCGGGGCGCAACCATATCATCCGGGCCAGCCTGGAGGCGGTCGCCTACCAGACCGGCGACGTGCTGCGTGCCATGGAGGAAGATACCGGTATCTGCCTGCGGGAGCTGCGGGTGGACGGCGGCGCCTCCGCCAACAACTTCCTGATGCAGTTCCAGGCGGATATTGTGGGGCGGACTATCCGCCGCCCCATGATCCGGGAGACTACCGCGCTGGGCGCTGCCTATCTGGCCGGCCTGGCCACCGGCGTGTGGAGCAGTCTGGACGATATCCGGGCCCAGTGGACGCTGGATAAGCTGTATGAGCCGGCCATGTCCCAGGAGGAGCGGCAGCGTCTTCAGGCCGGCTGGCGCAAAGCGGTGGAGCGGGCTAAAAACTGGGCGGAGGGCTGACACGCACCCCCGGCACAGAAGTTTTTTTCATTCCCCGGTGTTCCGGTAACGGGATACCGGGGTTTTTGTTGCCTGTTGTTAGAGCAGTTTGTATAAATTACAAAGATAGAATCTGTGCAGAACGCTTAATTTTGTGCGGCAAAACAAATTCCTGAAAAGCGATTGACAAATTGTGACAGTTCGGTATAATGTCATATAGCGAACTGTTGAAGAGGAAACAATTGGCGCCGGGCTGTTTACAGACCGGCGTTTCCAGACAGGGAGGAAGGCAACCGCATGGAAAGGATTCTCGGCATTCAGCTGATCCGGATCTCCACCATGATCCGCCGTGAACTGGACAGCCAGGCTGACGCGGAGCAGCTGCACAAGGCCACCGGCGGAAATGGCTGGATCCTCAAATATCTGGCTCGTCATGAGGACCAGGACGTGTACCAGAAAGATATTGAGGAACACTTTTCCATCACCCGGTCCACCGTGTCCAAGGTGGTCAAACTCATGGAGGAAAAAGGGCTGATCCAGCGGCTGCCGGTGCCGGGGGACGCCCGGCTGAAAAAACTCGTTCTGACCGAACAGGGCCGGGCGGTGCGTCAGATGGCGGACGCCAATATGGCCCGCATGGAGCAACGGCTGGCCGATGGCTTTTCGGAGGAAGAACTGGATCGCCTCTTCGACTATCTGGCGCGCCTGCAGGAGAACCTGAAGGCGTGAACGCACAACAGAGACTGTTTCAATCGGCGGGCCGGTCGTGTGGGCTGTTCCGCGCAAAAGGAGGAATCGACTGATGATCAAAACCCTTGCCGCTTCCATCCGTCAGTACAAGAAGGTATCCGCGCTGGCGATGCTCTTCACGGTGCTGGAGGTGGGGCTGGATATCCTGATCCCCCGGCTGATGGCGGATCTGATCGACAAAGGCATCGAACCGGGCCGCATGAATGTGGTGCTGGGATACGGTGCTGTGCTGCTGGTCAGCGCGGTGCTGGCGCTGACCTTTGGCGCGCTGGGCGGCCGTTATGCCGCCCGGGCGGCCTGCGGCCTGGCCCGCAATTTGCGGCAGAATATGTATTATAAGGTACAGGATTTTTCCTTCTCCAACATTGACCGGTTTTCCACGGCCAGCATCGTGACCCGTCTGACCACCGACGTGACCAACGTGCAGATGGCCTACCAGATGATTGTGCGGCTGGCCATCCGCTGTCCGGTCATGCTGGTGGTGGCCATGATAGTCTCCTTCAGCATCCACCGGGAACTGTCCCTGATCTTTTTGGGGGCGGCGCCGCTGCTGTTTATCGGCTTGTACATTATCATGCGGCTGGCCCATCCGGTCTTTGAACGGGTGTTCCGCACCTACGACAAACTCAATCAGGTGGTGCAGGAGAACCTGCGCGGGATCCGGGTGGTCAAATCCTTCACCCGGGAGGACTACGAGAACCAGAAATTTGACAACATTTCCCAGAGCATTTACAAGGATTTCTCCAAGGCGGAAAAGACCCTGGCGTTCAATATGCCGCTGATGCAGGCCGCCATGTACGCCTGCACCCTGCTGCTGTGCTGGATGGGCGCCCGGGTCATTGTGCTGTCCGGCGGCACGGAACTGACCACCGGTTTGCTCATGAGCCTGTTCAACTACGCGCTGCAGATCCTGATGAGCCTGATGGCTTTGTCGATGGTGCTGGTCATGATCACCATCTCCCGGGCCAGCGCCGAGCGGATCGTGGAGATCCTCACCGAAGAGAGCGATCTGAAAAACGGCCCCGATCCGGTCTATACCGTCAAGGATGGCTCCATCGACTTTACCGATGTGCTCTTTTCCTACGCCCGCAAGGCCGAGCGGCCGGTGCTGGATCACGTGGATCTGCATATCGCCTCGGGCCAGACGGTGGGGATCCTGGGCGGCACCGGCTCTTCCAAGTCCAGCCTGGTGCAGCTGATCCCCCGCCTGTACGACGTTACCGGCGGCAGCGTCAAGGTGGGCGGCGTGGATGTGCGGGACTATGACCTGGAAACCCTGCGCAACCAGGTGGCCATGGTTCTGCAAAAGAATGTGCTGTTCTCCGGCACCATTAAGGAGAATCTGCGCTGGGGCGACGAACACGCCACCGACGAGCAGATGGTCCACGCCTGCCAGCTGGCCTGTGCGGATGAGTTTATCCAGCAGATGCCGGACGGCTACGATACCTATATCGAGCAGGGCGGCGCCAATGTGTCCGGCGGTCAGAAACAGCGTCTGTGTATTGCCCGCGCGCTGCTCAAGAAGCCCAAGATCCTGATTCTGGATGACTCCACCAGCGCGGTGGATACCGAGACCGACGCCCGTATCCGTCGGGCATTTGCCCAGGAGATCCCGGACACCACCAAGATCATCATTGCCCAGCGGGTGTCCTCCATTCAGGACGCCGACCAGATCGTGGTGCTGGACGCGGGCCGGATCGTGGGGCTTGGCACCCACGCCCAGCTGCTGCAAAGCTGCGACATTTATCGGGAAGCCTATGAATCCCAGAACAAGAAAGGCGGTGATCAGAATGGCTAAGTCCGCAAACAAGCCTCAGGCGCCGGTCATGCGGTTCAAGCCCGGCACCATCCGCCGTCTGCTGGGGTATATGTCTCAGTACCGGATCCAGCTGATCTTTGTGGTGATCTGTATTCTGGTCAGCGCCTTTACCAACGCGGCCTCGGCCCTGTTCCTGCAGCGGCTGATCGACGATTACATCTCGCCGCTTTTGCTGGACAGCAACCCGGTCTTTACCGGTCTGGCGCAGGCGGTGTCCGGTATGGCCTGCCTGTATGTGGTAGGCGTGCTCTGCACCCTGTTCTACAACCGGCTGATGGCGATCGTCGCCCAGGGTACCCTCAAGCGCATCCGGGACGAGATGTTCAACCACATGCAGACCCTGCCTATCTCGTACTTTGACACCCATACCCACGGCGACGTGATGAGCTACTACACCAACGACACCGATACCCTGCGCCAGATGATCAGCCAGAGTATGCCCCAGCTGTTTTCCAGCTGTGTGACCCTGATCGCGGTGTTCTTTTCCATGCTGTATCTGAGCGTGACTCTCGCCCTCTTTGTGGTGCTGTTCGCGGTGTTCCTCCTGTGGGTGGTGCGGTACATCGCCGGTCACAGCGGCCGGTTCTTCGTGCAGCAGCAGAAGACGCTGGGCGAGGTCAACGGCTATATCGAAGAGATGATCAACGGCCAGAAGGTGGTCAAGGTCTTTTGCCACGAGGAGAAGGCCCGGGAGGCCTTTGACTTCCACAACGACCGGCTGTGCGAGGCGTCCACCAACGCCAACATGATGGGCAACATCATCATGCCGGTGGTGGCCAGCCTGGGCTATGTGCTGTATGTGCTGCTGGCGGTGGTGGGCGGCGCCATGGCCATCATTGGGGTTGGCAACATCGGCCTGGCCGGGGTCAGCACCCTGACCCTGGGCACCATTGCCTCCTTCCTGACCATGTCCCGCAGCTTTGTCAACCCGATCGCCCAGGTCAGCCAGCAGTTCAACAACGTGGTTATGGCGCTGGCGGGCGCGGGGCGGATCTTTGAACTGATGGATGAGCCCAGCGAAGAGGATCAGGGCTATGTGACCCTGGTCAATGCCCGCTACAACAAGAATGGGGAACTGGAGGAGACCACCGAATCCACCGGCATGTGGGCCTGGAAACATCCCCATGGCGACGGTACCCTGACCTACACCAAGCTGCAGGGCAATGTGGTGTTCGACCATGTGGACTTTGCCTATACGCCCGACAAACCTATCCTGCACGACATCTGTATGTATGCGGAACCGGGCCAGAAGCTGGCCTTTGTGGGGGCCACCGGCGCGGGCAAGACCACCATCACCAACCTGATCAACCGGTTCTACGACATTGCGGACGGCAAGATCCGCTATGACGGCATCAACATCAACAAGATCAAAAAGGCCGACCTGCGCCGGAGCCTGGGCGTGGTGCTGCAGGACGTGAACCTGTTCACCGGCACCGTCATGGAGAACATCCGGTACGGGCGGCTGAATGCCACCGATGAGGAGTGCATCGCCGCCGCCAAGCTGGCCAACGCGGACAGCTTTATCCGGATGCTGCCGGACGGCTACCAGACGGTGCTGGAAGGGGACGGCAGCGGCCTGTCCCAGGGGCAGCGGCAGCTGCTCTCCATCGCCCGGGCGGCGGTAGCCGATCCGCCGGTCATGATCCTGGACGAGGCCACCAGCAGCATTGATACCCGCACCGAGGCCATTGTGCAGGCGGGTATGGACGCGTTGATGTACGGCCGCACCGTATTTGTGATCGCCCACCGGCTGTCCACGGTGCAGAACTCCGACGTGATCATGGTGCTGGAGCACGGCCGCATCATCGAGCGGGGCAGCCATGAAAAGCTGATCGCGGAACGGGGCAAGTACTATCAGTTGTATACCGGCGCGTTTGAACTGGAATAATCCCAACAATACAGAAGGCCGGGGCAGGATGTCTGCCCCGGCCTTTAGCTTGCAGGAAAAGGTGCCCTCTTTTCTTACCGAAAGGGGAGAGGGTGTGGGAGAGGACCATCAGGGCCCTCTCCCACTTGCGATATTCCCGCCGACTGTCGAAAAGACTTTTTCGACAGTCGGAAGGCCGGGGCAGGATGTCTGCCCCGGCCTTCTGTATTGTAAAATTGGTTATTTGGCTGCCTGCGCGTCGGTGACCATCTCCTTCACCGAGCTCACCAGACCGGCCAGGTTCTGCATGTCGCTGGGGATGATCAGCTTGGTGGCTTTGCCGTCCGCCACCTTGGCCAGCGCTTCCAGCCCCTTCAGGGCCAGCACCCGGTCGGTGGGGGCGGCTTCGTTCAGCATCCGCAGGCTGTCGGCCAGCGCCTCCTGCACCTTGCGGATGGCCTGCGCTTCACCGTCGGCTTCACGGATGCGCTGCTCACGCACCGCGTCCGCCCGCAGGATGGCGCTCTCCTTTTCGCCTTCCGCCACCAGAATGGCGCTGCGCTTTTCGCCCTC
>CALXIA010000004.1 GCA_944388245.1 uncultured Gemmiger sp. | reverse complement strand
TTCTGTCCGGCGCAATTCACAACAGCCTGCGCCGGGGCGACGCCTTCACCCAACACGGGCGGGACCGGTTCCTGGTGCTGCTCATCGGCACCGACCGGGAAAACTGCGAAATTGTGGACCAGCGCATTCAGGCCCGTTACCGGCAGCAGCCGGTGCGCGGGGTGGCGCTGCGCCATTCCCTGCAAACCGTGGAAACCGACATGCCCTTCCCCAACAGCGGGGTATGGCAGCCCCAATCAGAAAGAGTGTGAGCCCTATGAACGATTTTTCCAGCATTTATTCCGTAAGCGAGCCCACCCCCCCTGCCTCCGGCTACGGCCCGGTGAGCGTGCTGATTCAGCTGACCGGCCGCGAGCAGGACAGCTTCGCCGGGGTGGCAATTCCGCTGTGCGGCAGCGTGTCGCCCTTCGCCTTTTCCAGCTTTGCCCAGCTCACCGCCCTGCTGGATACCCTGTGCGACCAGCTGGGCCGCCCGGTGCGCACCGACCGGCTGAACAGCTTCGGCTCCGGGGTTTCCAATCCGCCGCGGCTGGTTCCGGCCCAGCCGGTGACCGCCCGCAAGCTGGGGCATTTTACCATCGAGATCCTCTACCGCCAGAACCAGAGCATGCAGGGGCGGATCATCGTGCCCGGCCGGAGCGAAATGCCCGCCGGCCGCCAGAGCTTCCGCAGCGACATTGAGCTGCTGCACCTGATGCGGGAGTACATGGCCTGAGCGGCTGTGCCCTTTTTTAAAAGCATTCGCCGGATGCGTGGGAATCGCCCCGCGTCCGGCGTTTTTTCTTCTGCGCGGATTCTTCCGCACACAAAAAAGGCAGGCGCCCGATCGGCGCCTGCCTTTTTGTGATTTCCGGCCGCAGCGAAGGCGGCGCGGTTTTGTGGGTTTTGATTACCAGGGAGTGAGCTCCAGATACAGATCCTTGTACTGGCGGGCGGAATTTGCCCAGGAAACGTCCTTGGCCATATCCCGCTGCACCACCTCGTCCCAGTGGTAGCGGCTGGTGAAATACTCGGTCTTGGCCCGGTTGATGGCGTCCAGCAAAAGGCCCGCGTCGTACCGGTCGAAGGTGAAGCCGTTTCCGCCGCCGGTAAAGACGTTGTAGGGCTCCACCGTGTCCTTCAGCCCGCCGGTCTCCCGCACGATGGGCAAGGTGCCGTAGTGCATGGCGTTCAGCTGGGTCAGGCCGCAGGGCTCGAACCGGCTGGGCACCAGCAGCGCGTCGGCCCCGGCGTAGATCCGGTGGGCCCGGGCCTCGTCGTACTGGATGCAGGCCGCGAACATCCCCTTGTGCTCATTCTCGTACCAGCGGAAGGTGTCCTCATACTGCTTGTCGCCGGTGCCCAGCACCACCACCTGGGTGTTGCCGTCCATCACCTGGGGCAAAACGGCGTTGACCAGGTCCAGCCCCTTCTGGTTGGTCAGCCGGGAGATCAGCCCGATCACAAACTTGCCCTCGTCCTGCACAAGGCCCAGCTCCTGCTGCAGCGCCCGCTTGTTCTCGGGCTTGTGCTGCAATACGTTGGTGATGTCGTAGTGCACCGCCAGCGCCGGATCGGTGGCCGGGTTCCACATCTCGTAATCAAGGCCGGTCACGATGCCCCGTAGCTTGTAGTTGTGGTAGCGCAGGTGATCCTCCAGCTTTTCACCGTACTCGGGGGTCTGGATCTCGCCGGCGTAGGTGTTGCTCACGGTGGTGATCCGGTCGGCGTAGGCCAGGCCGCCCTTGAGCATGTTGGCGTTCACATAGTCCTGCTGCAGCGCGCCCATGTTGAACACCTCGTCGGGCAGGCCGGTCCAGTACCGGATGGTGGGGATGTTGTAGATGCCCTGGAACCGCAGATTGTGGATGGTCAGCACCGTTTTGGCCCGCCCCACCGGCGAATCCCGGAACAGGGTGCGCAGATACACCGGCGCCAGCGCCGCCTGCCAGTCGTGGCAGTGGATCACGTCCGGGATCCAGTTCATGTAGTTCAGCGCCGCCAGCGCCGCCTTGCTGAAGAAGCAGTATTTGGGGATGTCCTCCACCAGCCCCACATAGGGATTGCCGGCGGTGAAGAACTCCTGGTTGTCGATGAAGTCGTACACCACCCCGTCCCAGATATATTCCATGATGCCCACATAGTAGTTCCGGCCGGTCCGGCCCAGATCCATGTAGAATTCGCCCCGGTAGACCATCTTGTCCTGGTACTTCTGGGGGATGCAGGCGTAGCGGGGCAGGATCACCCGCACATCGCAGTTCTGGGCCGCCAGCGCCCGGGGCAGCGCATACATCACGTCCCCCAGCCCGCCGGTCTTGACGAAGGGATGACACTCCGACCCGATGAACGCCACGCTGCGCCGGGGGGTGTCGTACACCGGGGCGGCGGGCTTTGTTTCCGGCTCCGCCTGCGGAACAGGTTCCACCTTCGGGGCGGGTTCCGCCTTCGGGGCAGGTTCTGCCTTTTTGGTCGGTTCCGCCTTCGGGGCGGGTTCCGCCTTTTTGGCCGTCTGTGCTTTCTTGGCCGGTTCCGCTTTCTTTTTGTCCGGCTGCTTTTTGCCGGACTGCGCTTTCTTCTGTGCCACAACAACGCTCCCTTTCCTGATGGAGTATCCCGGCGCCGGGGCGGGCGGTTCCTCCTCGCTGTTCTGCGCCCGGTTCCGGGTCCTATACACACACGGTATCACATTTCTGCCCGAATTTCAATCACCTGCCCGGTTTTCCCGCCCGCGGCAAAACGCCGCCGTTCCCTGGGAACGGCGGCGTTGCCTTTACATATTCCGCATCTTCTCCTGCTCGAACTGGCGGCGGTACAGGTCCCGGTAATAGCCCTTCTGCCGGATCAGTTCCTCGTGGGTGCCCTGCTCCACAATGGCCCCGTCCCGCACCACCAGGATGCGGTCGGCCCGGCGGATGGTGGACAGCCGGTGGGCGATCAGAAAGGAGGTGCGCCCCTGGAGCAGCAGGTCGGTGGCGTCCTGGATCAGCCGCTCGGTCTTGGTGTCGATGGAGCTGGTGGCCTCGTCCAGCACAAAGATGCGCGGGTCGGCCAGCACCGCCCGGGCGAAGCTGATCAGCTGCTTTTCCCCGGTGGACAGCCGGTCGCCGCCCTCGCCCACGTCGCTCTGGTAGCCCTTTTCCAGCTTCATGGCCACCGTGTCGGCCGAGACCGCCTTTGCCGCCGCGGTCACCTCCTCGTCGGGGGCGTCCAGCCGGCCGTAGCGGATGTTCGCCAGCACGGTGCCGCTGAACAGATGGGGGCTCTGCAGCACATAGCCGATGTGGCTGTGCAGCCACAGCTGGCTGCGCTCCCGGTAGTCCCGCCCGTCGATCAGCACCTGGCCGGCGGTGGGCTCAAAGAACCGGCAGGCCAGGTTGACCAGGGTGCTCTTGCCGGCGCCGGTCTCCCCCACGATGGCGATGGTGGACCCGGCGGGGATCTTCAGGTTGAAATGGCTCAGCACATCCTCGCTGCCGTCCGGATACCGGAAGGACACGTCCCGGAACTCGATGTCCCCCCGGATGGGCTCCCAGTTTTCCCGCTTGGGGGCGAAGGTGGTGCCGTACTTCTCGATCACCGCGGGGGTGTCGGTGATGAGGGGCTGCTCTTCCAGCAGGCCCATGACCCGCTCGATGTTGGCCTGCAGCGACAAAATATCCGCGATGTTGCGGGCGATCTGCTGGATGGGCTCAAAGATGCCCACCGCGTAGGCGGTGAAGGCGGAGAGGGTGCCGATCAGCAGCTGGTGCTCCAGCGCCAGGGCGCCGCCCCTGGCCAGCACGATGGCGGTGGTCAGGGAGCTGAAGAACATCACCAGCGGGATGTACACGGCGGACAGCCGGGCCGCCCGCACCGACGAGACCCGCATATCCTGGGTGACAGCCTCAAACTCCCGGCTGTTCTGCTCCTCGATGACCAGGGTCTTGGAGGTGCGGGCCCCCATGATGCCCTCGTTGTAGGCGCTGGTAATGCGGGAATTCATCTTGCGCACCCGGCGGTTCCAGCGCAGGATGCGGTCCTGGAACCAGACGGTGAGCAGGGAGATCACCGGCACGATCAGGATGACGGTCAGCGCCAGGCCCGGGTTGAGCAGCAGCATCATCCCGAAGACCCCCAGCACATAGAACAGCGCCCACAGGATGTCGATGGAGTTCCAGGCGATCATGCCGGCGATGCGGTTGGTGTCGCTCATGATCCGGCTGAGCAGATACCCCACCGGCGTCACGTTGTAATAGGAGAGGGACAAGGTCTGCAGATGCACAAAGCAGGCCCGCTTCATATCCCGGCCCAGCTGCATCTCGATGCGCATGGACCGGCGGGTGAACAGGATGACCGTCAGCGCCTGCACGGCGATGGCCAGGCCGTAGAGCGCGGCGAACCAGGGCAGGCCGGTCAGATCGCCGGTCTCGATAAAGGCGTCGATGGCGTACCGCTGGAACAGGGGCAGCGCGATGTCCACAACGGCCACCAGCAGGTTCAGGGCGATCACCGTCCCCACCAGCCCCCGGTAGGGCCGCAGAAAGGGCAGCAGCTTTTTCCAGGACCGGATATCAAAGGATTTTGTGTATTCCTGCTCGTCAAACCCCATCGGTTTCGCCTCCTTTCCCGTCAAACAGCAGATCCCGGTCCTCGCCGGACATCTGCAGGTCGTAAATTTCCCGGTACAGCCCGCCTTTTTCCATCAGCTCCTCGTGGCTGCCGATCTCGGCCACCTTGCCGTCCTGCAGCACCAGGATGCAGTCGGCCTGCATGAGGGTGGTGATCCGGTGGGAGATCAGGATCACCGTCGCCGTGCCCTTGGCCTGGCGCAGCGAGGCCCGGATCTGGGCGTCGGTCTCGGCGTCCACCGCCGAGAGGGAATCGTCAAAGATCAGGATGGGCGCGTCCAGCATCAGGGTGCGGGCGATGGCCACCCGCTGCTTCTGCCCGCCGGACAGGGTCACCCCCCGCTCCCCCACGATGGTGTCGTAGCCGTCGGCAAACTCCAGGATGGCCCCGTCCACATGGGCGGTCTGGGCGCGGCCGCGCACCTCCTCCAGGGTGGCGCCGGGGCGGGCCGCGGCGATGTTCTCCCGGATGCTGCGGGAGAACAAAAACGGCTCCTGCAGCACAATGCCGATGTTCCGCCGCAGCCAGGGCCGGCTGATGCGGGCCAGGTCCACCCCGCCGATGGTGATGGCGCCGCTGTCCGCCGGCAGATCGTACAGCCGGTCCAGCAGGTGCATCAGGGTGGACTTGCCGCTGCCGGTGGCCCCCAGGATGGCGAAGGTCTTGCCGGCCGGGATGGTGAAACTCACATCCCGCAGCACCGGCTGCCCGCCGTAGGCAAAGGACACATGGTCAAAGACGATGTCCTGGTCCATGGGCGGGGTCTGGGCGTCGGCGGGCTCGGCCTCCGGCTCGGAATCCAGGATGTAGGCCAGCCGCTCGATGGACACCCCCGCCTTGCTCATCTCGGACAGGATGCGTCCCAGCCCGCGCACCGGCCAGACCAGCGACTGGTTGTAGGACACAAAGGCCAGAAACTCGCCCAGGGTGATGGCCCCGTTCACCGCCTGCACCACCCCCACCGAGATGACGGTGAGGATCTGCAGCCCGGTGATCAGATCGCCCATGCCCCAGTAGGCGCTGAGCAGCCGCCCCAGCCGGATCCACAACGCGGCGAACCGCTCGTTCTTTTGGTCGAACCGGTCCACCTCAAAGCTCTCCCGGCCGAAGGCCCGCACCACCCGCACGCCGGTCAGGTTCTCCTGCACGGTGGCGGACAGTTCCCCCTCCGCCTCGTCGGCGGTGAGGAAGCGGCGGGCGATCCGGGAGTAGAAGAAGAGCGAATAGAGCAGGATGATGGGCAGAAAGGCCACGGCGATCAGGGTCATGCGCAGGTTCATCGAGGCCATGACCACCAGCGAAAAGCCCACCAGGAACACCACCCGGCAGACCTCCAGCAGCTGGTTGGTGACAAAGTTGCGCACCACGTCCACGTCGGAGGTGCAGCGCTGGATGATCTCGCCGGTGCTGTGGGCCACGTGCCAGGCGTAGGGCAGCCGCTGGATGTGGCGGTAGAGCGCGTCCCGCAGCGATTTGACAAAGTTCTCCGAGCCGTTGGCGGTGCCCATCCGGCTGCCGTAGGTGCACAGGCCGGACAGCACCGCCACCACCAGCAGAAAGCCCGCCGCCGCCAGCAGCTGGGTCAGGGGTTCGGCCTCCAGCAGCGACCGGGGCGCCAGCGCCGTGACCACCCGGGGCATGGGCTCCCCGCCCAGGATGGAGTCCACCGCCACCCGCACCACCTGCGGCGTCAGGGAGGACAACACCGTGTTGCCCATGGAGAAGGCCAGCGTCAGCGCGAAGATCCACAGATAGGGGCGCAAGAACCGTCCGATGAGCCCCTGTTTCGATTGCTTCAAACCATTTCCTCCTTGTCTCACACACCAAAAAAGCCCCCGGCGTAAAAGCCGGGGGCGTCAAACAGACCGCGTTCCGATGCTGCCCGTCAGAACGGGCAGAGCGGGAGCGCGGACAGACTGTCCCTGCGGCTCAAGGTTTTGCCGTGCCGGTCGATCATTCTGTCCGCCTCCTTTCGTTGTCTGGTAGAGTTGTTATCAATTCAACGAGATTCACTATACCCCAGTCACCGCCCGCTTGTCAAGGGGGTTTTCCCGCGCGGGGCGGGCCGGGGCAGGATTTCGTCGATCTGCCGAATTCCCCGCCGCCTTTTTTCGCAAAATGACGGCGCCGGCCCCTGCGGCAGGTCCGCTTTTCCCCCGTTGATTTTTATTCGGCAACGTGTTACCATACAGAAGTAGGAACCAGTTTCCGGGGCGCGGCCCCGGTTTCGTGCTTTATGAGGGGGGAAAACGATATGGAACCCATGAAATACAGCGACACCGCCTTTTCGGTGCCCCTGGATCCCGGGCAGATCCTGGCCGAGGTCCATGCCAACACGGTGGATCTGCCCAAGCGGACGGTGCGCGAGCACATCGAGTACGCCCTGGACCATCCGATCGGCGCCGGGCCTTTGGAGGAGACATTCCGCCCCGGGGACAAGGTGTGCATCGTGATCTCGGACATCACCCGCCGCTGGCAGCAGCCCAGCGCCTATCTGCCGGTGCTGGTGGAGCGGCTCAACCGGGCCGGCATCCCGGACGGGGACATCCTGATCCTCTGCGCCACCGGCACCCACCGGGCCCAGACCGAGGCGGAGCACATCTCCCTGGTGGGGGAGGATCTGTACCGGCGCATCCGGTTTCTGGACCACCGGTGCGATGACAAGGCCAACCTGACCTATGTGGGCGCCACCAGCCGGGGCACGCCGGTCTGGCTGAACCGCCACGCCATGGAGTGCGACAAGATCCTTCTGACCGGCGGGGTGGTCTACCACGTTCTGGCGGGCTTCGGCGGCGGGCGCAAGTCCATCGTGCCGGGCATCGCCGGCCGACAGACCATCAACACCAACCACAACAACGCGCTGAACAAGGGGCTGGGCAGCGGTTCCAACCCGCGGGTGTGCAACGGCAACATGACCGACGACAACCCCTTCCACAGCGACCTGATGGAGTGCGCGGCCTTTGCCAAACCGGCCTATCTGCTGAACGTGATCGTGGACGACGACTACCAGATCGTGGGCGCCTTCGCCGGCGACTGGCGGCTGGCCCACGAGGCGGCCACCCGGGCGGTGCAGCGGCTGGACGGGGTGCCGATCCCCTGCCGGGCCCCGCTGGTGATCGCCAGCGCGGGCGGCTATCCCAAGGACATCAACTTCTACCAGACCTCCAAGACCCTCTCCAACGCCCTGGCGGCGGTGGCGCCGGGGGGCACCATGATCCTGCTGTCCCAGTGCCGGGAGGGCTTCGGGGACCCGGACTGCCAGGCCCAGATCTGCGACTATGCCACCATGGCCGAGCGGGAGAAGGCGCTGCGGGCCGACTTTTCCATCGGCGGCTTTGTGGGCTTTCTCTTTGCCGAGGCGGCGGAGAAGTACACCCTGATCCTGATCACCGACATCCCCGCCGAGCGCTTTGCCCACACCCGCATCCGCACGGCCCGCACCCTGGACCAGGCGCTGACCCTGGCCGCGCAGGCCGCCGGCGGCAGCCTGGCGGGGGTCAAGACCCTCCTGATGCCCCACGGCGGCAGCACCTTCCCGCTGCCCCAGCGTTGAGAGCCCACAGCACAAAAGGAGACAGGTTTTCCCGGCGGGAAAACCTGTCTCCTTGTTTGTTGGTGCCTTTTTCGCGCAAACGGTCAGTTCCGGTTGCGCATACTGCCGTGCAGCCGGGCGTTGGCCCGGGCCAGGGCGGCCTTGCTGCGGTAGTATTCCTGCTGGCTGGCGTGCTGGCGCAGCCGTTCCTCGGCGCGCTCCTTGGCGCGCTGGGCGCGGGCCGCGTCGATCTCCTCCGGCCGCTCGGCGGTGGAGACCAGCACGATGGCGTAGTCGGACATTAGCTCGGCCAGGCCCTGGGTCACGACCACGCTGTGCCAGACCCCGTCCGTCTTGTAACGGACCTCGCCCGGTTCCACGGCGGTGACCACCGGCTCATGGCCGGGCAGCACGCCGTACTCCCCGTCCAGCGCGGGCAGCACAAGGCTCTCCACCGGGCCGCTATAGAACTGCCGCTCCGGGGTCACGATCTCCAGCTGAAAGGTCTTATCCATCAGACCGCCCCCTGCGCGCGGGCTTTCTCCCGCACATCGTCCACGGTGCCCACCGAGGAGAACGCGGATTCCGGGTACTGATCCAATTCGCCGCCCAGCAGGGCCTCAAAGCCCTTGAGGGTCTCCTCCAGCGGCACATAGCGGCCCTGCAGGCCGGTGAACTGCTCCGCCACGAAGAAGGGCTGGGAGAAGAACTGCTGCATCCGACGGGCGCGGGCCACGGTGCGGCGGTCGTCCTCGGACAGTTCCTCCATACCCAGGATGGCGATGATATCCTGCAGATCCCGGTAGCGCTGCAGCAGCTCCTGCGCGCCGCGGGCGATCTGGTAATGGCGGCGGCCCACGATGTCCGGCTCCAGGATCCGGCTGGTGGATTCCAGCGGGTCCACGGCCGGGTAGATGCCCTGTTCCACGATCTTACGGCTCAGAACGGTGGTGGCGTCCAGGTGGCTGAAGGTGGTGGCGGGGGCCGGGTCGGTCAAATCGTCGGCGGGCACGTAGACGGCCTGCACGCTGGTGATGGCGCCGTCCTTGGTGGAGGTGATCCGCTCCTGCAGAGCGCCCACCTCGTCGGCCAGGGTGGGCTGGTAGCCCACGGCGCTGGGCATGCGGCCCATCAGGGCGCTGACCTCGCTGCCGGCCTGCACGTACCGGAAGATGTTGTCGATGAAGAGCAGTACGTTCTGCTTCTGGCGGTCCCGGAAGTACTCGGCCATGGTCAGGCCGGTCAGGGCCACCCGCATACGGGCTCCCGGCGGCTCGTTCATCTGGCCGAAGACCAGGGCGGTCTTGGCCAGAACGCCGGATTCGCCCATCTCCCGCCACAGGTCGTTGCCCTCACGGGTACGCTCGCCCACGCCGGTGAAGATGGAATAGCCGCCGTGTTCGGTGGCGATGTTGCGGATCAGTTCCTGGATCAGCACGGTCTTGCCCACGCCGGCGCCGCCGAACAGGCCGATCTTGCCGCCCTTGGCATAGGGGGCCAGCAGGTCGATGACCTTGATGCCGGTCTCCAGGATCTCGGTGGTGGGGCTCTGTTTGTCAAAGGCCGGGGGATCCCGGTGGATGGACCAGGTCTCCGGCGCCTCTACGGGGCCCTTTTCGTCGATGGGCTGGCCCAGGACGTTGAACATACGGCCCAGGGTGGCCTCGCCCACCGGGGTTTCGATGGTGTGGCCGGTGGCGATGACCTCGTCATCGCGGCCCAGGCCCTCGCCGGGCGAGAGCAGGATACAGCGCACGGCGCCGTGACCGATCTCGCGGGCGACTTCCATCACACGAAGCTGGCCGTCCTTTTCCACGGTCAGCTCCTCGTTGATCTGCGGCAGGCTGCCCTCGGGGAACTGTACATCCACCACGGGGCCCAGCACCTGTGCAATCACACCCTTGTGTTGCATAGCAGTCTTTCCTTTCTCTATCGTTGTCCGGTCCAGGGCCGGAAATTACAGGTCGGCTTGCTCCTCGTCGTCCCAGTCATCGTCCCAGTCGTCGCCGCCGGGCTGCGCGCCGCCCACGATCTCGGTGATCTCCTGGGTGATGGCGGACTGCCGGGCACGGTTGTAGTGCAGCGACAGCTCCTTCAGCAAAGAGCGGGCGTTGTCGGTGGCGGTGTCCATGGCGTTCATACGGGCGTTCTGCTCGGAACAGAAGGACTCCACCAGGGTGCCGAACAGCACCCCTTTCAGATAGGAGGGCACGATGTGGTTGAGCACATGCTCCGCGGAGGGAACATAGGCGACCTTCCGCCGCTCGCGGCCGTCGGCACGCTGGCGGGGTTTCCAGTCGAACGCGTCCTGGTCCAGGGGCAGCAGCTTGACCATCTTGGGTTCCATCTGCATGGCGGTGACCATCTCGGTGTAGACCACGTACACCTCATCCAGGTGCCCCTTGAGGAACAGATCGATGAAGATATCCCCGATCTCCCGGGCCCGGTAGGGGGTGGGATCCTGGGCGGTGTACATGAACTCGCCGTCGATCTTGCAGCCCTTGTGCATAAAATAGTTCCGGCCGGACTGCCCGATCAAAAACAGGGTGGGATCGTCCACCTTGGCCATTTCCTCCTCCACCAGGCGCAGCACGTTGTGGTTGTAGGCGCCCGCCAGGCCCTTGTCGCCGGTGATGACGATGTAGCCCACCTTGTGGGGCCGGCCGGGGCGGGCGTCGAAGTAGGCGTGCTCCACCCCGCTGGTGCGGTGCAGAATATCCGAAATGGTCTGGGTGATCTTCTCAAAATAGGGCTGCACGTCGGCCAGCTGACGGCGGGCCTTGCGCAGCTTGGAGGAGGAGATCAGATACATGGCGTTGGTGATCTTGAGGGTCTGCTGCACACTGTCGATGTGGTTGCGGATCTCCTTTATGCTTGCCATGTGGCGCTCACCTGCTCTTTGTAGCTCTGCAGTGTGGTGCGGATCTGCTCGGTAGCGGCGCCGGACAGCGCGCCGGTGTCATTGATCTCCTGCATCAGGTCCGCCTGCTCGCGCTCCATCAGGTCGGCAAAATCCTTGACGAAACCGGCGGATTTTTCCACCGGCACATCGGACAGCAGGCCGTTGGTGGCCACGTACAGGATCACCGCCTGGCGGGCCACCGACATGGGCGTGCACAGGGGCTGGCGCAGCAGCGCCATCATCCGCTTGCCGTGGTCCAGGGCCTGCCGGGTCTCGGCGTCCAGATCGGAACTGAACTGGGTGAATACCTCCAGTTCCCGGTAGCGGGCCAGGTCGATACGCAGGGTACCGGCGGTCTTTTTGATGGCGCGGGTCTGGGCGGCGCCGCCCACACGGGACACCGACAGGCCCACGTTGACGGCCGGGCGCTGGCCCGCGAAGAACAGCCCGCTCTCCAGATAGATCTGGCCGTCGGTGATGGAGATCACGTTGGTGGGGATGTAGGCGGACACGTCGCCCGCCTGGGTCTCCACGATGGGCAGCGCGGTCATGGAACCGCCGCCGTACTCCTTGGTCAGGCGGCAGGCGCGCTCCAGCAGACGGCTGTGCAGATAGAACACGTCGCCCGGATAGGCCTCACGGCCGGGGGAGCGGCGCAGCAGCAGGGACAGGGTCCGGTAGGCCACCGCGTGCTTGGACAGATCGTCGTAGACGATCAGCACGTCCTTGCCCTTGGACATGAAATACTCGCCCATGGCAGCGCCCGCGTAGGGGGCGATGTACTGCATGGACGCGCCCTCGCCGGCGGGGGCGGAGACCACGATGCTGTACTCCATGGCGCCGTGCTTTTTCAGGGTCTCCCGCAGGCGGGCCACGGTGGACGCCTTCTGCCCGATGGCCACATAGATGCAGATCATGTTCTGACCCTTCTGGTTCAGAATGGCGTCGGTGGCGATGGAGGTCTTGCCGGTCTGGCGGTCCCCGATGATCAGCTCACGCTGGCCGCGGCCGATGGGCACCATGGAGTCGATGGCCAGGATGCCGGTCTGCATGGGCTGGTTGACCGGCTCGCGGCTGACCACGCCGGAGGCCTCATGCTCGATGGGGCGGGTCTCGGTGTATTCGATGGGGCCCAGCCCGTCGATGGGCCGGCCCAGCGCGTCCACGGCGCGGCCGATCAGGCCCTCGCCCACCGGCACGTCGGCGGGGCGGCCGGTGCGGCGCACCAGGCTGCCCTCGGTCAGGCCCTTGGCGCTGCCCAGCAGCACCACGCCGGTGCGCTTGCGGCGCAGGTCCAGGATCAGGCCGGCGGTGCCGTTCTCAAACTCCACCCGCTCGCCGTAGACCGCGTGGCGCAGCCCGCTCACGTTGGCGATGCCGTCCCCGATCTCCAGCACGCGGCCGGTCTCGGTGGCCATCTCATCCCCGGCGCTGCCGGAGAGGCTCTGCTTCATCTGGGCGGCCAGGTCGTCCAGCGCCTTGTCGGCGGGGGCGTTCTCCATGCCCCGGGCCAGGCGGGCCAGACGGCCCTTGACGCTGCGGTCATAGGTCACGCCGTCCACGTCCAGCACAAAGCCGCCCAGCAGGCTGGGGTCGATCTTGATGCGCAGCACCACGTTCTGCACGCCGCGCAGCTTGCAGGCCGCCTTGCGCACGGCCTCCTGGGTGGCCTGGTCCGGCTGACGGGCGCAGGTCATCACACATTCGATGCCGCCCTGGGCGTTCAGCGCCAGGCGGGAAAACTCCGGCAGGATCTCAGGCAGCGCGTCCAGATGGCCCTCTTCCAGCAGCAGCTGCAAAAAGGCTTTCAGCGCGTCCTGCCCGTCCAGCTGAGGCGCGCCGGCCAGCAGTTCCTTCTTCTCGGCGGCGCTGGTGGCGTCGCTCACCAGGACGCTCCAGCGCCGGGTGTCGGCCATCAGGGCGTCGGCGGCGGCACGCACGGTCTCCGCGTCCCCCTGCACGGCCCCGAACAGGGCCGCGGCGTAACGCTCGGTCGCTTCGCTCATGCCTGCTCACCCACCTTTGCCAGAAATTCCTCGGCCAGGGCACGGTCCGAATCGGTGTCCAGCCGCTTGCCCGCCACCTCGGTGGCGGCCAGAACGGCCAGCTGGGCCACTTCGCCCCGGGCGGAGCGCAGCATCTCGCTGCGTTCGGCCGCGATGCGGGCCTCGGCTTCGGCCGCCGTCTGCTTGGCGTCGGCCTCGGCCTGGGCCATCCGGTCGGCGTAGGCCGCGTCGGCGCGGCGGCGGGCGTCCGCCACCAGCTCGGCGGCTTCCTGCCGGGCGCCAGCCAGCTTGCTCTCATATTCCTGCTTGGCCTTCTGGGCCTCGGCGTTGCCCTGCTGGGCCGCTTCCATCTGGTTGCGGATCAGCTGCTCACGCTGTTCCAGCACGGCGTTGACGCGCCCGAACAGAAATTTGCGGAAAAAGAAATACAGAATCAACAGGTTGACGATGGTAAAAAAGATCGTCCACGGCTGGAAATCCAGCATTGCGGCACACCTCCTTTTAACCCATGAACACGATGATCAGCGCAGTGATGAAGCCGAAGATCGCAGTACCTTCCGCCATGGCGCAGCCCAGCAGCAGGGTGCTGTTGATCTTGCCGGAAGCCTCCGGCTGACGGGCGATCGCCTCACTGGCGTGGGCGGTGGCGATGCCGATACCGATGCCGGCGCCGATGCCGGTGAAAACAGCGAGACCTGCGGCGATGATTCCGATAGACATAATGGTTTCCTCCTAAAAATACGTTAGATGGGCGGCGGCGTGCCGCGAGGATGAAGCGGGGCTCACTCTTCTTCCTTGATGCCCTCGCCAGCGAACAAAGCGGTCAAAAACACAAAGACGATCGTCTGGATCAGGCCGTCGAACAGATCGAAGTAGATACAGAAGACGGCCGGTACCACGGCAGGCACGATGTACTTGATGATCTCCATGATGATGAAGGCGCCCAGCACGTTGCCGAACAGTCGCATACACAATGCCAGCGGACGGATCGCGATCTCCATCAGGTTGATGGGGGTCAGCAGGGGCATGGGCTCGGCAAAACGTTTCAGGCCGTTGCGCAGGCCGTTGTACCGGAACTGCGCGCCGTAGATCAGCATCATGCTCATGAACGCCAGGGCGGCGGTCACGCTGACGTCCTTGGTGGGGGGCGTCAGGCCGAAAATGCTGATGATGTCTGCCAGGCCGATGTACAGCGCCACGCTGCCCAGATAGGGGGCAAAGGGGCGCCAGTGCGGGCCGATGGTGGTCTTGACGAATCCGTTGAGGAATTCCACGGCGGATTCCAGCACGATCTGCATCTTCCCGGGATTGCTGACCTTGAGATTGCGGGTGGCCAGCAGGGTGAAGATGATCCAGAACGCCATGATGATCCAGGTCACCAGTACGGCCGAGCTGATGGGGATGCCGCCCAAGGCCGGGATCGTAAACGCGGTCTTGTTGGCAAGCGCATCAACCAGAGTTTCTTTGAAACCTTCCAAACTTGTTCACCTCTTTTTCACGTTTATCTTACGCCTGCCGCGGCCTTGTGGTAAGCCTTACGAAAATAAAAAAAATAAAACCGTGCAAGGCGTGGGTTTCCCGGCCCGAAAGAGAAGAAACTTTGTGTAAGATTGACGATTCTTTGCCAAGGTGCTATCATTACCGCAGAAAGTATCCCGCCGAGGGAAGGAGCGCCGTATGGGAAGAAGGACCGCCGGACATACCGTTTATCAGCAGATCCATCGGGTGTCGGTGCTGGGCATCCTGGTGACCATGGTGCTGGCCACCGGCGCCGGGCTCTCGCTGAACCTGATGCAGGAGTGGCGCGGCCGGGAGGACACCCTGACCACCGCCGTGCACGCGGTGTCCCACACCCTGACCATCACCGACGGGGCCGACCCGGCGCGCATCGAGGAATATGTGGACCGCACCGTCTACGGGATCTCGGGCATCGATCTGTTCGCGGTCTACGACCCGCAGGGCGCGCCGGTCTATTTCTGCGATACCACCGGCAGCCCGGTGGAGGCCGCCTCGCTGCCGGCGCTGGAGCCGGAACTGATCCGGCAGACGCAGACCAGCGCCGACCCCCTTCTGCAGCAGGACACGGCGCCGGCCGGTGCGGCCTACTGCGCCTTTTCCGCCGTCCACCGCACCGACGGGTCCCTCCAGGGCTATGTGATGGCGGGGATGTATCTGCGCTCCATCCGCAACACCGCCCTGCACACCCTGGCGATCTACCTGCTGATCGGCATGGCGGCGCTGGGGGTGGGCAGCTTTCTGAGCCACCGGCTGGCCCAGCGGATCAAGAGCGACCTGCTGGGCTATGAGCCGGACGCTTTCCGGGACCTGTTTTTGCGCCGGATGGAACTGCTGGACGCGCTGGACGAGGGGCTGCTGGCCATCGACCGGGACAGCCGGATCATCTACATCAACCGGGCGGCGGCGGAGATGCTGTCGCTGGACAAAAACGCCGTTGTGGGCCGGCCCCTGGCGGAGGTGGCCCCCCGGTCCACCATTCCCCGGGTGCTGCGCACCGAGCAGCCGGAGTTCAACGTGAACCTGCGCTCGCTGCGCCAGGTGCAGATCCTGTCGGACCGGATGCCGGTGCGGCGGGACGGGCAGATCGTGGGGGCGGTGGCCATCTTCCGCAACCGCACCGAGGTGTCCAACCTGGCCCGGGAGCTCACCGGCGTGCAGCACATGGTGGAGGCCATGCGGGCCTACACCCACGAATTCATGAACAAGCTGCATGTGATCCTGGGGCTGCTGCAGCTGGGGGAATACCAGCGGGCCGAGGAGTATGTGCTGCAGCTGACCCAGACCAAGGCGCTCTCGGTGGGGCGGATCTCCCAGCGGATCGCGGAGCCGTCGGTGGCGGCGCTGCTGATCGGCAAGGGGTTCCGGGCCGCCGAGCTGGGGGTGCGCATGACCCTGGACCCGGAGAGCCGCCTGAGCGCCGAGTGCCATTTTCTGCCCCCTTCCAGCCTGATCACCATTCTGGGCAACCTGATCGAAAACGCCTTTGACGCCTTTACCCATGTTCCCGCCGACGCGCCCCACGTGTTGGACGTTTCCCTGCGGGAGAGCGAGCAGGGCCTGATCCTGAGCGTGGACGACAACGCCTGCGGCATGACCGAGCAGATCCGGGAACGCCTTTTTGTGCGGGGCAGCACCACCAAGGGGGAGGGGCACGGCACCGGGCTGTTCCTGGTCAAGAGCCTGGTGGACACCTACGGGGGCGAGATCCGGGTGGAGTCCGCCCCGGGGGTGGGCAGTTCCTTTATTATCACCTTCCGCGCCGACGCGGCGGCCAAAAGCTGAGAGGGGGCAGACCCGATGTATACCGTCCTGATCGTGGAAGACGACCCGATGATCACCGAACTGAACCGCCGCTACACCGAGCGGGACGGCCGGTTCACCGTCTCCCAGTGCTTTGCCCAGCCCCGCCGGGCGCTGGACTGGCTGCGGCAGAACACCGCCAACCTGATCATCCTGGATTTTTATATGCCCCAGATGAACGGGCTGGAGTTTCTGCGGGCGATCCGCGCGGCGGGGGTGGAATCGGACGTGATCATGATCACCGCCGCCAACGACGCCGCCACTGTGGAGGCGCTGACCCGGCTGGGCGTGGTGGACTATCTGGTCAAGCCCTTCGCCTACGAGCGGTTCTGCCGGGCGCTGGACGCCTTCTGCCGGCGGCGCAGCGCGGTGCGCACCGGCACTTTGGACCAGAGCGCGCTGGACAGCCTGCTGCACCCCCCCGCCGCGCCCGCCGCCCCGCCCAAGGGCATCCAGATCCAGACCCAGGAGCGGGTGCTGGCCTGTATGCGTGCCGAGCCGGACCGGGCCTTCACCTGCGAGGAGGTGGCGGTGGCCTCGGGGCTTTCGGTGGTGACGGTGCGCCGCTACATGGCCTACCTGGCCCGGGAAGGGCTGCTGACCGGCGACACCAACTACAGCACCGGCGGCCGGCCCTGCCTGATCTACCGGCTGGCGACCTGACCGCCGGCCCCAAAAACGCAAAAAGCGCCGCAGGCACGCCTGCGGCGTTTTCTGTTTCCGATTTTACAGCCCCGCGAAGGCGCAGACCACCGCGATCAGAATGGAGGGAAGCAGGTTGGCCACCTTCAGCTTCTTCTCCCACAGCAGGTTGATGCCCACGCAGAAGATCAGCACCGACCCGGTCAGGGACAGGTAGGCCAGCGCCTTTTCGGTCATGACCGGCTGCACCGCCCGGGCCAGCAGGGTCACCGCGCCCTGCAGAAGCCCCACCGGGATCGCCGCGAAGACGCAGCCCCGGCCCATCGACGCGCTCATCACGCAGACGATCACCATGTCCAGCACCGCCTTGAGCGCCAGGGTGGACCAGTCGCCGGAAAGGCCGTCCTGGATGGCGCCCACAATGGCCATCGCCCCGATGCTGACGGTCAGCGACGCGGTCACGAACCCGTCCACAAAGCGTTTCTCCCGGGCGTTGCCGGTGCGGATCTTCAGCCATTCCCCGAACCGCTCGATCCGCTGTTCCAGATTGATCCACTCCCCCAGCAGCGCGCCCACCGCGTAGCTCACCACCAGCATCATGGTGCCGCCGCTCTGCAGGCCGTCGGCCGTCACCGTCATCATCTCCTGCACCGCGCCGCCGATCCCCACAAACACCACGCACACCCCGATCGCCTGCATCAGGGTCTGCTGATAGCGGGCGCTGATCGCCCGGCTGAACGCCAGCCCGATCAGACCGCCCGCCACGATCGCCGCCACATTGAGGATCGTTCCCAACCCGATCATATTCCGCACCTTCCGCCCCAAAATTCCGCATGGCCCTGCCATACCGGATACGAGTATACCCCTTTCCCGCGAAAAGCACAAGAAACGCCCCGGCCCGGAAAGATCGACGCCGGCTGAATAAAAACGGACAGATCATTCCGCATTTGAAAACAAATATCTAAAGAAATGGTTGGGATTCTCCAAAAACTGCTTTGTCAATTTGTAGTGTTCGCAGTCTTCATACCGCACTTCCTCAATACCAGCATCGGTTATTTGATAGATTTTCGCGTTTGGGTAAGCAAGTAATATTGGCGAGTGGGTAGCAATGATAAATTGCGAGTTACGTTCAACCAGCCTATGCATTTCACCCAGCAAGGTGAGTTGCCTTAAAGGAGACAGCGCCGATTCGGGTTCGTCCAGTATGTACAGGCCATTTCCATGAAACCTGTTTTGTACCAAAGACATAAAACATTCGCCGTGTGATTGCTCGTGCAAAGATTTCCCCCCATAGGCGCTTAGATCGATCCCCAGATCATCCACCTGCGTAGCAACGTTATAGAAACTTTCGGCACGCAAAAAGAAGCCGTCCTTCTCATAGGATCCCTTTACCAATGTTAGGTAGTTGTGTAAATTTGACGTTGTATCCCTTGAAGAAAAACGGAAGTTTTTTGACCCGCCTTCCGCATTGTACCCTGCGCATACAGCGATGGCTTCGATCAGCGTAGATTTGCCCGTGCCGTTTTCCCCCACAAAAAAGGTAACGCTTTGCCCCAAATCCAAATAGCGCGTTTTGTTCAGATATTCTACCACAGCCAGATTCGCAATGTAGGAATGGTCCACACAGTAGCTGGTCTTCAGCGCTTGAATATACCAACGATCCATAATGCCCACCTCGTAACCGTTTATATTAGTCAAATTCTTTCGGGGTTTTCGGGATTTTCATAGCTCGTCCTTTCCGCTGGCGGAGAGTAGCGGAAGGACGAGACTAAAAAAGAGCCGCATGACGGTGAGCTTGTCGTCCCATACCGATAAATCAGGTGTTTCCCTTTCGGAAACAGCGGAATAATTCTGAAAACAACGGCGGAAAACGGGGAACAACTGCCGGAATTTAGTTCAAGTCCTCACCAAAGCCCAAAATGGGCGAAAAATATCTTTCAAACTGGGGCCTAATTTTGGGTACGAAAAAAGCCCGCAAACGGCTTGTTTGCGGGCTTTTTCGGCCTTATATCTTTTTTGTTAAGGCAACATGGTTGCGGAGGCTGGATTTGAACCAACGACCTTCGGGTTATGAGCCCGACGAGCTACCGGACTGCTCCACTCCGCGATATTGGCCCCTTCTTGGGGTGCTTGATTAGTATAGCACACACGGGCGGCCGTGTCAAGCCCTTTTCCCAGGAAAAAGAATCCTGCCGGGCGGGCATATTGCCGGGGGCAGGCGGAATAAGCATATACAAATGCCGCAGCTTCAAAGGGAGGAGTAATGGTCATGTTTGTGCTGACACTGAACAAAAACGCGGTGAAACGGCTGGGCGCGCTGGCGGTATGCGGGGCGCTGCTGGCGGGCACCGTGTACGGCGTGAGCCGGTATTCGCAGGTCCAGAGCGCGTCGGCGCTGCCCGCGGGGGCGCCGGCGTCCATCGAGACCACCCAGGACATCGCGGCCTTTTTCAGCGGGTACGGGCTGGAGGTGGATCTGGCCAACACCACGGTGGATAAGGTGAAGGTGCCCAAAAAGTGGGACGACAGTTTTTCGGCCTTCAACGAGGTGGTGAAGGCCAGCGGGCTGGATCTGGCCGGCTGCAAGGGCAAGACGGTGGAGAAATGGGTGGCGCTGTGCCCGGGCCGCAGCACCGGCGAGGAAACGGTGAGCGGGGTGCTGCTGGTGTATAAGCAGGAGCCGGTGGGGGCCTATCTGCTGAGCCAGCCCTCCGGCGAGGTGACCGCCCTGACCCTGCCGGCGGACGGCACCTCCGGCGCGGACGGCGGCGCGGCCAGCCAGACGGCGGTGCCGCCGCTGACCAGCGAGGAGGCGGCCGCGGGGGCGGACTTCGGCGCCCAGGCCCAGGTCTCGGCCGAGGTGGTCACCGACGACGGGGCCGAGGCGGCCGCGCCGGCCGACTCCGCCGCCCAGGACACCGCCGAGGCCGCCGCGCCGGAGGTGTCGATGGAGAACGCCGACATCTGGCCCACCGACTGACCTTCCCCATACCCCAAACGGCAGCAGGCCGGTGCGCGATCCGCTCGCGCACCGGCCTGTTTTTCCTTGTCGGCGGGGCTTTACCGCAGGGTGCGGTTCCACAGCCGGGCGTAGGCGCCGCCCTTGGCCAGCAGTTCCGCGTGGGTGCCCTGCTCCTGGATGCCGCCCTCGTCCAGCACCAGGATACGGTCGGCGTCCTGGATGGTGGTCAGCCGGTGGGCGATGGTCAGGGTGGTGCGCCCCTTGGCCAGCTGCTCCAGGCTGCGGTTCACCAGCACCTCGCTCTCGTTGTCCAGCGCGCTGGTGGCCTCGTCCAGGATCAGGATGGGCGGGTTTTTCAAAAACACCCGGGCGATGCTGATGCGCTGCTTCTGGCCGCCGCTCAGCTTCACCCCTCGCTCGCCCACGTAGGTGTCGTAGCCGTGTTTCAGGTTGCGGATGAACTCGTCCGCGCCGGCCAGCTTCGCCGCCTGGATGACCTCCTCCCGGCTGGCGCCCTCCGGCTTGCCGTAGGCGATGTTCTCATACACCGTGCCGCTGAACAGATACACGTCCTGCTGCACGATGCCGATGGCCCGGCGCAGGCTCTCCAGGGTGACCTGGCGCACGTCCTGGCCGTCGATGGTGATGCGGCCGCTGGTCACGTCGTAGAACCGGGGGATCAGGTTGCACAGGGTGGTCTTGCCGCCGCCCGACGGCCCCACCAGCGCCAGCTTCTCCCCGGGCCGCACCCGCAGATCCACATGCCGCAGCACCTTGTTGTGGTCGTCCGGGTACTCGAAGCTCACGTCCTCCAGGCAGATCTCGCCCCGCTCCACCCGCAGCGGCTCGGCGCCGGGCTCGTCGAAGATCTCCACGTCCGCGTCCATGATCTCGCAGAACCGCTCGATGCCGGTCATGCCCCGCTGGAACTGCTCGGCAAACTCCACGATCCGGCGGATGGTAGCGATCAGGGTGCTCACATAGAGCATGTAGGCCACCAGGTCGCCGGGGGTGATCCGCCGGTAGACGATGAACAGCCCGCCGGCCAGCAGCACCACCAGATACATCAGCCCGTCGAACAGGCGGGTGCTGGTCTGGAAGGCGGCCATGATGTAGTAGGTGTGGGTCTTGATGTCCTGGAACCGCTCGTTGTCCTGGGCGAACTTGGCCTGTTCCACCCCCTCGGCGGCGAAGGCCTTGACCACCCGCTCGCCCAGCAGGCTGTCCTCAATGCGGGCGTTCAGTTCCCCGATCTGCACCCGCTGGCGGCGGAAGGCCGCCCGCTGGCGCTGGTTGATGATGGTGGAGACCACCGCCATCAGCGGCACGCAGAGGAACAGCAGCACCGTGAGCAGCAGGTTGACCCGGCACAGGATCACAAAGGAGGCCAGAATCTTGATGCCCGCGATGAAGAACTCCTCCGGGCAGTGGTGGGCGAACTCGGTCACGTCGAACAGGTCGTTGGTGATCCGGCCCATGATCTGGCCCACCTTGGTGTTGGCGTAGTAGCTGTCGCTGAGTTTCTGCAGATGGGCGAAGGCGTCCCGGCGCATGTCGGTCTCCACATGCACCCCCATGATGTGGCCGATGCTGGCCATGTAGTAGGCGGCGACGCCGTCGATGATCCGCAGCACCAGATACAGCCCCGCCAGCTTCAGCACCAGCCCCACAGTCAGGGCGGCCAGGTCGGCGGTGGCGGTGTCGGTGATGGTGCGCATGAGCAGCGGCAGCACCAGTTCACAGACGGTGGTCAGGGCGGCGCAGAACAGATCCACGCACAGGGTCTTGCGATAGGGCCGCATGTAGGGCCAGAAGCGGCGGATCAGGGTGCCGCTGGGCATGCTGCGCCGGTCCTGCTGTTGGGACATGGCGGATCTTCTCCTTTCAAAGCGGGGCGGCGGGGCCGCCGGTGGGACGAAAAAGCAGCCGAAGCGAAATCCGTTTCCGCTTCGGCCGCGCAACACTCAGGCAGCGGGCGACGTCTCCCCGGCCGGCTGCGATTCCCCGGCCGGCGGGGTGACGGTGTCGGTGACCGCGCTGCCCCCGTTATCCGGCGGGGCGGGCTGTGCCGTGGCCGCCGGTTCCGGGGTGGGTTCGGGGGTGGCCGGCACCGGGGTAGCCGGCACCGGAGTAGCCGGCACCGGGGTGGCGGTCACATTCGGGGTGGCGGTCACGTTTGGGGTGGCCGTCACGTTCGGGGTAGCGGTCACCTCCGGGCTGGCGGTCACCTCCGGGCTGGCCGTCACGCTCGGGCTGGCGGTCGCGCCGGGGGTGGCCGTCACATTCGGGGTGGCGGTGGGGGTGGGCGACGGCGAGGGCGAGGGCGACGGGGTCGGCTCCACCACCACCGCGGTGAAGTAGGCCTTGATCACCACGCCGTTGGCGTCCGCGTCGGCGGGCACCACAAAGGTCAGGGTATCCCCCGCGCCGCCGCTGCTGCCCACCGGCTCGATGGTCCAGTAGGCGAAGGCGTAGCCCTCGTTGGCCACGGCCCGCACGGTGCCGCAGGCGGCGCCCTTTGCCACCGACTGGCTGGTAACCCCCTCGATGTAGCCGCCCTCCGAGGCCAGGAACTCCACCGGCACCAGGTTGCTGCCCTGGCCGCGTATGGCAATGGGGTCCTGGCTGATCAGGCCCGGCGGGGTGCCCTTGGCCTTGGGGATGGTCTTGAGGGGCTTGGGCCGGGTGTCCTCGGTGATGTAGGCGTGGGTGCGCACATACTCCATGTAGGCGGTGACCCCGTCCTTGGACAGGTGCACCCCGTCCGACAGGGTGTAGTCCTTCTTGGCCCAGCCGGTGGTCTCGTCCTTGAGGGCCTCGCTGGAATCCAGGAACTTGTAGCCCTCCTCCTCGCACATGGCCACGATGGCCTGGTTGAACTCGTCCACCTGGGTCATGCTCAGGGCGGTGTTGCTGCGCTGTTTGTCCAGCGGGGGCACGGCGCTCACGATGATGTCCGCGTAGGGATAGGCCTTGTGGATGGCGGCCAGGCCCTTGCTGTACTGTTCGATGAAGGTGTCGGTGCCCCGCCCCGCGGCGGACAGGTTGTTGGTGCCGAAGCAGATGATGATGCGGCGGGGCTGCATGATCTTGACCGCCTCCGGGATGGTGACCGGTTCGGAGTAGCCCACAAACTCCTCGCACTTGAGGCTGGTGATGGCCCCCGCCCCCATGGACACCACCCCGATGGTGTTCTGCAGGGTGGTGAAGGGGGTCTCATCGTCGGAGCCGTACATCATGTACCGGTAGGTGTTGGAATCCCCGATGAAGAGGGTCTCGTCCAGATAGTCCTGGCCGGCGTCCTCGGTCTCGGGCAGCACAGTGCCCTCGTAGACCTCCACGTCGATCACGCCGCCCTCAATGTCGTAGCTCTCGTCCTCCCGCTCCCAGTCCACCGTGCTGCCGGAGACAGGTTCCGGCGTCTCGTCATGGATGCCGTTCACATACAGCACCACGCCGGTCAGCACCGTTATCACCAACAGACCGCTCACCACATAGACGGCGACCTGGCTGGTGAGCCAGCCGAGCAGCTTCTGGGTCCATCCTGTGCGCATAGATCCGTTCTCCTTTATCACGCCCGCGGCGCGGGCAGAATCCAGCCGGGGCGGGCGTTTTCCCCGCCCGGCAAAAAGCAGATACATGGATAGTATACCATGCACGGCCCAAAAAGGCAAACCGGGCGCAGAAAAAGCGCGGGAGCGGGCCTTTTCGCCCGCCCCCGCGCCCCGCTTTGCGCAGCGGCCGGTCAGCGCACCACGACCCCCAGCAGCCGGGCCAGTTCCACCGCCTGCAGCCCGCTGACCACCGCCCCCCGCAGCTCGGCGGCGGATTCCGAGAGCACCAGCCCCTCGATGCCGCACTCGCTCAGGTCCTGGCCCCGCAGCGGGGTGCCCACCACGCTGGCCCGGGTCAGATCGCACCGCTCCAGCCGCCAGTCCCGGGCCCGCAGCCGGGTCAGCCAGGCGCCGGCCAGCCGGCAGTCCGCCAGCGCGCAGCCCGCCAGGCTGGCCCCTTCCAGGTTGGCCCCTTCCAGCCGGGATTCCCGCAGCACCAGATGTTCCAGCCGGGCGCCGCTCAGGTCCGCGCCGTCCGCCCGCACCCCGGAAAGGGTGCAGCGCAAAAACCAGGCGTCCCGCAGATTGCAGCCGGACAGATCGCAGTTGACCAGTTCACAGTCCCGGAACACCGCCCCCCGCAGATCGCAGCCCAGCAATCGGCAACTCTCCACCCGGCAGCCCTCCAGCCGGCACTCCCGCCGGTCCTCGCCGCTCAGGCTCAGCCCCCGCAGCCGGGCGCCGGACACATCGCCGTCCGGCCAAAAGCCGATGTCGGCCAGCGTTTCGGGCAGCGCGGGCGCCAGGATGCGCAGCCCGCTCATACCACCTGGACCTGGCAGACCCGCATGGCCTCCAGCGCCCGGGTATGGCTCTCGGGGGAGACCCCGGCGCACAGGGACCCGTACACCTGCACCGGCACCTCCGGCAGGGCGGCTTTGAGCAGCAGCGCGTTGCTGATGACGCAGATGTCGGTGCAGACCCCCGCCAGGCTGATCCGGTCAAAGGGCTGCTGGGCGTGGCGGGCGGCGGCCCAGTGGGCCAGTTCGGTGCTGCCGAAGGCCGGCTTGTCGAACACCTTGCAGCCCCGCTGTTTGGCCAGCGCGTCCAGTTCCCCGGCCAGCTGCCAGCCCTCGGTGCCCTTGACGCAGTGCACCACCGGCAGGTTTTTGCCCTCCTGGGTGTTCAGGTAGTCAGGGGTGTGGGTGTCCCGGGTAAAGACCAGCTCCCCGGCCCAGCCGCGGACAAGATCGGTCACGGCGGGCAGGATGGCCTGCCCCTCCGCGGTGCCCAGGGCCCCGGTGAGAAAATCGTTCTGCATATCCACGATCACAAGAAGCTCGTGCATGGCTGTCTCCTCCTGTCTTGTAAAAGGAGCCGCGTCGGCAAGACGCGGCTCGAATGGGATCACTTGCGGGCGATGGCACGCAGCGCGGCCGCGACGATGTCCCCGGCCCGCAGGCCGAACTCGTCCAGCAGCTGGTCGCCCTTGCCGGAATGGCCGAACACGTCCTGCACGGCCACCTTCTCCAGGGGCACCCGCACGTCGGCGTCGGCCAGGGCGGCCAGCACCGCGTCCCCCAGCCCGCCGATGGCGTTGTGCTCCTCGGCGGTGACCACCGCGCCGGTCCGGCGGGCCAGGTCGGCCACCAGTTCCCCGTCCAGCGGCTTGAGGGTGTGCAGGTCCGCCACGGCGGCGCTGACCCCCTGCTCGGCCAGCCGTTCGGCGGCGATCAGGGCCTCCTGCACCTCCAGGCCGGTGGCCAGCAGGGTCACGTCGGCGCCGTTGCGCAGCAGCTCGCCCTTGCCGATCCGCAGCCAGCCGGCGGGGCGGTCGTGGTAGATGCTGTTCACCGCCAGGCGGCCCAGCCGGATGTACACCGGGCCCTGGTAGTCCAGCATGGCCCGCACCGCCTCCCGCATGGAGAAGGCGTCCGCCGGGCAGAGCACCGTCATGCCGGGGATGGTGCGCATCAGGGCCAGATCCTCCAGGCACTGGTGGGTGGCGCCGTCCTCGCCCACGCTCACGCCGGCGTGGCTGCCGGCGATCTTCACGTTCAGGTGGGGATAGCCCACCGAGTTGCGGATCTGCTCAAAGGCGCGGCCGGCGCTGAACATGGCGAAACTGGCCGCCACCGGGATCTTGCCGGCGGCCGCCAGGCCCGCCGCCACGCCCACCATGTTGCACTCCGCGATGCCGCAGTCGATGAACCGGTCGGGCCAGGCTTTGGCGAAGATGTCAGTGCGGGTGGCCGCGGCCAGATCCGCGTCCAGCACCACCAGACCGGGGTATTCAGGGGCCAGTTCCGCCAGCGCTTTGCCGAAACTCACCCGGGTCGCTTCCTTGATCGGTTCCATTTACTCCACCTCCCAGCGGGCCAGTTCGGCCTCCAGTTCCTGTTTCGCCTGGGCGTACTGCTCGGCGTTGGGGGCCTTGCCGTGCCAGCCCACCTGGTTCTCCATAAAGCTGACCCCCTTGCCCTTGACGGTGGCGGCCAGGATCACGGTGGGGCGGCCCTTCTCGGCGCGGGCGGCGGCAAAGGCGGCCTCCAGCGCGTCAAAGTCGTGGCCGTCCACCTTCAGCACATGGAAGCCGAAGCCCTCGAACTTTTTGTCCAGCGGGCCGGGGCCGGCCACCTGTTCCACCGGGCCGTCGATCTGCAGGCCGTTGGAGTCCACGATCCAGCACAGGTTGTCCAGCTTGTTGTGGGCCGCGAACATGGCGGCCTCCCACACCTGGCCCTCTTCCATCTCGCCGTCCCCCAGCAGGGTGTACACCCGCCAGACCGCGCCGTCCAGCTTGCCGGCCAGGGCCATGCCGCAGGCGGCGCTGACCCCCTGGCCCAGGCTGCCGCTGGTCATGTCCACGCCGGGGCATTTTTTCATGTCGGGGTGCCCTTGCAGGATCGAGCCGCTCTTGCGGAAGGTGGGCAGCAGCGCCGGGTCAAAGAACCCGCGCCGGGCCAGCGCCGCGTACAGCCCGGGGCTGCTGTGGCCCTTGCTCAGCACGAACCGGTCCCGATCCGGCCAGCGGGGCTGGGCGGGGCGGATGTTCAGCTCCTTATGATACAGCCAGGTCAGGATCTCGGCGCTGCTCAGCGAGCCGCCCGGATGGCCGGACTGCGCCGAGAACACCTCTTCCAGCACATCCAGCCGCAGCTGGGCGGCCGCGCGCCGCAGCGCGGTGCGTTCGGATTGTTCCATGTAAGGGAACCCCCTTTTTCCATAAATTCATCGGGCGCGGATGCGCCGCGCCATACATTTTTATACTACATCCAAAACCCCCGCCGCCGCAAGCCCCTTTTCAAAAAATCCGCCGCCGGGCCGATTGCAATTCCCCCGCCGAGCCGATACAATAAGAAAAAGCGGCCGATCGCCGCGCAACGATGCAATAATCCGGGAGGCCGGCGCGTATGCAAAACGAAAGCCTACAGGAAAGAAGGGCGGGCACCATGACGGCGACCCAGGTTCTCACCCCCGAACAGGCGCTGGAATACTACGGCGATATGGTGGTGCGCACCGCCTTCGGCCTGGTGAAGAACATGGCCGACGCGGAGGACATGGCCCAGGACGTGTTTTTGAGCCTGGTGCAGCGCCAGCCGGTGTTCGCCAGCCCCGAGCACCAGAAAGCCTGGCTGCTGCGGGCCACCATCAACCGGTGCAAGAGCCATTTCCGCAGCGCCTGGCAGCGGCGCACCGAAGGGCTGGACGAGACCCTGCCCGCCTTCACCCCCGAGGAGACCGGGGTGCTGGAGGCGGTGGCGGCGCTGCCGATGAAATACCGGCAGGTGGTGTATCTGCACTACATAGAGGGATACTCCACCGCCGAGATCGCCCGGCTGCTGGGCCGCAGCCAGAACACGGTGCTCAGCCAGCTGAGCCGGGCGCGAACCAAGCTGAAAGACCAACTGGAAGGAGAGGATACGCCATGAACCGGCCGGAAGACGCCTATCGCAGCGCGATGAACAAGGTGACCGCCCCGGAGGGCTGGAAAGCCCGCACCCGGGCGGCCATGGCGGCGGCCGGCAGCCCCCGGCTGCGGGTGGTCAGGACCTCGCGGCGGGTCGCAGGGGGGTTGCTGGCGGCAGCCTGCCTGGTGCTGGTGGCCATCCCGGTGCTGCGGTACGGCCTGGCAGACATCGGGTCGGTGGGCGGCGCCACCGCGCCGAATATGGCCGCTTACGACGCCGGGGCCGGGGCCGCCGAGCCCCGGGCGATGGCCATGGCCCCTGACGAGGAGGCCGGCCAGGCGACCGAGGAGTCCATGCTGGCCGCTCCCCAGTCCACCGCCCCGGCGGTGACCGCCCTGGAGGGCCTGCCCGAGGAGGGGGTGGCCATGGACGCCGTTCTCGCCCGGGTGGGCGAGGACGAGACCAGCGTCTACTACCTGCCCGGCGGCCTGGATGGGATCACGGCCGTCTACGAGGACGGCAGCACCGAGCCGCTGGCCGACGCGCTGGCGGCCGGCCGGGTGACCCTGGCCGATCTGCAGCGGCTGGGCGCGCCCCTGCCCGCCGTGCCGAAAGCAGCCTGAACCCCCGCTCTTTCCCCGCCCGCCGCTTGACGGGCGGGGTCGTTTTTACTACAATACAAATAAAAAGCAAACGCCGGCAAGCGCGGCGGGAGGGAGTTTTTACAGATGGACCCGGATGGTCTTGGGATTTTGTTTGCCGCCCTGGCGGCGGGGCTTGTGTGTTTTGTCGTGGGCTGGGTGCTGGCCAAAAAGCTGACCCTGCCCCGCTGGCTGGATCTGCTTCTGGCCCCGGTGGGCCTGGGCGACAAGGAGCCGGTGACCGAGGAGGAGTTTCTGGAGATCATGGACGACGCGGCCGACGAGGAGATCGACGCCAGCCAGAAGCGGATGATCAACAACATCTTTGATCTGGACGAGGTGAGCGCCGGCGACATCATGACCCACCGCACCGACGTCACCGCCGTGGAGCTGACCGCCAGCTGCCGGCAGGCGGTGGCGGCGGCGCTGGAGAGCGGCAACAGCCGGCTGCCGGTCTACCGGGGCGGGCTGGACGACGTGGCCGGGATGCTGTATGTGAAGGACCTGCTGCGCCTGGTGGATCACCCGGAGGAGCTGGACAGCCCGGTGGAGCCCTTTGTGCGCCAGGCGATGTTCGTGCCGGAGAGCCGGCCCGCCCGCCAGCTACTGCTGGATTTCAAGCGGGAAAAATGCCTGATCGCCATCGTGGTGGACGAGTACGGCGGCACCGCCGGCCTTGTGACCATGGAGGACATCCTGGAGGAGATCGTGGGCAGCATCCAGGACGAGTACGACAACGAGGAAGAGCCCCTGACCCGCTGCGAGGACGGCAGCGTGAGCGTGGACGCGGCGCTGGATCTGGAGGATCTGCTTGAGGCGCTGGGCCTGCCGCTGCCCGAGCGGGGCGAGGACGAGGAATTTGACACGGTGGGGGGCCTGGTGGTGGACCGGCTGGGCCACATCCCCGCCGAGGGCGAGGCCGCCCGGGTGGAATGGGGCGGCGTGGCCTTTACGGTGCAGCGGGTGGCCAGCCGCCGGGTGGAGCGGGTGCTGGCCCGGCCGCTGGAGCCGGCGGCCGCCGCGAAAGGAGAAACGAACGATGGCGCATTTTGAGAAACAGCTCTCCAGCCAGGAGATCTACCAGGGCCGGGTGTTCACCGTGACCAAGGACACCGTGCAGCTGGAAAACGGGGCCGAGGGCACCCGGGAGGTGGTGCACCACCACGGGGGCGCCTGCGTGGCGGCCCTGACCGAGGACGGCCGGGTGTACCTGGTGCGGCAGTTCCGGTATGCCTTCGGGCAGGAGATCTGGGAACTGCCCGCCGGCAAGCTGGAGCCGGGCGAGGACCCGCTGGAGGCCGCCAAACGGGAACTGGGCGAGGAGGCGGGCCTGGCCGCCGACCACTGGCAGGACCTGCACCCGGTCTGGCCCACGGTGGGCTATTGCAACGAGATCATCTATACCTATCTGGCCACCGGGCTGCACCCGGTGCCGATGCACCTGGATGAGGACGAGTTCCTGACCCCGGAATCCCTGCCGCTGGCCGAGGCGGTGGCCATGTGCCTGGACGGGCGGATCGTGGACGGCAAAACGGTGGCCGCCCTGCTCAAGATCCGGGCGCTGCAGGCGGAGGGCCGCCTGTGAGCCAGCCCCTTGGTATACAATCCCGCAACAGCAGCATGGAGCTGCTGCGGATCCTGGCCATGCTGCTGATCGTGTGCCATCACAGCATGATCCACGGCGGGCTGGACCTGCTGGCCGCCGGCACCTCCGGCTGGGAACTGTTTGAACAGGCCCTGCACACCAGCGGCAAGCTAGGGGTGGCCGTCTTTGTGATGATCACCGGCTATTATCAGGTCACCGCCCGGTTCCACGCCGTCAAGCCGCTGCTGCTGGCGGCCCAGACCGGGTTTTACGGCCTTGTGCTCTTCGCCGCGGCCTTTGCCCGGGGCACCCTGGGCCCCATGACCCCGGACCTGGCCCTGACCGGCGTGCGGGCGCTGTTCGGGGCCCTGTACGGGGACTACTGGTTCGTCACCGACTACCTTTGCCTGTATCTGATCAGCCCCTTTCTCAACCGGCTGATCCGGGCGCTCTCCCGCCGGGAACTGCTGGCGCTGCTGGCCATAGGCTTTGTGGGGGCCAGCCTGCTGCCCACCCTGCTGTTTGTGGACCTGGACGGGTCCGGCCTGGGGGCGCTGTTCGTGCTGCTCTATGGCATCGGGGCCTATCTGCGGCTGTACCCGCCGGCCCGGCGGGCAAGCGGCGGGGCGCTGGTGGCGGGGGCGGCGGCGGCCCAGCTGGGGGTGGTGCTGCTGGTGGCGGTGGTGCTGCCCGGCATCAGCCGGGACTCCCGGCTGCTGGCCCAGTACCGGCTGAACCTCTGGCTGGAGACCAGCCCCCTGACCATCGGGATCGCCGCGGCGCTGGTGCTGGGCTTTTCCCGCTTTTTCTTCCAAAGCCGGCTGGTCAACCGGGTGGCCTCGGCCACCCTGGGGGTGTACCTGCTGCACGACAACGCCTATGTGCGCCCGGCGCTGTGGGGCCATCTGCAGATGGGCGCCCACCTGGTGGGCTGGCAGATCGTGTGGTACGCGCCGGTCTGCGTGCTGGGCATCTACCTGGCCTGTACCCTGCTGGAATTGCTGCGCCGGCGGCTGATCGAACCCCTCTACGCCCCGGCCCTGGCCCGTCTGGCCGACCGCCTGACCGCCCGGTTCAACGCCTGGCGCGCCCGGCCGTAAGGCCGTTTTCCTGCTCTGCGCGCAGAAAAAACGGGACGATCGCAAGTGGGAGAGAACCCTGATGGTCCTCTCCCCTTTCGGCAAGCTAAAAAACGTCGCCCCCTAAAAATGAGCAAAAAGCCCGCGCAGACCAAAACGGTCCGCGCGGGCTTTGCTGTTTTTGCCCCGAGGGCCGGAGGATTCCGGCCCGACAAAAGGGGTCTGGGGCCGATGGCCCCAGATCGGCCCATTTAGACGAACTCAAACAGGTTCAGGCCCACTTCGTCGCTGAAGCGGCGCTCCACGGTGCCGTCCACGATGCGCACCACCATCTCGCAGGTGGCGCTGACCACCGCCCGGTTCAGGTGCCCGCCCACCACGGCGCCGGTGCCGTCGCCGGCGGCCAGATGCAGATGGGCGTAGTAGTTCCCCTCCTTGGTGGTGACGGTGCCGGTCAGGCTGACGATCTCGTGATCGCCGGTGAAGCTGTTGGCCTTGTACTGCTTGTCGGCGGTGACCAGCACCCCCACCGTGAAGTCGTTGATCGCGCCGATGGCGCTGACCTGGGCCAGCTTCACCTGTTCGGCGGTGCAGACCTTTTCCAGCTGCTCCAGAATCTCCTCGCCCTTGTCCATCCGGATGAACAGGGTATCCTTAAAACGACGATATTCCATAACGCTTTCACTCCTTTATTGTTCCTCCGGGTCCTGCCCGGGGTTTGCCTGTTTTCGGCGCGCGGCATGCAGCGCCACGCTGAGCACCGCGATGTCCGAAGGGGACACCCCCGGCACTCGGGCCGCCTGGCCCAGGCTCACCGGCCGGATACGGCCCAGCTTTTCCCGGGCCTCCAGCCGCAGGCCGTCCAGCGGCGCGTAGTCAAAATCCGGCGGGATAGGGGTGTTCTCCTGCCGCTGCACCTGGCGCACCTGGCGCTGCTGGCGCTCGATGTAGCCGGCGTACTTCAGCTCGGTCTCGATGCGGCCGGCCATCCGGGCGTCCACCCCCTCGCCCCGGCCGATGATCCCGGCCAGCAATTCGTAGCTCACCCCCGGGCGCAGCAGCAGCTGGGCCGCCGTGCCGCCCTGGGGCGCCGGGTCCAGCCCCGCCGCCGCGAAGGGCGCCGCCAGCGCCGCCCCGCCGATGCGGGTGGCGTGCAGCCGGGCCAGTTCCGCCTGCTTGATGGCCATGTCCTCCTGGAACCGGGCCCAGCGGGCATCGTCCACCAGCCCGTACTCCCGGCCGATGGGGGTCAGCCGCTCGTCCGCGTTGTCCTGGCGCAGGGTCAGCCGGTACTCGCTGCGGCTGGTCATCATCCGGTAGGGGTCCAGCACCCCCTTGGTCACCAGATCGTCCACCAGGGTGCCCAGATAGCTGGAGGACCGGGGCAGGATCAGCTGGCTCTTGCCCAGCGCGGCCCGGGCGGCGTTGAGCCCGGCCAGAAGGCCCTGGGCCGCCGCCTCCTCGTAGCCGCTGGTGCCGTTGAACTGCCCCGCCCCGTACAGCCCCGCCACCGCCTTGCACTCCAGGGTGGCGGCCAGGGCGGTGGGGTCCACGCAGTCGTACTCGATGGCGTAGGCCGGGCGCATGATCTCCAGATGCTCAAACCCCACGATGCTGCGGTACATGGCGATTTGCACATCCTCCGGCAGGCTGCTGCTCATCCCCTGCAGGTACATCTCGTCGGTGTCCTCGCCGCAGGGCTCCACAAAGATCTGGTGCCGGTCCTTGTCGGCGAACCGCACCACCTTGTCCTCGATGGAGGGGCAGTACCGGGGCCCGATGCCCTCGATCTTGCCCCCGTACAGGGGGCTGCGGTGTAAATTTTCCCGGATGATCCGGTGGGTCTCGGGGTTGGTCCAGGCGATGTGGCAGGCCACCTTGTTGCGCATGGGGGCGCGGGTGAGGAAGCTGAAGGGCTGCAGCAGCTCGTCCGGGTCGCCGGGCTGGCAGACCAGCTTGTCGAAATCAATGCTGCGCCGGTGCACCCGGGCCGGGGTGCCGGTCTTGAACCGGCGCAGCGGCAGCCCCAGCGCCCGCAGGCTCTCGGTCAGGGCGGTGGCGGCGTGCTGGCCGTCCGGCCCGCTGGGATAGTCCGCCCCGCCCACAAAAATTTTGCCGCCCAGGTTGGTGCCGGTGGCGATGACCACGCACTTCGCCCCGTAGTACCCGTCCAGCCGGGTGCGCACCCCGGTGACACGGCCGTTCTCCGCCAGGATATCGGTCACCTCGGCCTGTTTCAGTTCCAGGCCGGGGGTGCGCTCCAGAAACCGCTTCATATAGTCGTGGTAGCGGCGCCGGTCGGTCTGCACCCGCAGGCTGTGCACCGCCGGGCCCTTGCCCCGGTTGAGCATCCGGCTCTGCAGATAGGTGGCGTCCGCCGCCAGCCCCATCACCCCGCCCAGCGCGTCCACCTCCCGCACCAGATGGCCCTTGGCGGTGCCGCCGATGCTGGGGTTGCAGGGCATGTTGCCGATGCTGTCCAGGCTCAGGGTGAACAGCCCGGTGCGCGCGCCCAGCACCGCCGCCGCGTGGGCGGCCTCGATGCCGGCGTGGCCCGCGCCGATCACGATCACCTCAAAATCTCCCAGATGGATCACAGTTGTCTCTCCCTTACTTTCCCACGCAGAACCGGCTGAACACCTGGTCGATCACCGCCTCGTCGGCCCCCTCGCCGGTCAGTTCATACAGCGCCTGCAACGCCTCGTCCACACAGACCCCCACCGCGTCCAGGCCGAAGCCCCGGCGCTGGGCGTCCAGCGCGTCCTTCAGCGCGTTGCAAGCGGCGGTGGCGGCGGCCAGCTGGCGCTGCCCGCTCAAGCAGCCCGCCGACGGGTCCAGGTTCGCCACCCCCAGCAGCGCCTCCACCCGGCCGGCCAGCAGCTCCAGGCTGGCCGGGTCTTTGGCGGACAGGTGCAGCACCTGGGAAAAGCACCCTTCCAGCACCGATTCGTCGAACACCTGTTCCCCGGCGTCCTGCTTGTTCACCAGCGCCAGCGCCGGGCGGCCCCGGCACAGCCCGGCCAGCCGGGCGTCCTCGTCGGTGGCGGGCTCGCTGGCGTCGAACACCGCCAGCACCAGCCCGGCGGCGTCCAGCGCCTTGTAGCTGCGGCGGATGCCCTCGGCCTCCACCGCGTCCTCGGTATCCCGCAGCCCGGCGGTGTCGCTCAGATTCAGCCGCACGCTGCCCAGCTGCACCGTCTGCTGCACCACGTCCCGGGTGGTGCCGGCCACCGGGGTCACGATGGCCCGCTCAAAGCCGGCCAGCAGGTTCAGCAGGGTGCTTTTGCCCACGTTGGGCCGGCCCACGATGGCGGTATCCACCCCGCCCAGGGCCACCGCCCCCGCGCCCCACTGGTCGATCATGGTCTGGATCTCGTCCCGGCATTCGGTGAGGGTGGCGGTCAGGGCCGCCGGCTCCAGGGCGGGCACATCCTCCTCGGGGAAATCCACCCAGGCGGCCAGGTGGGCGGCCAGGGCGGTCAGCTGATCCCGGATGGCCCCGATCCGCCGGGCCACCGCCCCGTCCAGCCCGGCGGCGGCCAGCGCCGCCCCCTGCCGGCCGGCGGCCTGGATCGCGTCCATCACCGCCTCGGCCTGGGTCAGGCTGATGCGGCCGTTCTCAAAGGCCCGGCGGGTGAACTCCCCCGCGGCGGCGGGCCGGGCCCCCGCCGCCAGGCAGGCCTGCACCAGCCCCTCGGCCATGGCGCTGCCCCCGTGGCAGCTCAACTCCACCACGTCCTCACCGGTGTAGCTGCGGGGGGCGCGGAAACACAGGGCGATCGTTTCGTCCAGCACGGTGCCGTCCGGCCGCAGGCTGTGGCCGAACAGGGCGGTGTAGCCCTTGGCCTCGCGGAGTTTACGGGCGGGGTTGGCCGGGCGGAACACCTGTTCCGCCACCCGGTAAGCCTCGGGGCCGCTGATGCGCACCACCGCGATGCCCCCCACCCCCGGCGGGGTGGCCAGGGCGCAGACGGTGGCCGAGAAATCCATCCACATAGCCGTTTTCCTCCTTGGCATTACAGCCAGAAAACCACGCGCGGGGCGTGGTTTTCCCGATTGGTTACCGAAAGGTCACGCCCGGGTTCACGTTGCGCCAGACGCTCCAGGGATCCAGCGCCGCGTCGCCCAGCCGCATATCGCAGACCACATGGCCCTGGGTGGTGGCCACCGTCTGGCCCTGGGTCACATAGTCCCCCTCGCTGACCTTGATGCTGCCCAGCAGATAGAACAGGCTCTTGAGCCCGGCGCCGTGCTCGATGACCAGGGTGCGGCCGGTATTCCCCAGGGTGCCGGCAAAGACCACCCGGCCCGCCGCGGGGCTGACCACCGCGCTGCCGGCGGGGGTGGCGAAGGTCACGTTGACGCTGCGCCGGGGTGTGATCAGGGCGTTGGCCGCGTCGATCTGGGCCTGCAGCACCACCTGCAGCTCGATGGGATAGGTGGCCATGAGCAGCGGGTCGGCCTGGACCCGGTCGGTGTACTCATACACGTCGTAGTCCCGCACCAGGGTGCCCTGCACCGGCTGCACAAAGCCGTCCTGGGCCCAGTACACGTCCGGGTCCACAATGTCCATCACATCGCGCAGCGCGCCGGGCACCGCCCCTATGTAGGGGGTCGCGGCGGAGCCGTCGGCGGTGTAGGTGTCCAGTTCCCGCACCTCCCGGCCGTAGACCCGCACGGTGGGGGTCAGTTCGTACTCGCCGGAACGGATGTGCAGGATGTACTCGCCGCCGAAGCAGTCCTCCGGCACCCCCAGATAGGCCAGCCAGGCCCCGTTGTGCTTGATGAAGACCGCCTCGCCCAGATCGGTGGTCAGGCTGGGGGGCACCTCCCCCAGCACGCCGGTGACCCGGATACCCACAACGCCGCCCTGCACCACCGATTCGCCGCTCAGGGTCACCTGGGGCTCGGCGTTCAGGGTGAAGGCAAACCGGTACACATCCTGGCCGGTCACGCTCTGGCCCACCTGGGCGGCGGCCTGGGTGACGGTCAGTTCCATGGTGTAGTCCCCGTCGGCGGCGAAGCGGAAGTTGGCGAACTCCTCCCCGCTGCCCTCAAACAGCACCGTGCCGTCGGCGCCGGCCAGGGTCAGCTGGCTGGTCATGCCCTTGGGCAGGGTCAGCTGGGGATCGCTCACCTGGATCTCGGCCAGCGCCGCGCCGGCGGCGGCCGGGTCGCTGCCCGTAAACTCCCGCTTGATGAAGCCGGCCACCGGCACCTGCCAGTCCCAGGCGGCGGGGGTCAGGGTCTGGCCGTCAAAGGCGGCGGTGCGCTCGGGCAGAGCCTCCATGGTGACCGAGCGGTACATCACCAGCACCACCCCGCCCACGATCAGCGCCACGATCAGCACCACCATCCCCAGCCACACCAGCAGGGTGACCCACCAGGGGCGGGAGGCGACCTCCTCTTCTTCCTCGTCCTGCTGTTCCAGCAGGCTCTGCTCCTGTTCGCTCACGAGACGATCCCTCCTTGCCGCCCTGCCGGGCGGTCTGCTGAAAACCGATCAGGCCGGGTTGCAGAACAGCCCGCCCTGCCCCCGGATGGCCATCCAGGGGTCGATGCTCTTGTTGCCGATCTTCAGTTCGTACTTGACCAGCTGGCCGCCGGCCGCGCCCACCGGCGCGCCCCGGTCCACCGCGGCGCCGCTCTCGACGCTGATCGAGCCCAGCCGGTACAGATAACTCTTGACGCCGCAGCCGTGGTCGATGACCACCGTGTTGCCGGTGAGCAGCAGCGGCCCCGCAAAGACCACCCTGCCGGCGGCGGGGCTGACCACCTGCGCGCCCTCGGCGGCCCGCCACTCCACGCCGGTGCTGCGACTGGCCTGCTGGCTGCCGTTTTTGCATTCAAACACCCCGAAATCCAGGGCGACCTCCCCCTCCACCGGCTGGGCGAAGGCGCCGTTCCACAGGATCTCGGCGCTGCCGGCGGTGTAGAGGGGCCAGATCTTCTCCCGGAACTCCTCCGAAGCGCCGGCGGGCTCGGCAGTCTCCTCGCCGGTGGTGTTCACCTTGGCGAAGTCCTTGTGCTGCACCGTGATGGTGTCCTCCAGCACAAAGCCGCCCACCGTGACGGTGAGGGCGTGGTCCCCGGCCTCGGCGTTGTAGGCGGCGGGCGCAAAGCCCAGCCAGCCGCCGCTCACCGGGGCCAGCCAGACGCTGCCCAGTTCACACTCCACCGAGGGGGTGGCGCCGGCGTCCAGCACGTTGCTGATGTAGACCGCGCACACCTCGCCCCGGGTGATGGTGTCGTCCGAGAGGGTCAGGGTGGGGCTGGCGGCCAGGGTGAACCGGAACCGGTACCGGTAAAAGCCGGCGGGCTTGGCGGGCTTGCCGCCCGCGACCCGCCCGGCGGTGAGCAGGCCCTGGTAGGTCCCGTTGGCGGGCAGCCGCAGCCCGGCCAGGCCGGAGACCGGCCCGTTGTAGACCTGGCTGCCGTCGGCGGCGGTGAGGGTCACAAAGCTGCCCGCCGGGTCCAGCCCGTCGGCCAGGGTGACGGCGGGGCTGACCTGGTCGATGGTGCCCAGGTCCTGCACGTCGGCGGTGACGCTCTGCTGGAAGGTGCGCCAGACCACGCCGCCCAGCACCGGCACCCCCCAGCTGTAGCCGTTGGGGGTCAGGGTCTGGCCGGCGAAACTGGCGCCCTGCGCCGGCAGATAGGCCTCGGTGACGCGGCTGTAGAGAAAGCCCACCGTGCCCGCCACCACCAGCACCACGAACAGGGCCACCATGGTGAGCCAGGTGAGGAATTTTTTCATGCCGCGCACCTCCTTGCCGGGCGGGGGGCGGCCCCGCGCAAACGGGCGCGGGCCTTCTCCCCCATAATATTCTATGATTATACCATAGATGCGCGCCGGCGAACAAGTGGCAGAGTGGGGCGGCCTGTGGTATACTGATAAAAACGATACGGCCCGACTGCGGGCTTCAAAGCAAAAGGAGGATGTTCCGTGAAAAGCAAAAAGATCCCCTGCGGCAAACTGCGTCTGGCATTTGTCTGTGTGTGCGTGTTCGCGGCGGCGCTTATGCTGGGCTTTTACCGGTGGCCGTTCTTCCTGGCGGCCATCCCGGCGCTGGCCGGCTATCTGTACATCGACAAGCGCTATCTGCGCTGCCCCCATTGCGGGACCTGGGAGAACCTGGAGCGGCTGCATTACGCCGCCCGCCATCCTTACCACTGCCGCGGCTGCGGCCGCCTGCTGGAATTTGACCGCTGACCCCGCAAAAAAACCGCCGACCCGGCCGGGTCGGCGGTTTTGGCGTCGCGGTTTATTCGGCGGGCTTTTCCTCGGCGGGTTTTTCCTCCGCGGGCTCGTCGGCCTCGGGGGTCTCGTCCTCGTCGAAGTCCTCGCTGAACAGCAGGCTCTCGTACTCATCCAGTTCCTTCTCGCGGCGGCGGATGTAGAGGTAGCCGGCGGTCAGCGCGCCCACGGCGGCGGCCAGGAACAGCAGCACCGCGGCAAAATGGGATTTCTTCATCACGATCTCGTTCTCCTTTCTCCGCGCCGGCAGTTCCCGGACGCGGGCATGCAGGGCTTTCGCGTTCTGCCGAAGGGCCGCGGCCAGCGCGGCGGCGTCGGCGGCTTTCACCGGCAGGATCGCCAGATCACGGACAGTCATGCGGCAGGCCCCCTTGCTCTTGTTTTTCCCGGCCGGGCGCGCGGCCCGGCTGTGGCTTAGCCTTATTATACCCGGCGGCGGGCAAAATTACAACGGTCCACTCGGCAATTTTTCCCGTTCCATCACCCGCCGCCAGGCCTTGAAGGCCCCGGGCAGGGGCCGGGTGTCGGCCAGGTCGGCGGCGGTGGCCCAGACGCAGCCCGCCGGCGCGGCCGCCGGCCGGTCCAGGGTGTAGAGCCGGGCGGTCATCCGCCACTCCACATGGCTGAAGATGTGCTTTGCCTGCCCGGCCGGCGCGCCCGGGCCCGGGTCGGTCCCCAGCAGGGCGGCCGCGGCGGCGCGCGAGGTTTCCTCGTCCAGGGCCGCTTCCCACAGCGGGGGCTGCCACAGCCCGGCCAGCAGCCCGCCCTCGCCCCGGCGCTGGAGCAGCCAGCCGGCGGGGCTGCGCACCAGCGCCACCGTCACCGGCTGGACGGGGCGGGGCTTTTTCGGGGGCTTGCGGGGCAGGCGGCCCGGATCGCCGGCGGCCCGGCCCCGGCAGACGTCCGCCAGCGGGCAGGCGGCGCAGGCCGGCGTGCCGGGGGTGCAGACCAGCGCGCCCAGTTCCATCAGGGCCTCGTTGTAGGGGCCGGGGGCGTCGGGGGGCTGGTGGGCCATCACCCGGTCGGTGAAGGTCCGCTTCACCGCCGGGCGGGTGATGTCGGAATCGTCGTTGTACAGCCGGGCGAACACCCGCAGCACGTTGCCGTCCACGGCGGGCACTGCCTTGCCGAAGCAGATGGAGGCCACCGCGCCGGCGGTGTAGTCCCCCACGCCGGGCAGTTCGCGCAGAGCCTCCCAGTCCCCGGGCAGCGCACCGCCGTACCGTTCGCAGACGATGCGGGCGGCCTTTTGCAGGTTGCGGGCCCGGCTATAGTAGCCCAGCCCCTCCCAGAGTTTGAAGAGCTGTTCCTCCTCGCAGGCGGCCAGGTCGGCCACGGTGGGCAGGGCGGCCATGAACCGCTCGTAGTAGGGCAGGGCGGCACTCATGCGGGTCTGCTGGAGCATGATCTCGCTGACCCACACCCGGTAGGGGGTGGGGTGCTGGCGGAAGGGCAGCTTGCGGCCGTTTTCGTAAAACCAGGCCAGAAGCGGCGGGGCGATGGGGGCAAGGTCGGGCATACAGGGCACCTCACAGGCGGCGGGGCATTGACAAACGGGCCCCGGGGTGGTATATCGGATACAAATTGTTTGTTGACGACAGGGAGGAATAGGGAAATGTCGGTGGAGAGTGTACGGGCGTATTTGACCGAAAAGGGCTATGGCGACCGGGTGCTGGAGTTCAGCGAGAGCAGCGCCACGGTAGCGCTGGCGGCCCAGCGGCTGGGCTGCGAGGAGGCGCACATCGCCAAGACCTTGAGTTTTGAGACGCCGGAGGGCTGCGTGCTGATCGTGGCCGCCGGGGACGCGAAGGTGGACAACGCCAAATACAAGGGGATGTTCCACACTAAGGCGAAGATGGTGCCGGCCGACCAGCTGGAGGAGAAGGTGGGCCATCCGGCGGGCGGGGTCTGCCCCTTTGCCCTCAAGGAGGGGGTGCGGGTATATCTGGACGAATCCCTGCGGCGGTTCGACACCATCTACCCGGCGGCGGGCAGCGCCGCCAGCGCGGTGCGCCTGTCCTGCGAGGAACTGGCCGCCTGCGCGGACGGCCAGCCCCAGTGGGTGGACCTGTGCAAAGGGTGGGGGGATGCGGCTGCGAGATGAATCGGCCCGCTCAGAGGGCTGATGAGCCCGCAGACGCCCCCTTTACCCAGCGGACGGGCGAGAAGGCGGGCGGGGGCCCGGACCCGGTGGGTCCGGGGTGGCCGCAGGCCATTTATCCCGCCCCCGTATCGCCCGGGAGCGGTCGGCGCGCACAGCCTGCTATCCTCGTCCTTTGAAAAAGGCGCACGTTTTCGCAACGTGCGCCTTTTGTTCTGCTTAAAAACCGCCGGCGGTGCGGGGGAAGGGCAGCACGTCCCGGATGTTGGCGATGCCGGTGACGTACATGATCAGCCGCTCGAAGCCCAGGCCGTAACCCGCGTGGGGCGCGCTGCCGAAGCGGCGCAGGTCCAGGTACCAGTCGTAGTCGGCGCGGGAGAGGCCCAGCTCGTCCATGCGGGCCAGCAGCTTGTCCAGCCGCTCCTCGCGCTGGCTGCCGCCGATCAGCTCGCCCACGGCGGGCACCAGCATGTCGGCCGCGGCCACGGTGCGGCCGTCCTCGTTGAGCCGCATATAGAAACTCTTGATCTCCTTGGGATAGTCGGTGACGAACACCGGGCGCTTGAACACCTGCTCGGTGAGGAACCGCTCGTGCTCGGTCTGCAGATCGCAGCCCCAGCTGACCTTGTACTGGAACTGGTCGTTGTGGGGCTCCAGCAGGGCCACCGCGTCGGTGTAGCTGACCCGGGCGAAGTCGGCGCTGACCAGGGCGTTCAGGCGCTCCAGCAGGGTCTTGTCCATGAACTGGTTGAAGAAGGCCAGCTCGTCGGGGCACTGCTCCAGCAGAAAGCCCACCACGTACTTGACCATAGCCTCGGCGTTGTCCATGTAGTCGGACAGGTCGGCAAAGGCCATCTCCGGCTCGATCATCCAGAACTCGGCCGCGTGGCGCGGGGTGTTGGAGTGCTCGGCCCGGAAGGTGGGCCCGAAGGTGTAGACGCTGCCGAAGGCCAGGGCGAAGGCCTCCGCCTCCAGCTGGCCGGAAACGGTCAGGTTGGTGGAGCGGCCGAAGAAGTCCTGGCTGAAATCCACCTTGCCCTCCTCGGTGCGGGGCACCTGGTTCAGGTCCAGGGTGGTGACCCGGAACATCTCGCCGGCGCCCTCGCAGTCGGAGCCGGTGATCAGCGGGGTGTGCACATACACAAAGCCCTGTTCCTGGAAGAACTTGTGGATGGCCCAGGCGGCCACGCTGCGCACCCGGAACGCCGCCGCGAAGGTGTTGGTGCGGGGGCGCAGATGGGGCATGGTGCGCAGGTATTCCAGGGTGTGGCGCTTTTTCTGCAGGGGGTACTCGGGCGGGCAGACGTCCAGCAGCTGTACGCTGTCGGCGTTGACCTCAAAGGGCTGCTTGGCGCCGGGGGTCACCACGATGCGGCCGGTCACCTGCATGCTGGTGCCCACGCCGGCCTTGGCCACCTCCTTGTAGTTGTCCAGCTTGTCCGCCTGGAAAACCACCTGCAGGTTCTTGAAGCAGCTGCCGTCGCTCAGTTCGATGAAGCCGATGCTCTTGGAGTCCCGCACCGTCTTGGCCCAGCCGCAGACGGTGACCGTCTCGCCGTCGGCGGGGGTGGCGCGGAACAGCTCGCGGATGCGGATGCGTTCCATAGTTTTGTTTCTCCTTCCGTTTTGGGCCGCAAAGGGGGCGGCCGCGAAAAAAATAAAGGCAGCAAACCGTCCCAAACTTTAGGACGGATCGCTGCCGAATCCGCGGTGCCACCTAAATTGCCGCCCGGGGGCGGCCCCCTTTGCCCGGTCCCCGTATCGGAACCGGCGGCCCGTAACGCTGGCCTGCGTCGCCCCTACTGCCGGGGCCGCGCGGGCCGCCCGGGTTGGGTTTGCGGCTCGCAGAGGTTGTTCGCCCGGGCGCAGGCGCCGCTTTCAGCCGTGGCGGCGCTCTCTGCTGGCTGCGTGGAGCCGGGGTACTGGGTCTGGTCATCGCCTTTGATACTGCCGATTGTACACCCCGCCGGGCCCGCTTGTCAAGCGGTTTTCGCCAGCAGATCCGCCAGCGCCGCAGCGGCGAGGCCCCCCGCCCGCACCGCCTCGTCCACCGTGTTGGCGTGGCCGCCCACCTCGATGAGCAGGCTGCCGGTGGTCAGGTCCTGGTTGTAGTACCGGTAGGCAAACATCACCGGCCGGGTCAGGCCGGGGGTACGGGCCTCCATGGCCGCCTCCCAGGCGGCGGCGAACCGCAGGTTCTGGGTATAGTTGGGCAGGTTGCCGCCCTTGTCGGCCCCGCAGATGATCATGACCTGAGCCGCGGGCCCCTCCCCGGTCTGCAGGGTGGGTTTGAGCCGGGTGCCGTCGGTCTGTTCGATGGCGTCCCGGTGCACGTCCAGCACCACCTTGATGCTGGGGTACTTTTCCAGCCAGCCGCGCACCGTCTCGTTGCTGCGCTCGTAGCTGCCGTTGTAGCTGGGATAGTCGTGGAGGGTGGTGTCCTGCACGGTGTTGATGCCGGCGGCGTTGAGCACCCGGACCATCTCGGCCCCCACGGCGGTCATGTTCACCGCGTTGTCGGTGCTGCGGCAGCTGAAATCCGGGTCGTACCAGCCGTTGTCGGCCAGTTCGTAGGTCTCGGTGGCGTGGGTGTGCATGATGAGCACCTGGGGCTCGTCGCTGTTCATCTCGATGCCGAAGGGCATTCCCTGGGCAATGATCTGAGCCACCTGGCTGTCCGGCAGGGAGGTGCTGTTTTTGATGCTGCCCGCCCCGGCGGGGATGTAGCCGTCGCCGCTGCCCTGTTCGTAGAAGGTGGCGCGGATGCGTCCCGCGTCCTCGGGGGCCGGGGCCGGGGTGGCCGCCGGGCCGGGGGTGGGGGTCGGCGCCGCGCCGGTGCTGGGCGCGGGGGTGGGCGCGGCGGAGGGCGCCGGGCTCGCCGCGGCGGTCGCCTGCGGCGCGGGGCTGGCCGACGCCTCGCTGGCCCGGGCCAGCTGTTCCACCGTGGCCAGGGCCGCGGCGGGGCTGCGGCCCCAGCTGCCCAGCGTCACCGCCCAGCCCGCCAGCCGGGGCAGCGCGTCCGCCGTGATCCCGCACCAGACCGTCACCGCCAGCAGCCCCGCCGCCGCCAGCCGCGTTCCCCATCGACCCATCCGCCCGCCCCCTTTCCGCAGCCGCATACTTCCACGGTATGCGGCCCGGGGCGGGTATATGCCTGTTTGCCAATCTGGGGGGATAGAACCTATCCCCCCAGACCCCCCGGAACACATGGCCGGAATACTCCGGCCATCGGGATAAAAACAAACAAGGCCCGCGCAAAGCCATTTCCGCCCGCGCGGGCCTTGTTTCTGTATAAAATCCCTGGGGCCAAATATCTTTGGCCCCGATTTCCGGGGTCTGGGGGGACGTTGTCCCCCCAGATTGGCCTCTATTGGCCTCTGTCAGCTCACCAGCCTGCCCAGCTCGTCGGCGGACAGGCGGGGCTGGAGCGCCCGGTTGACGGCGCGGCCCAGCAGGCTGGAGCCGCGGCGCACCAGGCCGTCCAGGTCCCGGGGCGTCACCACCAGGCCGGGCTCGGCGCACAGGGACGCGGCGTCCATCAGGGTGGGGATGCCCAGCGCCACCACCGGCGCGCCCACCGTCTTGCGGGTCAGGCGGCGGGCGGCGTCGCCGGCGGGCCGCAGCCCCGCGTCGGACAGCTGCACGCTGCGTCCCAGCCGGTCCGGCCCGGCGCAGGCCAGGCTGTCCACCGCCAGCACCGCCGCGGCGTTCATCTCCCGCACCAGCGCCTCCACGATCCCCGCCAGCGCCAGCCCGGTCACCCCGCCGGGCCCCGGCGCGATGCTGGCCACCGTGCGCAGCCCCAGCGGCGCGGCCGCGGCCTCCCGGCCCCGGGTCACCAGCACCTGGCCCGCCACCCGGGGCCCCAGCGCGTCCGCCGTCACCCGCCGGTTGCCGACCCCCACCACCAGCACTGGCCCCGGCGGCAGCATCGCCGCCAGCTCCCGCGCCAGCAGGGCCGTCAGGGCCTCGTCCTGCTCGTCCAGCATCGCCGCGTGGGGGGTCTCCACCGTCACATATTTTCCCCGCGGCCGCGCCAGCCCGTCCCGCTCGATGGTCACCCTCGTGATCCGGCACGCCCCCGCCTGATGCACCGTGCACCGCACCCCCTCGGGCGTGCGGCCCCGCCCCGGCGGATAGATCTCCGGCGCCACGTCTGTGTACACGTTCATACTTCTCCCCTGCCTTTCGCCCCAGAGTTTGGCCCGCTTTTCCCCCTCTCATACCCTCTCACGGAAAATTTTTCCGCCCTCGGCGCCAAGTTTTCCACATTTCAACCGCCGATTGTGGAAAACCCCGCCGCTCATCCGGAATTTTTTCGCGAAAATTTCGGAAAAACCCTTGCGGAATCCCGCCGTTTGTGCTATTATAAGATGCACTGTTATGGGGAATAAGGAGGTGGTACGAATGCCTAACATTAAATCGCAGAAGGACCGGGTCGTCCAGGCGAAGAAGGAAGCCCTGCACAACAAGGCGATTAAGTCTAACCTGAAAACAGTCACCAAGCAGGCAAACGCTGCCATCGAGGCCGGCGCCGAGAACCGTGACGCCGTGATCCGCACCGCGGTTTCCGCGATCGACAAGGCCAAGAGCAAGGGTGTGCTGCACAAGAACACCGCGGCCCGCAAGATCAGCCGCATGGCCAAGCGCGCCAACAAGGCCCAGGCCTGATCGCTGCACGTGAACTGAACAAACAAAGCCGAAGGGATTTTCCCTTCGGCTTTTGTTTTTGTTTGTTTTGGCGCGGCGGTCACAGGATATCCCGCAGCGTGTCCAGGAAACTCTCCTCGCCCCAGGTGTTGATCTTGAAGAACATCGCCTGGCTGCCGCCCGCCGTGATGGCGGTCAGCCGCACCGGCCCGTCCCCGGCCTGGAACAGGGTCACGTTCATACTCACCCGGTTGCCGCCGGCGTAGCTGTACCGCTCAAACACCCGCACGCTGCACCGGGCGTTTCCGTCCCGGAAATCGCTGGAATCCTCCAGCGTGGCGGACAGGCTGCCACCCATCACCCCGCTGTGGATCCGCGCCAGGATCTGATCAAAATTGCCCGTCAGGGTCCGTTCCAGTTTTGCCATCGCGCTTATACCGAGAAGTTCACGTTGAACAACTCGCCCTCGCCCTCGTTGCCATCGCCGTCCACATACTGCTCCAGATACACCAGCATGAACCGGTCCACATCGGCGGGGGCCTCAAACAGCATCTCGTAGGTCACGGTATCGCCGGTGAGCAGTTCCCACTCCAGCGGCATGAGCTGATCGTTGAAGGCGTCCACCGCCCAGGCAAAATCCGCGTCGCCGCTGCCCCACTGCAGCTGAAAATCGGTGTCGTACATGGGCAAAGTCTCGCCAAAGGTATTGGCCACCGTCACGGTGCAGACCACCAGCCGGTTGCCATCGGCGGGAAGATAGCCGTCGTACTCGGCGGGGCTGGAAGCCTCGTCCACCGAGAAATCAAAGAACATGGTCTTGAGGGTATCCCCCAGTTCACCGGTGGTCTTGCCCTCGGCGGACTTGCCGTTGCAGGCGGCCAGCAGCAGGGCCAGCGCCAGCAGCAGCGCGGTCAGTTTTGCAATGCGTTTCATGAATTCTCTCTCCTTCTCTTCACATCCGTCTTTAGGGACAGGTTTTCTCCAGTATACACCAAAATTCCTTTGTACGCCCGGCGGCGCGTCAAAAAAATTTGCGGGCCGGATGGTTCCGGCCCGCGTTTTCCGGGGTATGGGGGCCGGGTCCGCGAAGCGGCTGGGTCTCCGGTGGAGACCCAGACCGGCAGGGCGGTCGGCGCAGCCGAGCGGGCGCATCGTGGTTGCGCCCGCAGCCCCGGTTGTCCCCCCAGATCAGCCCCCTTTATTCCTCCAGCTCAAAATCCCCGGGCAGCAGAAGATCCAGCGGGGCGGCCGGGGCGGCCACCAGCCGGCGGCTCTGGTTCAGGATGGCCTGTTCCAGGGTGTTGCGGGCCATCCGGCCGTTGCCCGCTTTGGCCGCGTCGGCGGCCTGGCGGCGGGCGTAGTAGGCCAGCAGCGGGGCCTTGCAGCCCTCGTCCAGCCGGTAGCCCCGGCCGTCGGCCTGCAATTCCGTAATTTTCAGCAGTTCTTCGGCGGTGTAGTCCGGGAACTCGATGGTCTGGGCGAACCGGCTGGCCAGGCCGGAGTTGGCGGTCAGAAACTGGGCCATCTCCCGGCTGTAGCCCGCCAGCACCACCACCAGCTCGTCCCGGTGGTCCTCCATGCCCTTGACCAACGCGTCGATGGCCTCGAGGCCGAAACTGTCCTCCTTGCCCCGGTAGAGGCTGTAGGCCTCGTCGATAAACAGCACCCCGCCCAGGGCGCTGCGGATGACCTGCTCGGTCAGGGGGGCGGTGTGGCCCACATACCGGCCCACCAGATCGGCCCGGCTCACCTCCACCAGCTGGCCGCCCCGCAGGGCGCCCACCGCCTTCAGGTACTGGCTCACCAGCCGGGCGATGGTGGTCTTGCCGGTGCCCGGGTTGCCGGTGAAGATCATGTGCATGGTCAGCCCGCCCGCCGGCAGGCCCTGGGCCTTGCGGCGGCGCTGCACCCGCACATGGTCGGCCAGGCCCCGCACATAGGTCTTGACCGCCTCCAGCCCCACGATCCTATCCAGTTCGGCCTCCACCCGGGCCACCGCCCCGGCGGACTCGTCGGTCTCGGGCAGCAGGGGCCGGGGCTCCTCATCCCCAAAGGCCGCCAGCAGCACCCTCTCCTGTACCGACAGCGCCGCCGTCAGGCCGGGGGCGGGTTCCCGGTCCAGCAGGTACTGGCCCACCGCCTTGTACACCCGGTCGCAGAAGGCCACGATGGGTTCGGCCCCCCGGGCCGCGTCGGCGGCGCCGGCGGCCAGGTCCCGCACCGCTTCGGTCACGGTCAGGGTCACCCCCAGCCGCTCCTTGGCCCGGCGCACGGCGGCGTTCAGCTGCCCCGCCGCCAGCACCCGCAGGCTCTCCGGGGTGAAGGGCGCGGTGGCGCACACGTCCCCCAGCGCCGCCGCGAAGGGCCCGCCGAACCGCTCGGCCATGGCCTCCGGGCCCGCGTGGCTGAAAAACACCAGGTACTTGTCCCGGGCGGTGAGCTCCCCCACCGCCCCCGGCACCAGGGCGGTGCCCGCGTCCACCAGCATGCCCTTCTGCACCACATACCGGCTGTTCAGCGCCGCTTTGCCCTCCTGCACCAGCCCGGCCAGCAGGTTCAGAAAGCCCGGGTGGCAGTCCTCGTAATGGTCAAAGGCCAGAACCTGCGCCGGCGCGGCCAGGGCCGCGTACAGGTCCTGCAAAAACAGCTTTTCCTGCCCCGGTCCGGGGTAGCGGGCCAGGTCCAGCACCGCCACCTCCCCATTGGGCAGCAGCCTTTTTTTTGCCAGCAGGCCGGCCAGGGCGCCCACTGCGAAATGCCGGCCGGTGCCCTCCCCGCCCCAGACCAGGATCGAGTTGCGGGCCCCACCGGGGGCGTAGCCCAGCACAAAAGGCCGGCGGAAGGCCCGCACCAGCGCCCGCACGAAATCCGGCTGGCCGATCACCGTCTGTTCCAGCTCCTCGGCCAGGCCGGCGAAGGCCGCGTCGGGGGCGGCGGGAGCGGGTTTATGGTCCGGCGGCAGCAGGCCGTCCCGGCGCAGCGCCTGGGTCATCTCCCCGCCCAGCCGGCGGATCTGCTCGGCCTGGTCGGCGGCGGCGCCGGTCAGCCGGGCGGCGTTTTTCTGCAGCGCGGCGGCGGGCGCTGTCTCCTTGCGGGGGGCGGCGGGGCGGCGGCCGAAGGCCCCGTCTATGAGCGCCTCCCAATCGGTTCTGTCGGACATGGTATCCCTCCTTGGCAATGGGTCAGAACAGGTGGCTGATGTTCAGCCCCCGGATCATATCCACGATCTCGTGGGTGCGGGAACAGCCGAACTTGCCCCGCAGGCTCTTGATCTGGGCCTTGACGGTGCCGGGTTCCACGCAGCGCTGGGCGGCGATCTCCTTGACCGACAGATCCTGCAACAGGCAGCGCACCAGTTCCCGCTCGGTGGGGGTGAGGCGGGAGATGTTGTTGATGAAGAACAACAGGTTCGACTCGCTGCGGCGCAGCCGGCTGTACTCCTTCATCACGATGCCCTGGATATCCGGGTCCAGCATGGGGCGGCCCTCGTAGGCCAGCCGGATGTGGCGGAACAGCTCCTCGTCCTTGCCGCCCTTGACCACATAGTCCACCGCGCCGGTGGCCATGGCCACGGTGATCATGTTCTCGGTCTCGTGGGCGGTGAGGAAGATGATCTTGGCGTCGGGGTCGGCGTCCCGGATCTGTTCGGCGGCCAGGATGCCGGCGTTCACCTGCTCCATCTCGATATCCATCAGCAGGATGTCGTAGGGCACCCGGGCGGCCAGCTCCACCGCCTCGGCGCCGCTGGCGGCGCTGCCCACCACCTGAAAATCCGGCTGCAGGCTCAGCACCTCGCACATATCCTCCCGCAGCAGGGTAAAGTCCTCGGCCACCAGGATTCGGATGCTCATGGACGTTTCTCCTTTCGCTTGCCCGGGTCGAACCGGGGCAGGATCACAAAAAAGCTGGTGCCCTTGCCCCGCTCGCTCTCCATCCGCACGCTGCCCAGATGGCTGCGCACGATGGACCGCACATAGTACAGCCCCATGCCCCAGTTGTAGTTGGAATTCTTGCTGGAATAAAAGGGCTCAAAGATCCGGCGGGTCTCGGCGCGGGCGATGCCGCAGCCCGCGTCCCGCACCTCCAGCACGGTGTTGAGCCGCTCGGTGTGGCCGATCAGCCGCACCGGGTCGGCCCGGCCGGCGGCCAGGGTGGCCTCCCACCCGTTGGACAGCAGATTGCTCAGCGCCGCGGCCAGATGGGCCCGGTCGGCCAGCACCCGGCAGTCCCGGTCCAGCTCCACCGACACCGGCGCGTCCGGGTGCTTGCGGTGCATCCGGTCCACCGCGTCATCGGCCAGTTCCCCCAGCGGCACCGGCACCAGGGTGATGGTGCTGCTCTTAACGCTCTGGTACAGCTCCCCCACCCGCACCAGCAGGTTTTCGTTGGTCTCCTTCAGGGTGTTCATATAGCCCCGCAGCTTTTCCGGGTCGGGCTCCGGCTCGGCCAGAACCGCGTCCAGCCGCTTGAAGACCACCCGGTTGGCCAGCAGCTGGTTTTTGATACTGTGGGCAAAAACGCTGGCCCCCATACTGGCGGCGTCGAACCGGCGGCGCAGGCTGACCTCGTCCATATTCTCCGTGATCCGCAGCCGGGTGTACCGGAACATATTCCACAGCCCCACCACGCCGGCCACGGCGCTGACGGTGAACACCAGCGTATACAGCGGCGGCGAGAGCCGGGGCTGCAGATACCACAGCCCCAGATACCACATGTAGTCGCTGCGGTAGAACAGGTAGATCTGGGCCGGGTCCTGGGGGCAGTAGAGGGCGTAGAGCACCGCCATGCTCACCAGCATGGCGCATTTGGGGATGTACTGCTGGCGGCAGACCCGCATGGTGATGCTCACCGCCTCGTAGATCAGCAGCAGCGCCGCCGCGATCACATACCCCAGCACCCACACCCGGCTGAAGGTGACCAGGAACCGCTGCACCCCGGGGCGGCCGTCGGCCACGGCGTAAAAGACCGGCGGGACATAGACGATCAGGGTGAGGACCGGCAGCGGCCAGAGGGCCAGCACCCGGCCCCGCACCGGGCCCATGCCCGGGTTCATGGAGTTGCGCACCGCCAGGGTGAGCAGCAGCGGCGGGAACAGATACCGCCCCACCGCCACGATCAGCCCCTGGGTGCCCAGGGTCAGGCTGGCGCCCCGCAGCGCGTTCCGCAGCGGCGCGCCCAGAAACAGCAGCGCGTCCAGCGCGTCGCCGGTGCCGCCCCGCTTGGCGATGAACATCAGGATGCCCAGCCAGTAGATCACCAGGCTGCCGAACATGCAGCAGACCAGCAGTTCCTCCCGGCCGCGATGCAGCGCCAGCAGCACCAGCGACGCGGCGAAGAGCAGGGATACCAGGATGAGCGGCATGGGCCGGCCTCCTTTCACGCAGCGTGTTTTTTCCATTGTAGCACACTTTTGCCGGGTAAACCACCAAAACCGGATAAGGCGGACGGCCTTTCGGCCGCCCGCCCGATCCGGAGTGAATCAAAGAGGGTGTCGTATTGGGGGGAAAAGCGCCGCTTACTGGGCGGCCTCCTCCATCACGTCCCACAGGATGTAGTCCTCCAGGGGAACTTCCGCGGCCACGTCGCCGGTGGCGATGAAGCCGTCCTGCTGGGTCTGGTACATGGCGGCCAGGGTGCCGTCCTCGATCTCGGCCATCATCTCCTCGCTGGTCAGCCACTCGGCGTCGCCGCGCTGGGCGTAGACGGTCTCCTTATCCAGGCCGGTCAGGCTGGCGATGTAGCCGCTGATCTCGTCGGCGTGGCTCATGTCGGCGCGGTAGTCCTTGGCCTGGTACAGGGCGCGGGTGAAGCGCACCAGCAGATCATGGTTGGCCTCGGCGTACTCGGGCATGACGATCCAGCTGCTGATGGAGGCGGACTGGTCGGCGTAGGTCAGGTTGTTGGCCAGGGTGACCACATCATCGCCCAGCTCCTCTTCCACCTTCAGGGTGGAGGGGCTCCACAGGGCGGCCGCGTCCAGGCTGTCACCGATCATGGCGGTCACGATGCCGTCGGCGTCCATGCTCATCAGGTTCACGTCGGCTTCGGTCAGGCCGGCGTCGGCCAGGACCTGCTTCAGGATGGTCTCGGAAGAGGTGCCGGGGGCATAGCCGATGGTCTTGCCCTTCAGGTCGGCGGGGGTCTCCACGCCCTTGCTCTTCAGGCCCATGACGGCGTCGCCGTTGCCCACGTGGGCGAAGCAGAAGATCTTGCACTGACCGTTGATGGCCAGCTTGTGGGCGCCGGAACCGATGTAGCCGATGTCAATGGAGCCGGACTCCATGGCGGCGATGATGGTGGGGCCGTCCTGGAAGGCGGTCAGCTTGACCTCGATGTTCTCGTCGGCAAAGTAGCCCTTCTCCATGGCGGTGCAGACCTCCACCAGGCTGGCGTAGTTGGCCATGTAGGCCACGTTGACCACGTCGGGCTCGGCGGCGGGTTCGGAAGCGGGGGTGCTTGTGCCGGCCGCGGACGAGCCGCCGGCCGCGGGGGCGCTGCTGGAGGTGCCGTTACCGCCGCAGGCGGCCAGGGTCAGCACCATGGTCAGAGCCAGCACCAGAGCAAGAATCTTTTTCATGGTTGGTTTCCTCCTTTGTATGTTTGTGTTCACTCTCGTATCTGCACGGCGCACGGCGCCGTCAGTCCTTTTCGGGGGAGGGCGCTTACTTGCGCACCTCCAGGTATTCCTTGTATACCTCGCCCCAGATGTGGTTTTTCAGTTCCATGAACCGGGCGCTCATCTTGGTCTCCTGGTCGCGGGGATAGGGGATGTCGATCTCCACGATGTCCTTGATGCGGCCGGGGCGGGCGCTCATGATGATGCAGCGCTGGCCCAGCACGATGGCCTCGTCCACGTCGTGGGTGATGAAGAAGCAGGTCTTCTGCTTTTTCTCCCAGGTCTCCAGCAGCTCGGTCTGCAGCTGGGTGCGGGTCTGGGCGTCCAGCGCGCCGAAGGGTTCGTCCATCAGCAGCACTTCCGGGTCGGCGGCGTAGGCGCGGGCGATGGCCACACGCTGTTTCATGCCGCCGGAGAGCTCCTTGGGATAGTGGTTGGCAAACTTGCCCAGGTCCACCATCTCCAGGTACTGCATGGCCTCTTCCTCGGCCTGCTTGCCCTTGATGCCCCGCATGTTCAAAGCGAACTCCACGTTCTTTTTCACGGTGAGCCAGGGGAACAGCGCGTACTGCTGGAAGACCACGCCCCGCTCGGTGCCCACGCCGGTGACCTCGTTGCCGTTGCAGAGCACCCGGCCGCTGGTGGCGGGCAGCAGGCCCGCGATGATGTTGAGCAGGGTGGACTTGCCGCAGCCGGAGGGGCCCACCACCGTGATGAACTCGTTTTCGCGAATATCCAGGCTGACGCCGTTCAAAGCGACCATCTCGCCGTTGCGGCCGTCGAACTTCTTGACCACGTTCTCGATCTTGACCTTCACCGGGCGGGTGTCGGGCTTCAGATCTCTCGCTTCTCCTGCCATCCTGTCAGCTTCCTTTCCACAAATTTGATGAGTTTCTCAATGACGAGGCCGATGATGCCGATCACGATGATGTACAGCAGCATGGGATAGGGCTCGTAGTTGGAGTTGAAGGCCCGGATCCGCATGCCCAGGCCCAGGCCGCTGCCCACCGACTCGGCGGCGATCAGGGTGGTCAGGGCGGTGGAGGCGCCCAGACGGGCGGCGGTCAGGATGAAGGGCAGGCTGGCCGGGGCGATGACCCGGATGAACACGTCCTTGTCCTTGGCGCCCAGCACCCGGGCAGCTTTGATGAGGGTCTCGTCGATGTTCACAACGCCCTGGTAGATGGTGACGCTCATGATAAGCACGGTGGCGATGGTGATGACGGTGATCTGGGGCTGGCGGCCCACGCCCAGCATCAGCACGATCAGCGGCACATAGGCCAGGGGCGGGATGTTGCGGATGAACTGGATCCAGGGCTGCACCACGTAGCGGATGGGCCGGTACCAGGCCATCAGGATGGCCAGCGGCAGCGAGATCGCAAAGCCGATCAGGTAGCCGGCCAGCACGGTGAGAAGGCTGCTGGCGGTGTCGCTCAGCAGGATGCCGCGCTCAACGGCGACGGTCATGAAGATGCCGGGGATCTCCCAGGGATGGCAGAAGGACCGGCCGGTTTTTTCGCCGTAGGACAAAGCGGTCCAGACCAGCAGGGCCACCGCCAGCGAGATCAGCAGCCAGCCCCAGTTGGGGATGCGGTCGATCACGCTTTTTTTCTTTGCTTTCACGCGTTGATCCACTCCTTTTTGGATTTTCTGCCCCAAACCGGGGCTCTTTGTTGATTTCATTATAGCAACTCTGCCCAAATCCGGTAAGGGGCATCTTTCTTATCCCCCCTGGCAGGATATTTTTGTGCAATGCGTCAGCGCCACGCCCGGGAAAACCGGCAAATTGTTCAAATTCCGCGGAAGAAAGAACAAAAAAGGACGTTCCCGCCGCCTCTGGCAGGAACGTCCTTGTTCTGGGATAGCACCCAGTATATCCGGTTTTGCGCGAAAGGTCAAGTGGTTTTTCAGGATGCGCTCTTCTCGCCCAGGGTCACCTGCGCGGTGAACAGCTGGCCCTGCCGGGCCACCTGCAGCTCCACCGTGTCGCCGGCGGAGTAGGCGCTCAGCGCGTTGGTCAGCTCGTCGGTGGTCTCCACCAGGGTACCGTTCAGGCTCAAGATCCGGTCGCCCTGCTGCAGGCCCGCGTTGGCCGCGCCGCCGCCGGCCACGACCTCCACGATATACACGCCGGCGCTGCCGAAGTACTGCTGGGCGGTCTCACCGCTGACCACGCTGACCCCCAGCGCGGGCCGGCCGGCCACATAGCCGTTGTCGATCAGCTGCTGGGCCACCGTCTTGGCGGTGTTCACCGGGATGGCGAAGCCGATACCCTCGGCCTCACTGTCGCCGGACTTGGCGTTCACGATGCCCACCAGTTCGCCGTTCATGTTGAACAGGCCGCCGCCGCTGTTGCCGGGGCTGACCTGGGCGCTGTGCTGGATCAGGGTCATGGTCTGGCCCTCCACGCTGATGCTGCGGTTCAGCGCCGAGATGATGCCGTTGGTCACGGTGCCGCCCAGGGTACCCAGCGGGTTGCCCACCGCCAGCACCTCCTGGCCCACGGCCAGGCTGTCGCTGTCGCCCAGCACCGCCGGCACCAGGCCGGTGGCGTCGATCTTGATCACCGCGATATCGGTCTGGGAATCGGCGCCCACCAGGCTGGCGGTGTATTCGGTGCCGTCATGCAGGGTCACCTTGATGTTGCTGGCCCCCGCCACCACATGGTTGTTGGTGATGATGTAGCCGTCCTGGGTGAGCACCACGCCGCTGCCGGCGCCGCTCTCCACATACTGGCCGAAGAAACCGCCGGTGACCACCTGCTCGGTGGTGATGACCACCACGCTGGGCTCCACCAGATTGGACACGTCCACCTTGCTCAGGGCGGAGGCGCCGCTGTCGCCGGTGGGCTCCACGGTGGAGGGGCTGCCGCCCAGCACCACGCCGGAGCTGCTGTCCGCCCCCACCGACTGGCGGGCCGCCATGTACCCGGCCCAGCCGCCGCCGAAGCCAACGCCGGCGGCCACCACCAGGGCCAGCGCGCCGGTCAGGATGCGGCGGCCGATGCCGCGCTTTCTGCGGGCGGGTTTCATATCCTGCACCGGGGGCTGCTCCGGCGAGGGAGCGGCCGCGGGGTGCGAAGCGGGTTCCTGGGGCGGGGTATTTCCGCCGGAGGTATACAGAGAAGAATAATCATACTCCCATTTGTTTTCCATACGGATCTTCCTTTCTTTCTATCGGATGCCCCTTTTGGGGGCTTTTTTCTTAACCTGTGCCCTCAGTATACCCGTAAATTGTGAAAAACACATCCTTTCCGGGTGAAAAAGATGTGAAACCGGGGCATCGGCTGGTATAATGGGATACATCTACCATACCACATTTATGCGAGGGGGGCAATGTGCAATGCAGCTTTTGGTGCCGGATCCGCGGCAGGCCGTCCGGCTGGCCGCCGGGGAGGCCCGGGCGCTGGGCGGCGCGCCGCGGCCGCAGGCATGGACGCCCGGCCCGGGGCGGGGGATCTGGGCGCTGGAAAAGGACGGGGCGCTGATCGGCGGGGCCCGGGCCGAGGCCGGGGTGCTCGCCGGGCTGTACATCCTGCCCCAGTGGCAGCGCCGGGGCTATGGCCGGTATCTGCTGCGGGCGCTGGCCCGCCAGCCGGGGGCCCCGGCGGCGGTGGCCGCGCCGGGCGGCGCGGCGCCGTTTTTCGCCCGGCTGGGCTTTGCCCCCTGCGCGGACGGGCTGTGGCGGCGCGTCCCGCCGGTGAGCGGGGCGGTGGTCTGGGCGCAGACCCAGCTGCGCCGGGCGCTGGCGGGCAGGCCCGCGCCGGTCTGCATCGACGCCACCTGCGGCAACGGCCACGACACGGTGTTTCTGGCCGGGCTGGGGGGCCGGGTGCTGGCGCTGGACATCCAGCCGGCGGCGGTGGCGGCCACCCGGGCGCGGCTGGCGGCGGCGGGGGCCGACCCGGCCCGCTGCCGGGTGGTGCAGGCGGACCACGCCCGCCTGGCGGCGCTGGCGGCGCGGGAGGGCTTTGCCCCGGCGGACGGGGTGATGTTCAACTTCGGCTGGCTGCCGGGGGCGGACCACACGGTGCACAGCCGGGCCCGGGGCAGCCGGGCGGCGCTGGCGGCGGCGCTGCACCTGCTGGCGGAGGGCGGCGCGCTGACGGCGGTGCTCTACAGCCCGGGCCACGGCCCCCAGGAGGAGGAAAAGCAGGCGGTGCTGGCGCAGCTGACCGGCCTGGACGAGGCCCGGTTTGCGGTGACGGTGCACCCGGGCCATCCCGGCGCGCCGCTGCCGGTGCTGGTGCGCCGGCTTCCCATATAGCAGGATCAAAAAAGGAGGACAAGACCCATGATGCTGACCACCGAACGGCTGCGGCTGCGGCCCTGGCAGGACACCGACGCGGAGGACCTGTTTTTCTACGCCCGGGACCCGGACGTGGGCCCGGCCTGCGGCTGGGCGCCCCACAAGAGCCTGGAGGAGAGCCGGGCGGTGCTGCGGTCGGTGCTGGCCGGGCCGGAGTGCTACGCCTTGTGCCTCAAGGAGAGCGGCCGGCCCATCGGCACGGCGGAACTGATGCTGGCCGGCAACACCGACCTGACCGACCGGGCGGACGAGTGCGAACTGGGCTACTGGCTGGGCAAACCCTATTGGGGCCAGGGCTACATGCCGGAGGCCGCGGCCGAACTGCTGCGCCACGCCTTTGAGGAGCTGGGGATGCGGGCGGTCTGGTGCGGCTACCACGCGGGCAACGACCAGTCCCGCCGGGTGCAGGAAAAGCTGGGGTTCGCCTTCCATCACGACCGCCCGGTGCAGGTGCTGGGCCGGCCGACCACCGGCCGGGTGAACCTTCTCACCCGGGAGCAATGGCTGGCCCGGCGGTAAAAGCCGATCTGGGGGATATAACCATATCCCCCAGACCCCCCATTTGTCGGGCCGGAATCCTCCGGCCCTCGGGAAAAGCCAAAGCAAGGCCCACGCAGACCCTTTTGGTTTGCGCGGGCCTCATTGTATACCATTCCCATGGCCGAATTGTTTCGGCCATGATTTCCGGGGTCTGGGGAGACGTTGTCTCCCCAGATTGGCAATCCGCCGCAGACCCTTGCGCAGAGCCAAAAAAGCGTATATACTATATAGAGTTATGCCTTATTTTCCGTCGCGGCGCAAGGCCGCGGGCGGATTTTCTTTGTTGCCACACCACACAGGAGGGAAATTCATGCCATCCATGCGCGAAGAGATCCAGCGCCGGCGCACCTTTGCCATCATCAGCCACCCGGACGCCGGCAAGACCACCCTGACCGAAAAGCTGCTTTTGTACGGCGGCGCGATCCAGCAGGCCGGCAGCGTCAAGGGCAAGCAGAGCGCCCGCCACGCGGTGAGCGACTGGATGGAGATCGAGAAGCAGCGCGGCATCTCGGTGACCAGCAGCGTGCTGCAGTTTGAATACGACGGCCGCTGCATCAACATTCTGGACACCCCCGGTCACCAGGATTTCTCGGAGGACACCTACCGCACCCTGATGGCGGCGGACGCGGCGGTGATGGTGATCGACGCGGCCAAGGGCGTGGAGGCCCAGACCATCAAGCTGTTCAAGGTCTGCACCCTGCGGCACATCCCGATCTTCACCTTTATCAACAAGATGGACCGGGAGGCCCGGGATCCCTTTGAACTGATGGAGGAGATCGAAACGGTGCTGGGCATCCAGACCTACCCGATGAACTGGCCCATCGGCTGCGGCAAGGAGTTCAAGGGGGTGTACGACCGGGCGGCCAGGCACATCCTGGCCTTCCAGGGGGACGGCCGGGCCAACGGGGTGCGGATGGTGGACACCATCGAGGCCACCCTGGGCGACCCGAAGCTGGACGAACTGATCACCGCGCCGCTGCACGCCCAGCTGGCCGACGACGTGGAACTGCTGGACGGCGCGGGCATGGAGTTTGACGAGCAGGCGGTGCTGCGGGGGCTTTTGAGCCCGGTGTTCTTCGGGTCGGCGCTGACCAACTTCGGCGTGGAGCCCTTCCTGCGGGATTTTCTGCGCCTGAGCCCCTCTCCCCTGCCCCGCAACGCGATCCAGGGGCCGGTGGATCCCTACCGGGAGGAGTTCTCCGGCTTCATCTTCAAGATCCAGGCCAACATGAACAAGGCCCACCGGGACCGGATCGCCTTTCTGCGGATCTGTTCGGGCAAGTTCGAGCGGGGCATGGAGGTCACCCACGTGCAGGGCGGCAAGAAGATCAAGCTGGCCCAGTCCACCCAGCTGATGGCCCAGGACCGGGCCACCGTGGACGTGGCTTATGCCGGCGATATCGTGGGCCTGTTCGATCCGGGCATCTTCTCGATCGGCGACACCCTGTGCACCGGCAAGCAGACGGTGCAGTTTGAGGGCATCCCCACCTTCGCGCCGGAGCATTTCGCCCGGGTCAGCCTGGTGGACACCATGAAGCGCAAACAGTTCGTGAAAGGCATGGAGCAGATCGCCCAGGAGGGCGCTATCCAGATCTTCCGGGATCTGGGCGGCGGCATGGAAGAGGTCATCGTGGGGGTGGTCGGCGTGCTGCAGTTCGAGGTGCTGGAGTACCGGCTGAACAACGAGTACAAGGTGGAGATCCGGATGCAGAACCTGCCCTATGAGCAGATCCGCTGGATCACCGACCCGGAGACCGATCCCAAAACCCTGGACCTGACCAGCGATACCCGCCGCATCGAGGACCTGAAGGGCAACAAGCTGCTGCTCTTCACCAATACCTGGAGTATTGATTGGGCGATGGAGCACAACCCCAACCTGCGGCTCTGCGAATTCGGAAGAAACGAATAAATGGGCCAATATGGGGGAATCAACGATTCCCCCATACCCCCGGAATCATGGCCGGAATCCTCCGGCCATGAGGGGATTTTGTATACGTTCCCGTCCCGGCTTGCCCCGGGGCGGGATTTTTGGTATAGTAGAACCATCAAACCAAAGGAGCGTTCCATGAAACTGCATTACATGGGCCGGTTTTCCGGCGACCCGTCCACCCTGCCCCACGGCGAACACAAGCCCGGCGCGGTGCCCTTCAAAGAGCCGCAGGACCCCAAAAAACTGGCGATGCTCGCCAACGGCATCGCGCTGGCGCTGCTGGTGGTGCTGCTGGCGGCGGCCGCTCTGCGGGGCGGCGCCCATTACAGTTTTGTACAGTTCCTCCTGGGCTGGCTGCTGGGCATGGCCATCCTGTTTCCCCACGAGCTGCTCCACGCGGTCTGTTTCAAAAAGGACGTGTACCTGTACACCAACTGGCGGCAGGGGATGCTCTTCGTGGTGGGGCCGGAGGACATGTCCCGGGGCCGGTTCGTGCTCATGAGCCTGCTGCCCAATCTGGTGTTCGGGCTGGCGCCCTACCTGTTGGGGATGGCCTTTCCCCGGCTGTATTTTCTGCTGATCTGGGGCGCGACCTCCCTGAGCGTAGGCGCCGGCGACTATCTGAACGTCTTCAACGCCCTGACCCAGATGCCCCGCGGCGCCCGCACCTATCTGTACCAGTTCAACTCCTGGTGGTATCTGCCGCAATAACATTACCCGGCGCGCCCTTTGCGGGCGCGCCGGGTCTGTTTTGCCCGCCCGCATAATGCCGCCCCGGTCCGGGCACACTGAACCCAGTGAATTTTTCCGGGAGGGATGGCATTGAAACCGGACAAGGAACAGTACGCCCGGCTGCTGAAACAGGTGTGTCCCCGCTCGCCGCTGCTGCGGGACTTCCTGTGGGCGTTTTTTGTGGGCGGCGGCATCTGCCTGCTGGGCGAGGGGGTGCGCGCCGCCTGGCTGGCGGCGGGGCATACCTTGAGCGACGCGGGCGCGCTGACCAGCGCCACCCTGATCGCGGCCAGCGGGGCGCTGACCGGCCTGGGCTGGTACCAGAAACTGGCGACCCGGGCGGGAGCGGGCACCCTGGTGCCCATCACCGGGTTCGCCAACGCGGTGGTGAGCCCGGCGATCGAGTTCCGGTGCGAGGGGCTGGTCACCGGCGTGGGGGCGCGGATGTTCAGCATTGCCGGGCCGGTGCTGGTGTACGGGCTGCTGGCCTCGGCGGTATGGGGGGTGATCTGGTGGCTGATCCGGCCCTGGATGCTGTGACCCGTGTCGGGGACACCGTCCGGTTCGCCTGCCCGCCGGGCGTCGAGGCCTGGGCGGCGGTGGGCGGCAAGAAGGAGGCGGACGGCCCGCTGGCCGCCGGGTTCGACCTGCTGTTCACCGACAACCGGCTGGGCGAGGAGACCTGGGAACAGGCCGAGAGCACCCTGCAGCGCCACTGCGCCGAGCTGCTGCTGCAAAAGGCGGACGTCACCCTGCCGCAGATCGACCTGGCGCTGGGCGGGGATCTGCAGAGCCAGTGCACCGCCACCGCCTACACCTTCCGGGGTCTGGACGTGCCCTTCGCGGGGGTGTACGGGGCCTGTTCCACCATGGCGGAAACGCTGGCCCTGGCGGGATGCCTGACGGCGGGCGGGGCGGCGCGGCGGGTGCTGGCCATGACCAGCAGCCACTTCTGCGCGGCGGAACGGCAGTTCCGCACCCCGCTGAACTACGGGGGCAAGCGCACCCCCACCGCCCAGTGGACCGCCACCGGCGCGGGGGCCTGCCTGGTGAGCGGCCGTGCCCGGCCCGGGCAGGTGCGGCTGACGGCGGCGGCCTTCGGCCGGGTGCGGGACCCCTCGGTGAAGGACGGCACCAACATGGGCGGGGCGATGGCCCCGGCCGCCGCCGAGACCCTGTACCGGTTTTTTCTGGACAACCGCTGCGCCCCCGCCGACTACGACGGGGTGTATACCGGCGATCTGGGGATCGTGGGCAGCGAACTGCTGGCCCGGCTGCTGGAGGGCGAGGGGGTGGACCTGGCCGACCGCCACCGGGACTGCGGCCTGCTGCTCTACGACCGCGAGACCCAGCAGACCGGCGCGGGCGGCAGCGGCGCGGGCTGCGCGGCCAGCGTGCTGGCGGCCCATATCCTGCCGGCGCTGCAAACCGGAAAAATGCGGCGGGTGCTGCTGGTCTGCACCGGCGCGCTCATGAGCACCACCACCCTGCTGCAGGGGGAGAGCATCCCCTGCGTGGCCCATCTTGTAGAACTGACCGCGCCGGTGGATTAATATAGCCAATATGGGGGGAATAAACTCGGGGCTGCGGGCGCGGCAACGATGCGCCCGCCCGGCTGCGCCGACCGCCCCGCCGGTCCGGGTCTCCACCGGAGACCCGGCCGCTTCGCGGACCCGCCCCCCATCCCCCATCAAGCGGGCCAATATCTTGGCCCGCTTGGGAATCAAATACGCCAATACGTCCTTACAAATCCATTTTCCCGCGGGACGAAATTTCGTCCCGCTGTTCCCGGGGGTCTGGGGGAGACGTTGTCTCCCCCAGATTGGCCCAATACGATCGAGGTGAACCTATGCGTTATCTGTGGGCGTTCCTGGTCGGCGGCGGGCTGTGCGTGATCGGGCAGCTGCTGATCGACCTGACCAAGCTGACCCCGGCGCGGGTGCTGGTGCTGTATGTGGTGAGCGGCGTGGCGCTGAGCGCGGTGGGTCTGTACGGCCCGCTGGTGGAGCTGGCGGGCGCCGGCGCCACCGTGCCGCTGACCGGCTTCGGCCACCTGCTGGCCCAGGGGGTGAAACGGGCGGTGGAGGAACAGGGCCTGCTGGGCGCGCTGACCGGCGGCGGCGCGGCCTGCGCGGCCGGGGTGACCGCCAGCCTGCTCACCGGCCTGGCCGCCAGCCTGCTGACCAAAAGCCGGGACCAGAACTGAAAACCGGCGGGGCCGGGACGCGAAACCTGCGTCCCGGCCCCGCCGGTCTGTGTTATGCCGCGCGGCAGACGCCGCGGGGGGGCTTATTTCTCGTCCAGCACGATGGCCTGGGTCAGGTGCCGGGGGCTGTCCGCGTCGATGCCCTTCTTCTCCGCGATGTAGTAGCCCAGGAACTGGCCGATCAGCCCGATCAGCGCCGCGCTGCGGGCCGCGTCGTAGCCGCAGCCCAGTTCCAGGTGATAGGCCGCGTCCGGCATGGCCTGGGTCACGCCCTCCCCGATGGCCACCGTCACCCCGCCGTATCCGTTCATCTGGGTCAGCAGGGCCGCGTCCTCCTTCATGGTGGCGGGATGGGCCAGGGTCACCAGCAGGGTCTTGTCGTCCACCAGGCTCATGGGCCCGTGGCGGTACTCCAGGCTGTAGTAGGCCTCGCTGTTGGCGATGCCCATCTCCTTCATCTTGTTCATGCACTCGTTGGCCACGCCGTAGTATTCGCCCTGGCCCAGGGTGATGTACAGGTTCAGCTCCGGATGCTCCGCCACGATGGTGCGGGCCAGCTCGTCGGTGGCCTTCAGCAACCGGCGGGCGTGGTCCGGATAGGCGGCCAGGCTGGCCAGCTCCTCTTTTCTGCCCGCCACATGCAGGCTCAGCACGCAGGCCAGGTAGACCATGCTGGTGAAGCTGCGGGTCATGATCACGCTGTCCTCGGCGGTCTCGGGGCTCAGGATGTAGGCGTCGTTGTACAGGCGGCTGTCCGCGTCGCAGGTGATGGCCAGGGTCTTGACCCCGGGCAGGCTGCGCACCTTGTCGATGGCCATCCGCACCTCGGTGGTGTAGCTTTTGCGGGTGATGGGCAGCACCAGCACCTTGCGGCCCGGCTTTACATACACGCCGGGGAAGAAGTACAGCTCGCTGCAGCAGACCGCCCGGGCGGGGACGTCGTTGAACTCGCTGAAGATGTGGGCGGCGGTCTGGGCCAGGTAGAGGCTGGTGCCGCAGCCGGTGAAGATCAGCTCGTCGTAGTTCTCGGCAAACACCTGATCCAGGGTGGCCTGGATGGCGGGCAGGGTGGCGTTGATGGCGGCAAAGGAATCGGCCTGGCCGTAGATCTCGGCGTAGGTCAGGGCGCTGTTTTTCTTTTCCATACAGGGTTCTCCTTTCAGCAACGGGCGGCAGAGCCGCCGAAAACGGTCACACGGGCGGCCGGGCGGCGCTGGTCGGAAGGATCAAAACGCGGGCCCATACGGCACCCTCCTTTCCTTGTTTTACAGCCGGATCACCGGGATGTTCAGGATCTGGGCGGCGCGGGCCAGCTGGTCGGCCACGTCGGCCCAGACCAGGCTGTAGTGGTGGGCCATGCCGCTGTCCGCGATCTTCTGCACCAGTTCCAGCACGGGGGTTTCCACCTGCACGTTCACCATGCAGCCCCGGGTGTTGCGCACCGTGCGCACCCCCTTGCCGCTCAGCAAAAACAGCCGGTACTGGCCGTCGATGTTGGAGAGCCGGGCCGCGGTGATGGGGCCCTCTTTCAGCGCGCACCAGAAGGCCGCGCCCTGCCCCAGCAGCGGGTGGTTGCAGACGGTGACCCCGTCCCGCTCGTCGTGCAGGCTGGGGGCGGCGTTGCCGCAGTGCCAGAAGGTCACGGTGTTGGCGGTCTCGTCCAGGTTGATCAGGTCGGTCACAAAGGTGGGCAGGCCGGTCAGCTGGTTCTGCATCACCCCGGCCAGGCCCGCGTCGATGTCCGCCTCGCAGGCGATGGACAGCCCCTCGTCCGCCAGCCGGCCCAGCGCCGCGCAGGGGGTGGTGTGCAGGTTGCCCATCTCGGGCCAGCACTTGATGGCGGCGTAGTCGTAGCCCTGGGCGGGCATCAGCTCCTTCAATACCAGGTACAGCCGGGCGTGGTTTTCCAGATGGCCGTCCGGCAAGGCGGTGGTGTCCCAGGCGTCGCTCACCCGCTTCATCTCCTCCTCCACCTGGCTCCAGGGCAGAGCGGCCATCCGGTCGAACACCACCTTCAGGTCGGTCTCCTCCATGTCGATGCCGAAGGTGCGGCGGATGGTCACCTCGTCAAAGGCGCAGTTGTAGAAGGCGGTGACCCGGTAGCCGAACAGCCCGAAGGTCAGCCCCCGCATGCTGCGCACCAGAGCCTGGGCGGTGAGCTCCGCGAACAGCTCCTTTTGCACCCGTTCCTCCTCCTTGTTGCCGTAGAGGATGCGGGCGGGCGCGCCGATCCGCTTGAGGGCCGCGCCGTTCATGGTGGCGCAGCACAGCGCGTTGGCGTAGAGCCGGTCCTGCCGGACCCACTGCTCCTCCCGGGGTGCCCACAGGATCATGGGCTTGTGCAGCCGGTCGGCCAGGCCGCAGGCGATGTCGTCCCCGGTGAAGGCGCCGTACAGCAGCACCACCAGGTCCACGCCGGCCGCGGCGAAGGCGGCGGCACATTCCTCCATGTCGGCCCGGGTGCAGACCACCCGCTCAAAGGCGGTGAGGGTGCAGCAGCCGGGCAGGTTCTCCTTCATCCAGGCCCCGTAGTCGGCCAGACGGCGCTCGGGCAGTTCCCGGGGCCAGCGGCCGGACAGGGTGACGAGAAATCCCACGTTCAGTTTGTGTTTCATGATCTTTAGCCTCCCCGCCTTGTTCGGTTATACGGTGCCGGCGGAGCCGGACAGCCGGATGATGTTCTCCACGTCCTTGGTCAGCGCCGCGTTGGCGAACTGGCTCAGCTTCCAGGAATGGCCCTGGTGGTTCAGCTGTTCCAGCGCCTCCTGGTAGTGCTGCACGTACTTGTAGCGGATCTCGGTGCCGAAGTTGATCTTGGCCACCCCCAGCTTGATGGCGTCCCGGATGACGCTCTCCTCCATGCCGGTGCAGCCGTGCAACACCAGCGGGATGTCGGTGAAGCGGCGCACCGCCTCCAGCACCTCCAGGTGGATGTCCGGCTTGCCCTTGTAGTAGCCGTGGGCGTTGCCGATGCCGATGGCCAGGGTGTCCGGCTGGCACAGGGAGAGGAACCGGCGCACCTCTTCCGGGTCCACGATGTTCTTGTTCTCCAGGGGCACGCCGTTGTCCAGCCGCAGCAGTTCCCCGATCTCGGCCTCCACCGGCACCCCGAAGCACCGGGCCACCTTGATGACTTCATTGGTCATAGCGGCGTTCTCCTCGATGGGATGGGTGGAGCCGTCGATCATCACGCTGGTGAAGCCCAGCCGCAGCGCCTCCATGCAGATGGGAAAGCCGTCCCCGTGGTCCAGATGGATGGACACCGGCACGTCCACCTTGTTGGCGCACCACTTGGCCACCTCCACAAAGAAGTCGTTGCCGGAGTAGGCCCCGGTGGACACATAGTGGGCCAGGATGATGGGGCTGCGCAGGTTCTGGGCGGCCTGGCAGCAGGCCCAGATGATGTCGTAGTTGCCGCCCTGGGTGTTGATGGCCGGGATGGCGAACCCCTCCCGGGAGGCCCGCTGCAGCAGGTCCAGGTTATTGGTAAGCATGGCGTTTGTTCCTCCTTAACGCTCGCAGTATGACGGATCAGCCCTTGACCGCGCCGGCCACCAGGCCCTTGACCATGTACTTCTGGAAGAAGAAGAACAGCAGCAGCATGGGCACGGTGCCGATGATCGAGATGGTGTTGATCAGGCTCCAGTCGTAACTCAATTCGCCCAGATACCGCATGGCCACGCCGGCCGACATGGTGCGCAGCGCGTCGTTCTGGATCAGGGTGATGCAGTGCAGGTAATCGTCCCAGGTCATCAGGAAGGAGTAGATGCCCACCGCCAGCATACCGGGCTTGACCAGCGGCACCACGATCTTCCACAGCACCGCCAGCCGGGACGCGCCGTCCACATAGGCGGCCTCCTCCACGGCGGTGGGCACCCCGTCGAAGAAGCTGCTCATGAGCATGACGGTGAAGGGCAGCATGGCGGCGGTCAGCGCCAGGATCAGGCCGGGCAGGGTGTTGATCAGGTTCATCTTGTTCATCAGATCGTACAGGCTGATCATCCGGCTGACCACCGGGAACATCTGGCTGGACAGCAGGATGGCCACCACCAGGCCGTTCCATTTGAAGTGGAAACGGCTCAGCCCGTAGCCGGCCAGGATGGCCAGGCAGGTGGTGATCAGGGCGGTGACGCCGGACACGATGAAGTTGTTTTTATAGTAGACGAAGAAGTCGTTGTTCTCGGTGAACAGCTTGATGTAGCTCTCCACGGTGGGGGCGTCGGGGAAGAAGGTGGGGGTGGCCCGGTAGGCCTCCATGTTGGTCTTGAAGCTGGTCACCAGCACCCAGTACAGCGGAAAGAGCAAAAAGAACAGGATGACCGCCAGCAGCACCCATTTGCCCACCGAGAGCGGAAGATTTTTTTCTTTCATGGCGCGTTTCCTCCTCTCAGTTCATGTCTTCCGCCTGGAAGAGTTTGCGGTACAGGGCCACCACCAGGATCATCAGCAGCATCCACAGGGTGGTGACCGCCGCGCCGCTGCCCAGGTTGTTGGAGACAAAGGCCTCCCGGTAGCTCAAAATGGCCAGGGTGGTGGTGGACTCGCTGGGGCCGCCGCCGGTCATGGTCCAGATCAGGGGGAACTGCTTGAAGTTCTCGATGATGGCCATGCTCACCACGATGCTGATGACGCTCTTCATATAGGGGATCACGATGGCGAAGAACTTCTTGGAGCGGGAGGCGCCGTCGATGGTGGCGGCCTCCAACATGTCGTCGGGCACGTTCTGCAGGCCGCTGAGCAGCAGCAGGGTGGTCAGGGGCACCTGTTTCCACAAGGCGGCGATGGCCACGCCCAGCAGGGCGGTGCCCGGGTCGTTCAGGATGGCGAAATCGGAGACGGCGCCGCCGGTGAATACGCCCACCGCGTACTTGAGCAGGCCGTACTGGGGCTGGAAGATCCACATCCAGACCAGCGCCGAGATGATGGTGGGCACCACCCAGGGCATCATCATGACGCTGCGGATGAACCGGGCGCCCTTGAGCCCGGTGTTCAGGATCACCGCCAGGGCCATGCCCAGCACGAACTGGGCCACCACGACCCCCACCACGAACAGCAGGGTGTGGGCCACCGCGGGCCAGAGCTTGCCGCCCTGGAACAATTTGATGTAGTTTTCAAAGTTGTTCCAGACGCCGGGCGCGCCGCTGATGATGTTCTTGATCTTGTACTCGGTGAAGCTCTTGATCACCGAGTCGATCACCGGCACGATGATAAAGACGATGGTCACCAGCAGGGTGGGCGCGATCAGCGCCAGGCTGAACAACTGGTCGCCGGTGGTTTTTTTCAGCTTCATGCGTGGCTGCCGTACAGCCGTGGAAGTGGACATAGGAATACCCCCCTTGGTAGATCGGGCCGGCCCCGGGCGCGGCAAAATCTCGATAAAACGGGCGGGATAGCCACAGAATCTATCCCGCCCGGGCACAAAGACCGGTGCGCGGGGGCGGTGCCCGCCGCGCCGGTGTGATGGTACGTTATGCGGTTGTCAGCAGACGGTCATCCCAGCATGCCGGAGGCGGTCTGCTCAAAGGACGCGATGGCGGTGTCCACGTCGGTGCCGCTCACCGTGACCGCCTGGGCCAGGGTGCACAGTTCCAGGTTCAGGTCCGCCTGGGCGGCCACGAAGGGCGCGCTGGACAGGTTGTCAATGGAGCTGGCGGCGCCCTGCAGCACCGGGTTCAGTTCCATATTGGCCATGCTCTGCTTGGCCGGGTAGGCCGGGGTGATGTTGGTGATGTAGTCCACCAGCACGTCCTCGGTCAGCATGTACTCGGTCAGCAGGCGGCAGGCCTCCCGCTGCAGATCGCCGTTGTCCATGTACAGCAGCACCTGACCCTGCAGGATGGAGGCGCCGTTGCCGCTGCCGCCCTTGAGGGCGGGGGCGCTGGCGGTGAAGCTGGCCGCGTCGGGGTTGATGCTGCTCACGCCGTTGAAGCCCCAGCTCTGGTCATAGTACATGGCCAGCTGGCCGGTGGCGAACAGCTGCCGCAGGTCCTTCAGCTTGGAGTTCTGGGGATTGTAGCCCTTCTGATCCAGGGTATGGAGCATGGTGAACGCGTCCTTGAAGCCCTGGTTGCCGGTGGCCAGCTGGCCGTTCTCATCCAGCACGGTGCCGCCGAAGTTGTAGACCATGCCGGTCAGCGCCGCGCCGGACACCGCCACCGAGGCGGTGGTCTGGCCGAAGGGGTACACCGGGTTGCCGTCGGCGGTGGTCAGCTTGCTCAGGGATTCGGCCATGGTCAGCATCTCGTCGTAGGTGGTGGGCGGGGTGTTGGGATCCAGGCCGGCCTGCTCAAACAGGTCCTTGTTGTAGTAGAGGATGAAGGGGCTGATGTACATGGGCAGGCCGTAGATCTCGCCGTTTACCCGGCAGCTGTCCAGCACGCTGGGATAGAAGTCGGCCAGATACTCCTCGGTGAGCACGCTGGTCACCGGAACGGTCAGGCCCGCGTCCTCCAGGGTGGGGATCCAGTCCAGCTCACCGAACATGATGTCCACCATGTCGCCGCCGCCGGCCATGTTGATGACCTGGTTGGTGATCTCCCCGTAGGGGGCGGTGACCCACTCGATGGTGATGTTGGGGTACTGGGTCTCAAAGCCGCTCTTGACCCCTTCCCAGAATTCGGTGTAGCCGTCCTCCAGCAGGGCGTAGTTGGCAAATTTGATGGTGATCTCCTCGCTCAGAACGGCGTCGGCGGCGCTGGAAGAGCCGCCGGCGGTGCTGCCGGAGGGCTGGGAGGTGGAATTTCCGCCGCCGCAGGCGGCCAGACTGAGCGCCAGACACAGCGCCAGGACCAGTGCCAGAACTCGTTTCATGGTTTTTTCCTCCTTATGGTTCTCTCTTGTGCGCGTTTCGCGCGCGGACGCGCGCTTCCGGTCTTGTATGTACACACGTATGTATCAAGAAAAAAAAGAAATTCGCTCCGCCGCGGGAGCCCTGCGCGAATGATGTGGATCTCTCAACGGTGTTTCGGTCGTTTTTCTCCGAATCCGATGAACAGGCGGCCCCCGCCCGGCCGGGCTGTGGTCCCGGAGAGCGGCAGCGATTTATAAACACGTATGTACATTTGCTGGTTTTATTATACGCGCTCTGTGCCGGTGAAGTCAATGGGCGCGGGGGAATTTCGGCGTTCGTACAAATTTTTCTTATCCGGGCTGTGCAATCCTCCCAACAGCGCGGCGGCTCCCCATACAAAGGAAACCATTTGTCGCAGAAATGCCGCCGGGGCGGCGGATCCGGCGGCCCGGTTGCGGGGCATGCGCGCGCCGGTTGCGCCGATTCCAACCGGCGGGTGGTGGCGCGGCGGGCAAAAGTTCGGTATACTGGGGGCATGGAAACGCAAGACCAGACGAAAGGATGGAACCAGACTATGATCTTGGCTGAAAAGATTGCCCTGCTGCGCCGCCGGTGCGGGTTGTCCCAGGAGGAACTGGCCGACCGGATGCAGGTGAGCCGCCAGTCGGTGTCGAAGTGGGAGAGCGGGACCTCGATCCCGGACCTGGAGAAGATTTTGCGGTTGAGCGCGCTGTTTGGGGTGAGTACCGACTTTTTATTGAAGGACGAACTGGACGAGCGCGCGCTGCCCGACGGGCCCGGCCCCGACGCGGACCCGGACGCGCCCCGCACCCTGACCGCCGAGGAGGCGGACGCCTGCCTGACCCTGTACGAGAGCGTGTCCGGCCGGATCGCGGCGGCGGTGGCAGCGCTGATCCTGTCGCCGGCGCCGTTTCTGGCGCTGATGAGCGGGGCGCAGGCGGGGCAGGCGCGCGAGGACCTGGCCGCGGGCGTGGGGTTTTCGGTGCTGCTGGTGATCGTGGCGGCGGCGGTGGCGGTGCTGGTGCTGACCGGCATGCAGCTGGCCCGGTACGAGTATCTGGAGAAGGAGCCGTTCCAGCTGGCCTACGGGGTGGAAGGGGTGCTGCTGCGCCGCAAGGAGGAACTGGAACCCGCGTTCCGGGTCTCGGTGACGATCGGGGTGGTGCTGTTCATCCTGTCGCTGGCGCCGATCCTTCTGGCGGCGGGGCTGGGCGCGTCCGACCCGGTGGTGCTGGGGCTGCTCTGCCTGCTGCTGGCGCTGGTGGCGCTGGGGGTGGCGATCATTTTGCGGGTGGGGCTTGTCTGCGGATGCCTGAACAAGCTGCTGCAGCGGGGGGATTACACCCCTGAGAACAAGCGGCTGGAAAAACGGCTGGAGCCCTTTACCGGGGCCTACTGGTGCGCCGTCACCGCCGGGTATCTGCTGTGGAGTTTTCTCTCCATGCGCTGGGGATTCACCTGGCTGGTCTGGCCGGTGGCCGCCGTGGCCTACGCCGCTTTGCGCGCCGTGCTGCAGGGGGTGCTGAGCCGGCGCTGAACCGCGGCCCGGCCAAGCCCCAGCCAATATGGGGGACCGGGGCTGCGGGCGCGTCCACGATGCGCCCGCCCGGCTGCGCCGACCGCTTTGCGGACCCGGGGTCCCCCATGCCCCCTTCCAGCGGGCCGGATTTCCGGCCCGCGTCGGAAAACAAAAGCGGCAAGGCCCGCGCACAGCCGGATGGCTTGCGCGGGCCTTGTTCTATCAATCTCCTATGGCCGAAGAGATTCGGCCATGATTTCCGGGGTCCGGGGGGACGTTGTCCCCCCGGATCGGCTTCTCCGCCCCGGTTGCCCTGGAAAGGAAAATGTGGTATACTTTATTGCAACATCTTGTGAAAGAAGGTGTGCGGGATTCCGGCCACGATCCCCTGTCCGGGCCTCGCTGCTCACCCTGGAAAAGGAGGGACCCACCCTATGAACGGATCCACGATCCCCCGGCTGAAATTTCCCGAGAAATTCGGCTTCTTCACCTTCTCCACCGCCAGCAACGTGGTGTACCAGTTCAAGAGCATCTACTATCTGTTCTTTCTGACCAACGTGCTGAAGATCGACGTGCTGGCGGCGGGGGGCGGTGCTGACCATCGGCACCGTCTGGGACGCGGTCAACGACCCGCTGATCGGGTTCTGGTCGGTGAACCACAAGTTCAAAAACGGCGAGCGGTGCCGGCCCTTCGCGCTCTGGTTCGCGGTGCCCTGGGCGCTGTCGGTGGTGGCGCTGTTCTGCGATTTCCGCACCAGCCAGACGGTCACGGTGATCCTGGCGCTGGGGATCTATTTTATCTTTGAGTCCATCAACACCTTTGTGGCCATCCCCTACAACAGCATGGGGGGCCTGGCCACCAACCGGGACGAGGACCGCCGGTCCATCAACGTGTACCGGAACCTGGGCGGGTACCTGGGCAGCGGGATCGGGGCGGTGGCCTGTCTGCCGCTGCTGAAGGTGTTCGGCGCGCTGGATGCCGAGGGCAACCTGATCGACGCGACCAGCGCCCGGGGGTTCCTGCTCACGGCGATGGTGATGGGGGCGGTGTGCGTGATCGGCAGCCTGGCCCACTACTTCACCACCCGGGAGCGGGTGCAGCAGATCCAGGACAACGAGGATCACGTGAGCGCCGCCGCGGCCGCGAAGATGCTGCTGCGCTGCCGGTCCTGGGTGCTGAACATGCTGTACATCATCTGCTACGGCGTGAACAACGTGCTGATCATGAGTTCCATCACCTACTACGCCACCTATGTGATGGGCAGCACCGCCGCCGCCACTATCATTCAGGCGGTGTATCTGGTGGTGTCCATCGTGGCCACCCTGCTGGTGGGGCCGCTGGACCGGGCGCTGGGCCGCAAGCGGACCATGCTGTTCGGCGCGGCGGTGCTGGTGCTGGGCAAGATCTGGTTTGTGATCGATCCCTTCTCGGTGGGGGCCATCTACACCAACGCGGTGACGGTGGGCGTCGGCCTGGCCATCGCCTTCGTGATGTTCAACACCAACCGGAACAACATCGCGGACCTGATCGAGTGGCAGAGCGGCCGCCGGATCGACAGCCTGGTCTCCACCGGGGACAACCTGGCCGCCAAGCTGGCCCAGGCCGGCGCTACCCAGCTGCTCACGGTGACGCTGCACCTGTCCGGGTTCAATGAGGCCCTCGCCGTCCAGCCCGACGCCACCGTCGCCACCATCAACGCCCTGCTGGGCTGGGTGCCCGGCCTGGTCACCCTGGCCATGCTCGCCGTGCTGCTGGTCATGGACATCGAGGGCGATATGCGCCGCATGAACCAGGAAAAAGCCGCCCATCACCTGCCCGTCTCGGGCTGACGGCTAAATCTGGGGGGGACAACGTCCCCCCAGCGCTGCGGGCGCAACAAGGATGCGCCCGCCCGGCTGCGCCGACCGCGCTGCTGGTCCAAAGCCCCACCGGGGCTTCGGCCGCTTCGCGGACCCAGACCCCGGAAATCGAGGGCGGAATTCTCCGCCCTCAGGGAACATAAAAGCAAGGCCCGCGCAAAGCCGTATGGTTCTGCGCAGGCCTTTCCTGTATTTTTTCAGAGGGCGGAGGATTCCGCCCGACAAAAGGGGGCATGGGGGACTGGTCCCCCATATCGGCCCATATCGGCCCTCTACCAGTAGCGCTTGCGGCGGAAATAGGCGACGCAGCCGCCCACGACCAGCACGCTCAGAACGATGACGGCGGGGTATCCGTACCGCCAGCCCAGTTCGGGCATATCGAAGTTCATGCCGTACCAGCCCACGATCAGGGACAGGGGCATAAAGATGGTGGTCACGATGGTGAGCAGTTTCATGATCCGGTTCTGGGCGATATCCACCTGGGACTGATACTCGCTGCTCACCTGGCTGGCGTACTCCCGCAGCAGCTGGGTCTCGCTCTGCAGCCGGTCCAGCCGCCGCAGCACATACTGCAGCCGGCTCTGGCTGCACCCGTCCAGCAGATCAGAGGCGTTCTCCTGCAGGGTGGTCACCAGATCGTCCAGCTGGGCGTAGAACCGGTTGCGCTGGTTCAGTTCCCGGCGCAGCCGGCTCATCTGGCCGATGAACTCCCCGGTGCGGTTCTCCAGCACCGCCTGCTCCATCTCCGAGATCCGGTCCTCCAGCGACTGGATCTCGGTCAGATCGTCCAGCACCAGCGCCAGGAAAAAATCCATCAGCAGATCGTCCGCCCCGTCGGCGTGATGGGGCCGCATCCGGCGCACCTTGTCCAGGCACTCCGCCGCCGCCCCGTCCGGGTCCACAAACAGCAGGCTGCCCTCCCACCAGACGAACAGCAGGTTCCGCGCCCGGTGTTTGCCCTTGGCCGGGATATGCAGCTCTCCCTGGATGCGGGCGGTCTCCACCGTCAGCCGGCAGACCCGGCACCCGGCCAGGCCGGCCACCGCGTCCTCCGGCAGCAGCCCCTGCGGCAGGTCCGCCTTTGCCAGCTGTTCCGGCCGCAGCACCGCCGCGATCCCCCGCCATCCGTTTTTGGTTCCTTCCGGCGCGTTGACCAGCTTTTCTCCGATCCGATAATACATCCCGTTCACCTCGCTCTGCTCGTATTGTACCCCGCGGCCCGGCGCAGCCAGACAGCTGCGGCGGGCCTTGCTCTGTATTTTTTGCGGTTCAGGCCAGTTCCAGATAGAGCCCGGCCAGGGTCAGGGTGGCGCGCAGCGCGTCCAGATGGGTGCGCTCCATCCCGTGGGAGGCGTGGACCCCCGGCCCGATCAGGGCGCCCCGGGCGTCCAGACCGGCCCGCCAGGCGGCCCCGAGGTCGGAGCCGTAGTGGGGATACACGTCCACCGCGCAGTCTACCCCGATCTCCTTAGCCAGCCGCACCAGCCGGCTGACCAGCTCGTAGTCGTAGGGGCCGCCGGAATCCTTGGCGCAGACCGACACCTGGTACTCGGTGCAGGACAGATCCTCCCCGATGCAGCCCATGTCCACCGCCAGGATCTCGTCCGCCGGGGGCAGGGTGGACCCGCCGTGGCCCACCTCCTCGTGCACGGTGAAGGCCAGCCAGGTATCGTGCAGCGGCCGCAGGCCGGTGCGGCGCATCTGCCACAGCAGGGTCAGCAGGCAGGCCGCGCTGGCCTTGTCGTCCAGAAAGCGGGACTTGACAAACCCGCTCTCGGTGATGACCGTCTTGGGGTCGTAGCACACATAGTCCCCGGGGGCGATGCCCAGCGCCTGCACATCCGCCTTGCCGCGCACCTTCTCGTCGACCCGCACCACCATGTTCTTCTCGTCCCGGGCGCGGGTGGCGGCGTCGTCCTGCACATGCACCGAGGGGGACAGGCTCAGCACCGTGCCGGTGTACACCTTGCCCTCCCGGGTGTAGATGCGGCAGTATTCCCCGTCCAGGGTGGGCATCAGCGGCCCGCCCACCCGGGTGACCCGCAGCATCCCCTCCTCGGTGATGGAGCGCACCATCAGCCCCAGGGTGTCCACATGGGCGCACAGCCCCACCTGACGGCCCGGCTGGCGGCCCGGCACCGTCACGATCAGATTGCCCTTGCCGGTGCGCCGGGTGGCAAAGCCCTGCCCGTCAGCGATCGTCTGGGCCAGCGCCACCGCCTTTTCGGTGAAACCGGTGGGGCTGTCCTGCCCCAGCAGCTTTTGCAGCGTGTCCCGCAGAAATTCCTGCTGTTCCTGTTCCCATTCTTCCTTCATTCTTCTCGCATCCTTTCCAACCGATCCCACAAACCCTTCCCCGCCCCGGCGGGGGTGGATTTGTGAACGATTCTCCAGTAAAATGAACGTCCGCCCCTATCCCCCGCCGCCCCGGCGTGCTATAGTGAGGAGGGGATGTGTATCTCGCGGAAGTTCTGCCGGTAGGCCCGGGGGGTAAGCCCGGTCTGGCGGCGGAACACCCGGAAAAAGTAGTTGTAGTCCGGGATGCCCACCGCCTCGCAGATCTGGCTGTTGGTCATCTCGGTGGTGGCCAGCAGTTCCATGGCGCGGCGCACCCGCATCCGGGCCACCTGCTCGGCCAGGCCGCACCCGTAGGTCTCCCGCGCCAGCGCGAACAGCCTGGTGCGCCCGACCCCCAGCGTCTCGCAGACCCGCGCGCTGGGCAGGGGTTCGGCCAGGTGCTCGGTCAGGAACCGGTGCAGCCGGTCGGCCGCGCTGCCGGGCACCAGCCGGGCCAGCCGCGCCTGGTACAGCGCCGCCGCCGCCAGCGTCAGCAGGTCGGCCGCGGCCTTCAGGATCGGATAGGGGGTGCGGGGCAGCTGGTCGTAGGCCGCCCGCAGCGCGCCCTCCTCCAGGCCGTATTCCCGGCAGGCGGCCCGGGCCAGCGCCCACTCGGCGGCCTCGTCCGCCCCCTGCACGATGTGGCTCAACAGCAGATATCCCACGATCACATCGTCCACCCGGATGGGGGTGATGATCTCGATCAGCCCCGCGTGGCAGGGATAGATGACCGAACGTTTTTCCTGTTTTGCCCGGTAGCAGGCCTGCTGGTCGCAGACGCGGCAGCCCAGTTCGCCCCGCCGGGTGCTGCGCACCAGCCGGCAGAAGCGGGGCAGCTGCCCCGGATAGGACAGAATGTCCATCCCCCACTCGTCAAACACCACGGCCCGGATGCCGGTGAGCTCATAAAAATCCCGCAGCAGCACCAGCAGTTCTTTCCGGTCAAACACGGCTCGCATGGCGGCCCCTCCCCCCTGCCCGGAACGCTCGGTTCCATTGTACGGCAGCGGGGGCGGGCCTGTCAATTTTTCTTGCTACAACAACAGGCGGTGATACCATGACAGAACAAACTTCCACAGCCCTGGGCATCGAGCTGGGCTCCACCCGCATCAAGGCGGTGCTGGTGGACGAGACCGGCGCGGTGCTGGCCAGCGGCGCCCACGACTGGGAAAACCGGTTCGAGGGCGGCTACTGGACCTACCATCTGGAGGACGCGCAGGCCGGCGTGCGGGACGCCTACGCCCGCCTGGCGGCGGACTACAAGGCCCGATACGGCGAACCGCTGCGGCAGGTGGGGGCGCTGGGGGTGTCGGCCATGATGCACGGCTACCTGCCCTTTGATAAGGACGGCCGGCAGCTGGCCCCCTTCCGCACCTGGCGCAACACCACCACCGAAACGGCCGCCGCGGAACTGACCGCCCTCTTTGGCTTCAACATCCCCCAGCGGTGGAGCGTGGCCCATCTCTGCCAGGCCATGCGGAACGGCGAACCCCATGTGGCACAGATCGCCCATCTCACCACCCTGGCGGGCTATGTGCACCGGCAGCTGACCGGCCGGGCGGTGCTGGGGGTGGGCGAGGCCTCGGGCATGTTCCCCATCGACAGCGCCACCGGCGACTGGGACGAACGGATGCTGGCCCGCTTTGACCGGCTGCTGGCGGAACAGGGCCTGCCCTGCCGGTTGCGGGAGATCCTGCCCCGGGTGCTGTCCGCCGGGGCCGACGCGGGCCGCCTGACCGAGGCGGGCGCGGCCTGGCTGGACCCCACCGGGACCCTGCGGCCCGGGGCGCTGGCCGCCCCGCCGGAGGGGGACGCGGGCACCGGCATGGTGGCCACCAACAGCGTGGCGGCCCGCACCGGCAATGTGTCGGCGGGCACCAGCGTGTTCGCCATGGTGGTGCTGGAAAAGCCCCTCTCCCGGGTGTATCCGGAGATCGACCTGGTCACCACCCCCACCGGACGGCCGGTGGCGATGGTCCACTGCAACACCTGCACCTCCGACCTGGACGCCTGGGTGAAGCTGCTGGGCCAGATGGCCGAGGCCGCCGGCGCGCCGCTGGCCAAACCCGCCCTCTACGACCTGTTCTACCACAAAGCCCTGGAGGGCGCGCCGGACTGCGGCGGCCTGGTGAACTTCAACTGCTACTCCGGCGAGCCGGTGATGGGCCTGGCCGAGGGGCGGCCGCTGTTTGTGCGCCGGCCGGGGGCGGCCCTCACCCTGGAAAACTTTGCCCGGGCGCAGCTGTATTCCACCATGGCCGCCCTGAAGCTGGGCATGGACCTTCTGCTGGAACGCGAGCAGGTCAAACTGGACCGGCTGCTGGGCCACGGCGGGCTGTTCAAGACCCCGGTGGCGGGCCAGAAGCTGCTGGCCGGGGCGCTGGGGGTGCCGGTGTCGGTGATGGAGACCGCCGGGGAGGGCGGCCCCTGGGGCATGGCCCTGCTGGCCCTCTACCGGCTGAAACAGAACGAGGGCCAGACCCTGGAAAGCTGGCTGAACGAGCAGATTTTTTCCGGCGCGGCGGGCAGCACCCTCGCCCCCGACGAGGCCGACCGGGCGGGGTTCGCCGCCTTTTTGCGGGACTACACAGCCTGTCTGCCGGTGGAGAAGGCCGCCGGCGACGCGCTGCGCTGATACAGGAGGTACAGAGCAATGAGCATGCAGCAATATGAATTCTGGTTTGTGGTGGGCAGTCAGTTTTTGTACGGCCCGGAGGTGCTGGAAACGGTGGCCGCCCGGGCCGCCGAGATGACCGGGGCGCTGAACGCGTCCGGCCGTCTGCCCTGCAAGCTGGTGTACAAACGCACCGTCAAGACCAACCAGGAGATCACCGACCTGGTGCGCCAGGCCAACTACGACCCGGCCTGCGCCGGCCTGGTGACCTGGTGCCACACCTTCAGCCCCAGCAAAATGTGGATCAACGGGCTGGCGGCCCTGCAGAAGCCCTGGTGCCATTTCGCCACCCAGTACAACCGGACCATCCCCAACGAGGAGATCGACATGGACTTCATGAACCTGAACCAGGCCGCCCACGGCGACCGGGAGCACGGCTTCATCGGGGCCCGGCTGCGCGCGCCCCGCAAGGTGATCGCCGGCTACTGGCAGGACGAGGCCGTGCAGCGCCGCCTGGGCGACTGGATGCGGGCCGCCGTGGGCGCGGCGGTCAGCAAGGGGCTGAAGGTGATGCGGTTTGGTGACAACATGCGGGAGGTGGCCGTCACCGAGGGGGACAAGGTGGAGGTGCAGGCAAAGCTGGGCTGGCAGGTGAACACCTGGCCGGTGGGCCAGCTGGTGGAGACCATGGACGCGGTCACCGACGCGGAGATCGACGCCCTGATGGAGGAGTATCGCGCCGCCTATGACCTTGCCACCGACGATCTGGCCACCGTGCGCTACCAGGCCCGGGAGGAGATCGCCATGAAGAAGATGCTGGACGCGGAGGGGTGCCTGGCCTTCTCCAACACCTTCCAGGACCTGTACGGCATGAAGCAGCTGCCGGGCCTTGCCAGCCAGCACCTGATGGCCCAGGGCTACGGCTACGGCGGCGAGGGCGACTGGAAGGTGGCCGCCATGACCGCCATCGTCAAGGCCATGAGCGAGGGCAAAACCGGCGGCACCGCCTTTATGGAGGACTACACCTACCACCTGGAGCCGGGCAACGAGTACAGCCTGGGGGCCCACATGCTGGAGGTCTGCCCCAGCGTGGCGGCGGCCCGGCCCCGGATCGAGGTGCACCCGCTGGGCATCGGTGACCGGGAACCGCCCGCCCGGCTGGTGTTTGAGGGCCACGAGGGGGACGCGGTGGTCATCAGCCTGATCGACATGGGCGGCCGGCTGCGGCTTGTCTGCCAGGACATCCACTGTGTCAAGCCCATCCTGCCCATGCCCAACCTGCCGGTGGCCCGGGTGATGTGGCAGCCGCTGCCCAGCCTGACCACCGGTCTCGAGTGCTGGATCACCGCCGGCGGGGCCCACCACACGGTGCTCAGCTACGACGTGACCGCCGAGCAGATGCGGGACTGGGCCCGGATGATGGACATTGAGTTCGTGCACATCGGCAAGGACACCACCGTGGAAAGCCTGGAGCACGATCTGTTCCTGTCCGACCTGGCCTGGAAACTGAAATGAGGAGCCGCCCATGCTGGAACAACTAAAGCAGGCCGTCTACGAGGCCAACCTGGAACTGCCCCGCCGGGGGCTGGTCACCTACACCTGGGGCAACGTGTCCGGCATCGACCGGGAAAGGGGGCTGGTGGTCATCAAGCCCTCCGGCGTGGCGTATGAGGACCTGACCCCCGAAACGCTGGTGGTGCTGGACCTGGAGGGCCGCATCGTGGAGGGCGATCTGAACCCCTCCTCCGACACCAAGACCCACCTGGAACTGTACAGGGCCTTCCCCGCCCTGGGGGGCGTCGTGCACACCCACAGCCCCCACGCGGTGGGGTGGGCCCAGGCCGGGCGGGACATCCCCTGCTACGGCACCACCCACGCCGACTACTTCCACGGCCCGGTGCCCTGCGCCCGGCACCTGACGAAAGAGGAGCTGGACGAGGACTACGAGAAGAACACCGGCAGGGTCATCGTGGAGACCTTCACCCAGCGGGGCATCGACCCGGTGCATCTGCCCGCCGTGATCTGCCACAGCCACGGGCCCTTTGCCTGGGGCAAGGACCCGGCCCAGGCGGTGTACCACGCGGCGGTGCTGGAGGAGGTGGCCAAAATGGCCCTCTACACCCGGCTGGTCAGCCCGGACGCGGCCCCCGCCCCCGGGTATCTGGTGGAAAAGCACTTCTCCCGCAAGCACGGGCCGAACGCCTACTACGGCCAGAAAAACTGACCCGCTGGCGCGCCCCCGCCCTTTCTGGTATAATGGAAAAAAAGGCGGGAGGCGAGGCGGATGGCTAAACAGGACGGGGCCCGGTACCGGCTGGCGGAGGGGCTCAAGACACTGGTGCGCCGCGAGCCGCTGGACAAGATCACCGTCAAGCAGATCACCGAGGCGGCCGGGGTCAGCCGCCAGACCTTCTACCGCTGTTTTCTGGACAAGTACGACCTGGTCAACTGGTACTTTGAGCGGCTGGTGGACCAGTCCTTCCAGGAGATGGGGGTCAGCCTGACGCTGCGGGAGGGGCTGCTCAACAAGTTCCGGTTCATCCAGGCGGAGCAGAGCTTCTTCGCCTGCGCCTTCGGCAGCGACGACGCCAACTCCCTCATGCGGTACGACTACGAGTTCATCTACCGCTTTTACCGGGACATCATCACCCGCAAGACCGGCGCGCCCCTGGACGGGGACACCGCCTTTCTGCTGGAGATGTACTGCCGGGGCTCCATCGAGATGACCGCCCGCTGGGCGGTGGGCGGCATGAAGCGCAGCCCCGAACAGATGGTGGAGCTGCTCATCGAATCCATGCCCGCCCGGTTGGAATCTCTGCTGCGGGATCTGCATCCCGAAGCCTGAACCCGCCCCGCCCGGGGCCGGCCTGTCTGCCGGCCCCGGGCGGTTTTGTGTCCGATTTGTAAAATCTTCCCCCGATGTGACACACCGGCCGATCTGTCACTTGAAATCCGGCCAAAAAGATCGTTATACTAATAACAAAGAAGGGCGCGACCCGCCCGAAAACAGAAAAAGGAGACGATCATCATGGCCAATCGCATCGTGCTGAACACCATTTCCTACCATGGCAAGGGCGCCATCGAAAACATCCTGCCGGAACTCACCGCCCGCGGCTACAAGAAGGCCTTTGTCTGCTCCGACCCGGACCTGATCAAGTTCGGGGTCACCGCCAAGGTCACCGGCCTGCTGGACGCGGCCGCCTTCCCCTATGAAGTCTACAGCGACATCAAGCCCAACCCCACCATCCAGAACGTGCAGAGCGGCGTGGCCGCCTTCAAGGCCTCCGGCGCGGACTGCATCATCGCCATCGGCGGCGGCTCTTCCATGGACACCGCCAAGGCGGTGGGCATCATCGCCAACAACCCGGAATTTGCCGACGTGCGCAGCCTGGAGGGGGTGGCCCCCACCAAGAAGCACGCGGTCTTCACCATCGCGGTGCCCACCACCGCCGGCACCGCCGCCGAGGTCACCATCAACTACGTGATCACCGACGTGGAGAAGAAGCGCAAGTTCGTCTGTGTGGACACCAACGACATCCCCGAGGTGGCCGTGGTGGACCCGGACATGATGAGCAGCATGCCCAAGGGGCTGACCGCCGCCACCGGCATGGACGCGCTGACCCACGCCATCGAGGGCTACATCACCAAGGCCGCCTGGGAGATGACCGACATGTTCCATCTGGAGGCCATCCGGCTGATCTCCAAGTACCTGCGCGGCGCGGTGGCCAACACCCCGGAGGGCCGGGAGGGCATGGCGCTGGCCCAGTACATCGCCGGCCAGGGCTTCTCCAACGTGGGGCTGGGCATCGTGCACTCGATGGCCCACAGCCTGGGCGCGGTGTATGACACCCCCCACGGGGTGGCCAACGCGATCCTGCTGCCCACCGTCATGGAGTACAACGCCCCCGCCACCGGCGAGAAGTACCGGGAGATCGCCCGCGCCATGGGCGTGGAGGGCGTGGACGGCATGACCCGCGACGAGTACGTGAAGGCCGCCATCGACGCGGTGAAGCAGCTGTCCGCCGATGTGGGCATCCCCGCCGACCTGAAGGCCATCGTCAAGGAGGAGGACGTGCCCTTCCTGTCCGAGTCGGCCTACGCCGACGCCTGCCGCCCCGGCAACCCCCGCGACACCAGCGTGGAGGAGATCGCCGCCCTCTACCGCAGCCTGCTGTAACCCGGTATCCGCACGCAAAACACGGCCCCCGGGCCGAGCGAAACCGCTCGGCCCGGGGGCCTTTTGCGCTGTATCTTACCGGCCGGGTCAGCCGAGCGATTCCTCGTTGGCCCGGCGCAGAGCCTTGCGCACATCGGTCAGGGTCACCCTGCCTTTGCAGAACACCGGCAGAGAGCGCAGCGGAACATTCAGGACAAACGCCGCGCGGATATAGGCATTGCCCTCCATGGCATCATGATGCAGCAGATCGTCCCGGGTAAATCCGTACCCGTTGCTCTCGATAAGCGCGCCGAAATACCGGTAAAGCCGGTCGCTGCGAACCACGTCGCCCACCAGCGTCTGCATGGTTGGCGGCTGGATGGCCGGCTCCGTTTCGATCCGGACCTCCCCGCTGAGCCGGATGTCCCGGGAACTGGACCCCACCAGGATCTTATAGTCACCACTGTCCGCGCGAAAACCGCCGGTCTCCTCGTCGTAATAGCAAAAATCCCGCCATTCCAGCGTAAACGCCACCGTTTTTTTCTCTCCCGGCGCAAGGGCGATCTTGGCGAAATTCCGAAGTTCCTTGCGGGGGCGGGGCGCGTAGTCCGCCCGGTTGCCCACATAGAGCTGCACCACCTCTTTGCCCGCAACCGTTCCCGTATTTTCCACATCCAGCGAGACCGTGAAGCGGTTTTCCCCCAGCGGCGCGATCCGCAGGTTGGAATAGCCGAAGGTCGTATAGGAAAGCCCGTGGCCAAAGGGGAACAGCACCTCTTTGTCGCGGGAATCGTAATAGCGGTATCCTACGAATACGTCTTCCATATACCGCACCTTTGTTTTTTCGCCGGAACCGGACAGATACGCTGGGGTATCCTCCAGCCGCAGCGGGAAGGTCTCGGCCAGATGGCCGCTGGGCGTCACCCTGCCGAACAGCACATCCACACAAGCCTCCCCCACGGCCTGCCCGCCCAGATAGGCTTCCAGCACAGCCGGCACCCTCGGCAGCCAGGGCATAGTGACCGGCGATCCGTTATGCAGCACCACCACAAGGTTCGGCTGTACCTTCGCGATCTCCTCGATCAGTTGGTTCTGGCGGGCCGGCAGGGAGAGATGCCGGCGATCGTAGCCCTCCGATTCATACGCGTCGGGCAGCCCCGCGAAAACAACGCATACATCCGCCGCCTTGGCGGCCGCGCAGGCCTCGGCCCGAAGCCGGTCGGCCTCCTCGTCCCGGTCGGAGTACCCCTGCGCGTATGTGACCGGGGCGATCTTTTGGGCCGCGTGCAGCGCGTCGGCCACACGGAACGCCTGAATGTGGGAACTGCCGCCGCCCTGGTACCGGGGATGGGCGGCAAATTCTCCCACAAAGGCGATCCGTGTGGCCGGGTCCAGCGGCAGAACCTTCGGTTCGTTCTTCAGCAGCACCAGGCTGTCCGCCTCGATCTCCCGCGCCAGCTCGTGATCCGCCTGCCGGTCGTACGGCGTGTCCGAATGTCCCGCCTCCGCCAGCCGGTATACCGCTTGCAGGATCCGCTCCACCATCGCGTCCAGGGTCGCCTCGTCCAGCGTTCCCTTCTCCAGCGCCTCCACGATATCCGCGTCGCTCTCCGGACCTACATGGGGCATCTCGATATCCAGGCCCGCCCGGACGCCTTCCACCCGATCGTTGATCGCGCCCCAGTCGGTCACCACGATCCCTTCGTAGCCCCATTCCTCCCGCAAGATCTCGGTCAGCAGATGGCGGTTTTCCGACGCGTACACCCCGTTGATCCGGTTGTAGGAGCACATCACCGCTACCGGATCCGCCTGTTTCACGGCGATTTCAAAGGCCGGAAGGTAGATCTCCCGCAGCGCCCGTTCGGACACCTCCGCGCTGATGGTCATGCGGCGCTCTTCCTGATTGTTCACGGCAAAATGCTTGATGCAGGCGCCGGCGCCCTCACTCTGGATGCCCTGGATCAGGGCGGAGGCGAGCTCTCCCGCGACCACCGGGTCCTCGGAAAAATACTCAAAGTTCCGCCCGCACAGCGGCGAGCGCTTGATGTTCACCCCCGGCCAAGCCGGGGGTTTTTCACATGCGGGCGTAGCCCTAGAATACTAGCGTGCGCGTCACGTCGCGCAAGTA